>JBFFZZ010000152.1:0-7477 GCA_041568335.1 Candidatus Polarisedimenticolaceae bacterium | reverse complement strand
TGGGCCACGACGAGGGCCCGCGCATCGAGGATCTCGAGCGTGGCCGCCAGCCGCTCGCGCTCGATGCGTTCGTTCTCCAGCGAGTTCCCGCGGTACCACAGAGGCCCGTCGACACCGAACAGCTCGGCTTCGGCGATCTCTCCGAACTCGAACGCGGCCTCGACCCAGCTGCGGGCCGCCAGGCTGTTGCGGTTGCGCTCGTAGAACCGCTGGGTCGACCGCTGCGCGTCGCGGAACGACATCAGATCGTCGACGATGGCACGAGACTCGAGCTTGCGGCGCACCTTGAGATGGCGCTTCAGCATCGACATCACCTGGCGGTTGATCTCGTCGAGCCCCAGGGCCGCGATGCGCTCGGTCAGCCCGCCGTGGACGAACAGCACGCCGTTGATCTTGACCAGGATCGGCTGGTCGAGAAGCCATTTGCCGTACTCGCCGTCGGGGTTGAACGCCTCCAGACGCGCAAAGTACCCCGGCGGGTAGCGCTGCTCGAACGCGGCCTCGACATCGCCTCCGTCGTGGCGGCGCTTGAAACGTTTGAACGCGGTCCTGCGCTGCTTGGCGTCTTCTTCGGCGGCGAAATCGGCGTAGGCCGCGGGATTGACGTAGCGCAGGTCGCGCACGAGGTTCATCACCTCGTGGTTGCCGTTGAGCACGTGCACGCGCCCACCGGCTCCGGGTGCCTGCTCCTGCAGCTTGCGCAACAGATCGAGCACGGCTCGCCCGCCGGCCCCGCGATCGATCAGGTCGCCGACGACAACCAGATGGGCACCGCCGCCGATCCAGTCGTCGGAGTCGTCAATCAGATGCACGCCACGCAACAGGTGCGTCAGCTTGTCGAAGCTGCCGTGCACGTCCCCGACGGCGACGATGCGCTCGACCCCGTCCCACTCGTACTTGCCGAGCTGCTCGCCGGCCGCGGGGGCCGCGCAAACCGCGAGCAAGACCCACGACAAAGCGAGCCGTCTCACGACATCCCTCGCACGGGCACGTTGAGGCGGTACGTGGTTCCCTCACCCAGACGGCTCGTCAGCTCGATCGTGCCGCGGTGGTCGTCGATCGTGCTCTTGACGATCGCCAGCCCCAATCCCGTGCCGACACCCCGTGGTTTGGTGGTGAAGCCCGGCTCCAGGACACGGCCGAGATCCTCGGGCCGGATGCCTTTGCCGCTGTCCTCGAAGACCAGCTCGACGCGCTGGTCGTCGAGCAGTCTCGTCCGGACGGCGATGCGGCCCTCGCCCTCGATCGCCGTGGATGCGTTTTCCAGCAGATTCATGAACACCTGATTGATGGCGTCGGGCCGGCAGATCACCTGCGGGAGATCGCCGTAGTCCTTCTCGACCTCCACACGGCCGCGCATCGAGTGGGACAGCAGCGCCAACGCGGCGTCGATCCCCACGTGTAGATCGTACTCCTCGACCTCGGCTTTATCGAGGTGGGCAAAGATCCGCAGGCTCCCGAGAATCTTTTTCATCCGCTCCGCGGCCAACCGTTGAAGGTCCAGCAGCTTGGCGGCCGTGGCCACCTGTTTTGCCAGCACGGGCACATCCGGCATCCCCGCCGTTGTCTCCTGCAGCTGGTCGATACAACGACGGAGCATCTCGGCGTTGGACATCAGCGCCCCGAGCGGCGTGTGCATCTCGTGGGTCAGCCCGGCGGCGAGGCGGCCGACGGACGCCATCTTCTCGGTCTGGATCAGCGCCGATTGATCTTCGCGAAGCGCCTTCAGGTTCTCCCGCAGCTGATCGGTCTGCTCGGACAGCAGACCGATCTCGCGGGTCCGTGTCTCGACCTCCGTTTCGAGCTGCTCCGACGTGGAGATCAGGTGCTTCTCGACCGCGAAGCTCAGCGTGGCGTCGCGCAGGATCTCGATCAGCTCGACGACCTTGCCGTCCTCGTCGCAAACCGGCGCGACGGTCACCTCGAAATGCGCCGGTCTTCCGTCACGTTCCTCGCTGAGGAACCAGCTCCCGGTCGATCGCTTGGCGATCACCTCGGCAACGTTGCAACCGGGGCAGGGGCTCTCGCGGCCGAAGTGCGCCCGGTAACAGGGGTTTCCCCGACCGTCACCGAGCTCCTCGCGCGCGGTGTGACTCTGCCATTTCACGGTGAGATCGACCGACAGGCGACTCAGGGCCTGTGGGATCTGATCGAGAAATCGGTTCAACTCCACGCTGGCTTCCCCGGCCGGGATCAGATCAACATCTTCCACACTTCCTCCCGGAAGGTGTCCAGCGACTGCGTCTTGTCCTGCAATTGCTTCAACAATCGGCTGCGCTCCACGGCGTTGCGCAAGGTCATCATCACGAACTCGTTCTCCCACGGCTTCTCGAGGTACTGGAACAGGCCGACCTCGTTGATCGCGCGCACCGCGCTTTCCTTGTCCGCGTAACCGGTCAGCAACAGCCGGGAGCAGGTCGGTTGAACCTCCTTGACCTGCGTCAGCAGATCCAGCCCGTTCATCTCGGGCATGATGAAGTCCGACAGCACGACATCGGCCTCGTTCTGCTTCAGGTATTCCAACGCCGATACCGGTTGGTTGAAGGTGACCGCCTCGTAGGAGGTCTCCATGCTGAGCAGCATCTCCAGGTTCTGGGTCACCATCTCTTCGTCGTCGACCAGGACGACACGACCGTCGGACATCGTTGTTCTCCCGTGCTAGCCGGCCAGCTTTCGCATCCTGCGAATCAGCTGGCGGATCAGGCTGCGTGAAATCTCGGGGTGCTCGTCGATCGCCTCGTCGAACGCCCAGCGGTCGATCTTGAGCGCGTGCGTCTCCGCCGAAACCGTGGCGGTAATCTGCTGCGGCTCGTCTTCGAACAGCGCCCAGGTGCCGAGCGCCTCACCCTTGCCGAGCTCGCCGAGCTTGTTGCCGTCGCGCGTGACCGTGACCGAGCCGTCCAGCAGGACCCACATGTCGCCCGGCGGGTCGTCCTGGCGCGCGATCTCGGTCCCGGTGGGGAGCTGCACCTCTTCGGCAATGGCGGCGACCACGGCGAGCTGCTCCGGCGGCGTGTCCTTGAACACCTCGACGCCCTGCAACGCGACGACTTTCTCGACGACCGTCAACACGCCCATCTCGTTCCCCCCGCTCGTCCGCGCCCCGTTCTCGCGCTCGTCGTTCAGGTGCGCGGCGACTTCCGCCAGCCACGGGTCCTCGCCTTCCATCAGCCGTTTCACGGTCTTGCGCGACTCGGCCGGGCCACCGGCCGGCTTGCTCCTGTCGTCGCCGAACTCCTCGCGATACAGGACCGGCAAGAGCTCCCGCCAGAGCTTACGCGGTACCAGGTTGTCCAGCAACTCGGCGGCGTTGGCACGCAGCTCGAGGTTCTTGTCCACGAGACTTCGGCGGCAGTTCACGATGTGCCGCGGCGAATAGCACAGGCACAACGTCTGGAACACGGCCAGGTGGTGGCGCGCGTAAGCCGAGCGCAGCGAATCGAGTGTCAATTGCCACGCGGCGCTCTGCTGCTCGGGCGGGTCCAGCTCGAGGATCTGAATGAACTTGATCAGCCGCGAGCAGCGCGCGGCCTGCGCGAGGATCAGGTCGCGCGCCTCGCGCGCGGGGATCATCGCACCATCGGGCTTCTTGAGCCGCACCCGGTAGAGCGCCTCGCTGCTTGCGGCGACCATCTGCAGATCGTCCACCGCCAGTAAACGGGCGAGCCCTGCCATCGCCTCCGGGGAATCGATCCCCGACAGGACCAGCGGGATCTTGGCCTTGGCTCGCGGATCCAGATCGTCACGCTCGACCGACTCCAGCAACACGGGGATCGCGGCGTCCCCGCGAGCCTGAAGCGTCATCCGCGCGGCCTGCCGCGTTGCCGTTCGTCCGAGCAACGGAACGACGCGCGCGAGGTGCTCGTCACCCCCGATCGAGCCCGCCGATCGCGCGGCCGCCGAGGCGACCTTGTGGTCGGCGTCCTCGAGCAGCCCCGGCAACAGATCGGCCATCCCGCTCTCGACGGGCACCATCCCGATCGCGGTCGCCGCCACTTCGCGCGCATCGCGGGGCGACGACTCGTCGAGAAGTTGCCGTAGAAGATCGCGGGCGACGGGCCGGAACTCCGGTCCCAACCGCCGCACCATCAGAGCGATCCAGGCACCGCGGGCCGCGCCCCCCGCGCGATCGAGGATCGCCCGCGCGCGCCGTGTGCGCTCCTCGGGATCGGCGGCCATCTGCAGGTCGATGCACTCGGCGAGCAGGTTCTGGTCTTCGCGCTCGAACGCGCCGGTGACGCCCTCGGGAAGATCGGGGTTTTCGGGATCGAGCAGGATCGCCAGCGCGCGTGCGCGCACGCTGGGGTTGTCGCTCCGAGCCAGCCTGCCCAGCGTCTCGGTCAGATCCCACTGCGGGTTGGCCGCGACGAGATCGAGCGCCGCGAGCGTGTTTTCCGGATCGTCGGAGTCCAGCGCCCGCGCCACCGCGGTCATCGTATCGGAGCCCGCCATGGCCTCGTGCCAGCTCCCCACCTCCACGCGTCCCTCGGCGATCGAGCGTGACAATTCGTTGACGTAGGAACGGCGCAGCCGGATCGCGATCAGCAACCACAACGCGAGGAAGAAAAGGTTGACGATGCCCATGACACGCACGGCCGACACGAGCGACAGCCCGGACAACAGGATCAGGACACCCGCCTGGGTGAAGCCCGCAAGCCCGTCGCCGGTACGATCGACGACCATGTCGATCGCCGACTTGGCCTGCACCTTGATCGAGCGCGACACCGGGAGATAGACGAGCTCGCGGCTGGAACGATCGATCGAGTGCTTGAGCGTCGCATCCCCGCCGCGGGCGATGACCGCGGCCCACAACGTCAGCGTGGGAATCAGCACCGCCGTCCCGACGGTCAGCACCAGAGGCAAAGCGAGGATGGTGCCCCCGAGGCCGAAGACGACGAGCAACCGGCTGGTCAGCAGCGTCTGGAACAGCAATCCGATGACGCCGGCGATCGAGTTGAACGCACCGTCGAACGCGGCGATGCTGTCCTTGTCCTTGAGCTCGAGCTCGAGCATCGCGTTGTACTGCCAGTCGACCATCTTGGTCGCCAGCGCCGTCACGAGCACGAGCATCGCGACGAGCCGCAGGTGCGGCGAGTTGGAGACGATCTTGAGGCTGTCGAGAAGCTGACGCGGCGGCGGCTCCTGCTCCGCGCGGGTTCGCGTCGGGATGCGGTAACCCTTGAGGATGAACACGATGCCCGCGGCGACCGCCAGCAGGAGGGCGGCGACCAGCGGGAGGTTCGAGGCGCCGATCGTCTTGGCCAGGTAGGTGGTCAACAACCCGCCCGTGACGCCGCCGAAGATCCCCCCGGCCCCGACCACGCCGAACACGCGTTTGGCCTCGCGCGTCGTGAACAGCTCGTTGGCCAGTGTCCAGACCTGGGTCGCCGCGATGGCGCCGTACATGCCGACCCAGACGAAGAACACGGCGATCGCCTCGTCGACGCCGCCGCGCTCGAGCCACCAGAACGCGATCCAGCTGGCGATGAACACCCCGAGCGTCCCGATGGCGAGCTGGGCGGCCTGGACGTTCCGGGCGACCCGGATGTAAAGGGCCACGAAGATCCCGACGAGGCCGGCGATCGCGATGGTCGCGTAGGGCAAGGCGCCCGACCCGAAGCGCTCGAGGAACAACCCCTTGCTGGACGACTTCACGATCATGTAGGTGGTGATCACCAGGCACAGGTACAGGGCGGACAGGAATGTCCGCGCCCCCTGCCCGGGCTGCAGATTGAAAAGCCGCAGGAATCGAGTTTCGATGGTGCTCGCGCCCATGGGCGCACATTATGGACCAACAGACACGAGACGGGTCGGGGGAATCGAGGTAGAATTCCCACTCATCCTTGAGGAGGAGGTTTTCCATGGGTCTGCACAACGGGTTTACTGCGTTTGCGTTGGCGCTGGCGTTTGCCGCTCCGGTCGCCGCTCAGATTCCATACGACGAGCTGGACATGCGCGCCGAATCGGAATCGTTTCTTCGAGACGCCGAAATCGTCGCCGACGAAAAAATGTCCGCCTCCGACGCCGTAACCGAACCGTACAGGCTCACGTTGAAGCTGGGGGACAAGACGAGAGACGCCCTGTGGAAGAATCCCGAGGGCCGGGTCAAGGGGTTTGTCGAGGGTTGGAAGTACGAGATAGCCGCCTATGAGCTCGACAAGTACCTCGGCACCGACATGGTTCCTCCGACCGTCGCAAAACGGTTCAAGGGAAGCCTCGGCTCGGCCCAGCTGTGGCTCAACGTGTGGATCGACTTCGAGCAGATGACGGCGCAGGGCCTGACGCCCCCCGGCAACAAGGTCGACAACTTCAACAAGCGGGTCTACCTCCAGCGTGCCTTCGACAACCTGATCGCCAACGAGGATCGCCACCTGCGCAACATTTTGCTGACCGAAGACTGGAAGATGATCCTCATCGATCACTCGCGATCGTTCCGCTTTTCGAAGAAACACCAGAAGAGCCTGATCTTCACGGAACGCCACCGCGAAGGGCCGAAACTGATGAAACGGCTCCCCAAGGAGTTCGTCGAGAAGGTCAAGGCTCTCGATCTCGAGACGATGAACGAGCTGGTCGGCGAGTGGCTGACGGAAGAGGAGATCGCCGCCGTGCTCGCCCGCAAGGAGCTGATCCTCAAAGAGGTCGACCGGCTGGTCGGTGAATACGGGGAAGGCGCCACCCTGTACTGATTCACTTCGAGAGATGGATCCGTCCTACTCCGCCAGCCGCATCAGCGCGTCGTAGCCCTCGCGCGTCGCGACACGACCCGGTGCGACGTCCAGCAGAAAACGGTAACGCGCGATCGCCTCGTCGATCCGGCCGGCCCGGGCGAGCTCGTCCGCGTGCCGCTGGTTGGCCGCCAGCGTTTGCTCGACGAAGAGATCCGACGGATTGGCCGCCGCGGCCTCGCGCAATGCCGCGATCCCCTCCTGGGTTCTCCCGGTCGAGAAGAACAGCCCGGATCGGATCGCCGACCCGCGGGCGGAGCGCGCGGAGCGCGCGTCGTCGAGCCACGACGGCTCCGGCCGGAAGAATCCCAGTGTTGTTCCACGGGACTCCTCGAGGGTCAGGAGCAGCTCGGCCTCACCCGGATTCGCCAGCAGTCTTCGTGGGGCGATGAACTCGAGCAAGGCGTTGTCATCCGTGTTGCGAACCGGTGTGTCGGCGAACGTGATGATGGTATCGGGGTCGAGAACCAAGTTCGCCAGTAGATCCGACGGCCCGACGATCCCCAGGTTCGCCAGCTCGACGGCGACGGCGCCGGATGTCATCCGACGAGCCAGCGCGAAGGGATCGACGACGAGTGCATCGGCAGCACCGACCAGCAAGTAGTCGGATCCCTGCGCATGCCACAGCGTGCCCGCCGGGAAGACCTCGAGGAACGTCGCGACCACGGCTCGAAAGGTCGCCGTATCGAGATGGTAGGCGGGAAGCCAGAGACAAAAGACGCCTCCTTCCGAAAGCCGGTGCCGGACATGCT
>JBFFZZ010000151.1:0-7492 GCA_041568335.1 Candidatus Polarisedimenticolaceae bacterium | reverse complement strand
TGAGGTGCGGGAACAGCGCGCCCTCCTGGAACACCATGCCCAGACCCCGATCACAGATGCGGCGATCGATCCCGTCGGAAGCGTCGAACAGCGTTCGATCGGAGACCGCGATACGGCCGGCCTCCGGCCGCAGCGCGCCGAGGATCGACAGCAGCAGGGAGCTCTTGCCCGCGCCGCTGGGTCCGGAGACGACCGTGATCCCGCCGCCGGTCTCGAGCCGGACCCGGAGCCGGAAGCCCGTGTCGCCCGGGCTTCGCCGGGTCAGCGAGAAATCGAGGGCAAAGCCGCTCACGGTTTTCGACCCAGCCGGGAGATCCCGGCCATCGCCGCGAGGGAGACCCCCGTCAGCACCAGCGAGAGCACCAACGCCGCACGATCGTCGCCCAGCTGCAGCGCCTCGTAGATCGCCAGCGGCAACGTTTGGGTGCGTCCGGCGATGTTCCCGGCGAGCAGCAGCGTCGCGCCGAACTCGCCGACGGCACGCGCAAAGCTGAGCACCGCCCCGGCGGCGAGACCCCGGCGCGCCAGCGGCACGCCGATGCGCAGGAAGATCGATCCGCCACCGTGGCCCAACGAGGCGGCGGCCAGCAGCTGGCGTGAGTCGATCGACTCGAACGCCCCGCGGGCGGCGCGCACCATCAACGGGTGCGCGACCACGGCGGCGGCGATCACGCAGGCGCTCCAGGAAAACGGGATCGACCACCCGGTCAGGTCATACAGCGGCGCCCCCACCAGACCGCGACGGCCGAGCAACACGATGAGATAGTAGCCGGTCACCGTGGGCGGCAGCACGAGCGGGAGCATCAGGACGGAGTCGAGCAGCTCGCGCCCGCGAAAGCGTCCGCGGGCGAGCAGCCAGCCGAAGGCCGTACCCGAGAGCACGACGAACGAGGTCGCCACGAGGGCGACGGTCAACGAGAGCTTTAGCGCGGGCCAGGCCATGGCCTGAAGCCGGCGTCCTCGAACCGGGCGCGGCCGGTTTCGGAACAGAGGTGTGTGAACAACCGTTCGCTCCACGGGTCGCCGTCATCGAGCAGGACGGCGATGTATTCGATCGGGTCGTGCAGCGTCGGGTCGATCTCGAACGCGACGGAAACACGATCCGCGAAGCGCGCCGCGTCGGTGCGGTAGACCACCGCGGCGTCGACCTCGCCACGTACGACGTAATCGACGACCTGTCGGGCGTGCTCGGCGGGGATCCGCTTGGCCTCCAGCGGCCCCTTCAGACCGGCCGCCTCCAGCGCCTGCGCGGTGTAACGGCCCAGCGGTGCCGCGCGCGGATGGGCCATGGCGACACGCTCGAACCGCGGCTCGCGCAGCTGGTTCAAGTCCTCGAGCCGCGGCCCGCCGCGCGGCACGACCAGCACCAGCGTATTGCCGGCGAGCACGCAAACGGAGGACCGTTTTGCCCGGCCCGCTTGGACCAGATGCTCGGCGTCCGCGCGCGACGCGACGACCACGAGATCGCCGGGAACTCCGCGAACCACCTGCCGGACGAGGATGGAGGAGCCGCCCGCGTGAACGTCGACCCTGGGTAAGCCCTGTCCGGCGGCGCTGATCGCGAACTCGTCGATCGCTTCGAGCAACGGCTCTTTCAGGCTGATCGCGGTCGAGACCACCAGGTCGTCCCCGCGGGGACCGGGCGCTGCGGCGGCGGCCAGCGCCGCGATGAGGAGCGCGAGTGTGCGCCCGCCCCTCATCGTCGCCGCGCGGTCCGGGCTTTTGCCTTGTCGCGCTGCTTGGCGACCTCGCCGAGCTCTTCCATCAGGTAGGCGGCGGCTTCGATTCCACCGTAGAACTGATCGACATCGATCTTCTCGTTCGGGGCGTGCAGGTTGTCGTCCTGCAGACCGAAGCCCATCAGCACGCAGGGGACGCGGAGCTTCTTGTCGAAGGTGGCGACGACCGGGATCGAGCCGCCCTCGCGGACGAACACGGCCTTGCGGCCGAACGCCCGTTGCATCGCCCGCGACGCGGCCTGCAACGAGGGGCGGTCCGGATTCGTGATCCAGGTGTGGCCGCCGTGCAGGTCGCGGACGTCGACCTTGACGGACTCGGGGGCGACCGCGCGCAGGTGACGGGTCAGCTTGCGCACGATCTCGCGCGGTGTCTGGTCCGGGACCAGACGCATCGAGACCTTGGCTCGCGCGATCGCGGGGATCACCGTCTTGGCGCCCACCCCGGTGAACCCGCTCCAGATACCGTTGATGTCGAGCGTCGGCCGGGTCCAGATCCGCTCCAGCGTCGAGTAGCCCGATTCTCCGTGCAGCGCCGGGGCGCCGATGGATTTCTTGAACCGGGTATCCGAGTGCGGGAGCTTGGCGAACGCGCGACGCTCCGCGGCGGTCATACGCGCGACCTTGTCGTAGAAGCCCTTGACCTTGATGCGCCCTTTCGCATCCTTCAGGCTGTCGAGCATCGCGACCAGCGCGTTGGCCGGGTTGACGACGGCGCCGCCGAAGGTCCCCGAGTGGAGGTCCCGATCGGTTCCCGTCACGGTGATCTCCACGTACGCCAGACCGCGCAAGCCGTAGCAGATCGACGGACGCCCCTTGGCGAACATCGCGGTGTCGGAGACGACCACCACATCGCAGCTCAGCAACTTCTTGTTGCGTTCGATGAACTCGTCGAGATTCGGCGAGCCGATCTCCTCCTCACCCTCGATGAGGAACTTGACGTTGACCGGACAGCCGCCGTTTTGAAGGTGCGCTTCGAGGGCGTTGACGTGGGCGATGACCTGGCCCTTGTCGTCGGACGCACCGCGCGCGTACACCTTGCCGCTGCGCACCGTCGGCGTGAACGGGTCGGATTGCCACAGCTCCAGCGGATCGACCGGTTGGACGTCGTAGTGCCCGTAGACGAGAATCGTCGGTCGTCCCGGGGCGCCCGACCACTCGCCGTAGACGATCGGGTGCTTCTTGGTGGTGTGAACCTTGACCTTGGTGCAACCGGCCTTGCGGAGACGCTCCGAGACCCACCTGGCGGCGCGCTTGACGTCGTCCGCGCGGTCGGGGTCGGTGCTGATCGAGGGAATCGCAAGCAGCTCTTTTAGCTCGCCGAGGTGGCGGTTGCGTTGCTTCTTCAAGTAGCTGGACAAGGCCATGACGGGGCTCCTGGTCGTCGTGGGCAGTCGATTCCGGAATTCGGGAAACGAAATCCTAGCAAAGCACCGGCGCCGGCGCGTTAATCGACGTTCAGGCCGTGCAGCCGCGCCAGCGCGAGCAGGGGACGGACCGAGCCGTCCGCAGCGCCGGCACAGGGCGCGCCGCGCCGCAACCCGGCGATCGAATGCCGGATCGCTGCGGCCGCGAGTTCGCGCACGGTCGTGCCCGGGACCGTCGCGTCGAGCCCGAGCTTGGCGGCGTCGTGAAGGGCCTGCCGCCAGATCGGATGGTCGTCGTGGGCGGCGCAGCGTTCCAGCATCGCGCCGCGCGAGTCCTCGTCGTAGAGCAAGCCGGTCCAGAACGTCGGCACCTGGAACGCGCGGTCGTCCGGCACCAGGTCGGCGCTGCGCACCTCGATGTAGGTGTAGGCGCGAACCTCGGTGAAGATCGTCGAGATGTGCGTCTCCCAATCTTCGTGGCGCGGCGCGTCGCAACCGGTCCGCTCGAGCAGCTCGCAGAACGGGATGCCCCCCGCGGGGACCAGGCCGCGTGCCCGGTGGCGGAACATCGTCGGGACGTGCAGCAGGTAATCGAGCCATGCCTCCAGGCTGAAGTGTCGCTTGAAAACGATCTCGGGCAACCCGCAGCGAGCCGGATCGGTGTGCTGCCAGCAGATCGCACGATACGACTTGTAGCCCGTGTCGGCGCCGTCGATGCGTGGCGAGTTCGCGAACAACGCATTGGCCACCGGCGCCAGCAACGCCGCCAAGCGGAACTTCTCGCGCCAATCGTGCGGATCGGAGTAATCGAACGCGACCTGGATGCTGGCCGTCTGCGTCATCATGCGATGCGCCAGGCGGCCGCGCGCGCCCAGATACGGCCGCATGATCGCGTAGCGCGCCTTGGGCATCCAGGGCATCCGGTCGAGCGGGACGACGGGGTCGACCGCCTCCTGGAGCCAGCGCACGGCAAGCGCCTTTTCGGCCTTGCGCATCACCTCGAGGTGTCCGTCGAGGTGCTGTTCCAGCTCGGCCAGGGTCCGTGCCGGTCGCGACGACCACTCGACCTGGCCGCCCGGCTCGAGCGAGATCGTGCCCCACGCGGCATCGAGGCCGATCAGGTGGTCGCCCTCCATGATCGGCGATCCGCCGCGCCGCGCCTGGATGAACTCCAGCACCTTGCGTACGGAAGGGCCCTCCCCGGTGTAGGGAAGCGGCGAACCGTCACGAGCGGCGCGCCCCATCTTCTCGAGCTCCATCCCGACCAGCCACTCCTCGCGCGGGCGCGCCGCGCGGACGAAGTAGTCGAGCAGAAGCTCGCGGGTCAGGGGGCGGGGTTCGGAGGTGGCCATCCGTCGCATTCTAGCGGGCGTCTTGTAGACTGCCCGGGTGGAAGCAGCGATACGCCGTTTTTCCGACGCGCTCGGCGATTGTGGGGAGCAGGTCCGGGAACTCGCGATCGGCGACCGGGCGCTTCGTTTCGAGGGGCTCTCCCGCGAGCACGCCGCCGCGCTCGCGCACCGCTGGGGCCCCTACCTCGATCCCGATTCGGGGTTGCCGGTCGACAAGACGATCCGCGTCACGGACGCCGGGGCAGGGGGTTGGCTGGACCGGCCGCAGGCCGGGGAGCTCTACCGCGTCGAGGCGCACGAGACGGCCTCCGGCGTGCTCGCGGTGTCCTACGCCTTCGCCCTCGGACCCGTCGATGGGCAGTGGCGTCTGGCGCTCGAGTCGGGATCGGGCGAACCGCCCGCGCGTTCGATCGAGAACGCGGCCCGCATCCTGGCCGCGCGGATGGCCGCCGAGCGGGGCGGATTCGCGATGCACTCGGCCGGCGTGCTGCGCGACCGACGGGCATGGATCTTCGCCGGACCGTCGGGGGCGGGGAAGAGCACCGCGGTGGCGCTCTCGAGCCCCGCGGTCTGTCTGGGTGACGACTTCGGTATGGTCTGGCCGGGCGCGGAGGGCTGGGTCACGCCACCGCTCCCGTTCGACAACGCGGAGACCGTCCGGTCACGGCCAGGCGAGACCTGCTACCCGATCGCCGGTATCTGGAAGCTGTTCAAGGCCGATCGGCCGCACGCCGAGCGCATGACCGGGCTCGCCGCGGCGGCCTCGCTCTCCTCGTGTCTCGCGCTGCCGTGGGCGCTGCCGGATCTCGCGGAGCGGCTCCTCGATCAGGTCGATCGATTCGCCCGGGAAGCCCGCTTCGGTCACCTGCATTTCGCTCCCGACGGGGACTTCTGGGAGCTCCTCGAGCAGACCGTACGGGGACTGGACTGAGCGGCCGCATGTCGGTATCTTTTCCTTCCTGACCTTCAACAACGACAGCCACCATGGTCATCCCTTAGGTTCCAACGTGTCCGATCGTTCCAGTGGAGTGCTCGAGGCACCGGTTCATCATCGACGCTTGATCGGTGAGCGCGGCAACGGCGCCGGTCCGACGATGATCGTGATGACCGGGATGCACGGAAACGAGCCCGCCGGGGCGCGTGCCGCGCAGCGCGTCCTCGACCGGCTCGACCGCAAGTCCATCGAGGTGCGGGGCCGTTTCGTCGCTCTCGTGGGCAATCTCAAGGCGGCGGCCGAGCAGACGCGCTTCGTCGATCGCGATCTCAACCGCCAGTGGACGCCGGAGAAGCTCGCCGCGCTCGATACGCTGGACACCGCCGAGGCCACGGAGCAGCGCGACGTGCTGGCCGCGATTCGCGCCGCGCTCGATGTCGCGACGGGGCCGGTCTATTTTCTCGATCTCCACACCACCTCCGCCGTCAGCCCGCCCTTCGTGACCGTCGGCGACACCCTGCGCAACCGGTCGTTTGCGCGTTCGTTCCCGTTGCCGTTGATCCTCGGGCTGGAAGAACAGGTCGACGGCGCGTTGCTCGAATACCTCAACAACTTCGGCCTGATCACGATGGGCGTCGAGGCCGGCCAGCACGACTGCGACGGCTCGGTCGATCGACTCGAGGCTTTGATCTGGCTCGCGCTGCGCCGCGCCGGGCTCGTCCCCGAGGACCGCGACGACTCACGGCCCTACGAGACGATCCTCCGCGAGACCAGTCGCGGCGTACCGCCGGTCATCGAGGTGCGCTACCGCCACGCCATCGAGCCGCAGGACGGGTTCGAGATGCTTCCGGGTTTCGACAATTTCGTTCCCATCGAAAAAGGACAGGTCGTGGCCCACGACCGCAGCGGGCCGATCCGGGCCAGCGAATCGGGGTTGATGCTGCTTCCGCTCTATCAGGGAAAAGGCGAGGACGGCTTCTTCATCGCCCGACCGGTTCGCGTCTTTTGGCTGCGGTTGTCCTCACTGCTTCGGCGGCTGCGGCTCGACGTGCTCCTGCAGTGGCTTCCCGGCGTTCACCGCAGCGACGACCGCGGTCTGCGGTTGGTCGTCGACACCCGCGTCGCGCGTTGGTTCCCGCTCGAGATCTTCCACCTGTTCGGCTACCGCAAGCGCCGCCAGAACGGCAGGACGCTCATCGTCTCGCGCCGGGATTTCGATTTCGAGGGCCCGGACCGCATCCGGATCTGAGGCTCCAGATTAATCCACGGTCCAGATGTTACCGGCGTAGATGATCTTCTCGAGATCGCCCGGGCCCTTCTTCTCGGTGATCGACTGGATCTGCGCGTGGATCCCGGCGTCGACCGTCGGGGCATCGATGCACCGCAGGACGCCGATCGGCATCGGAAATTCCGGAGGCTTCATCTCCGAGAGTGTCATCAGGTAGCCCATCGTGCCCTGTTCGTCGTGGATCACGAGGTCTTTCTCGTCGACGCCGTTGCCGAGCTTCACGATCTCGGGCCGGCCCGGTCCGGCCCAGCGGATTCCCTGATCACGGTCCTTTCCGAAGACCAGAGGCTCGCCGTGCTTCAACTCGATGACATTGTCGTCGCGCAGTTTTTTCTCGCGGATCTTTTCGAAGGCGCCGTCGTTGAAGATGTTGCAGTTCTGAAAGATCTGGACGAACGACGTCCCCTTGTGGCCGTGAGCGTCGGTCAGGGTCCGCTTCATGTGTGTTGCGTGGATGTCGATGCTCCGCGCGACGAACGTGGCGCCGGCGCCCAATGCGACCGACACGGGGTTGAACGGGCGGTCGAGGGACCCGTACGGCGTGGACTTGGTGACCTTGCCGAACTCCGAGGTCGGCGAGTACTGACCCTTGGTCAAGCCGTAGATCCGGTTGTCGAACACGAGCAGGTTGACGTCGACGTAGCGCCGCAGGACGTGGATCAGGTGATTGCCGCCGATCGAGAACGCGTCGCCGTCCCCCGAGACGATCCACACGGAAAGATCGGGGTTGGTGACCTTGATTCCCGTGGCGATCGACGGGGCGCGACCGTGGACGGTGTGAATTCCGTACACGTTCATATAGTAGGGGAAGCGGC
>JBFFZZ010000150.1:0-7493 GCA_041568335.1 Candidatus Polarisedimenticolaceae bacterium | reverse complement strand
CGGGAGCGCGAACCGCGGCACCACAGCGCGAAGAACGCCAGGCCGGAGATCAGCAGCATGGAGCCGGTGCCGAAGGCCAGCCCCGGATTGTCGGTCTGGCCGCTCGCCAGGGCGTAACCCACGATCGCGACGGCGAGACCGAGACCCGCCCAGGCGAGCACCGGAGTGATGCGGCGGTGCTTCGACGCACGCGCGGCGGCGAGCGATCCGGCCAGCAGCTGCGGTGGCGGAACCTTGCGTACGCGGCGCACCGTCATCGCGATCGCTCCGAGAATCACGATCATCGAGACGACCCAACCGACGGGTAGGGAGATCGTGCCGACGTGGAGGTAGAGCCGGGCCGAGCCGACGGCGCCGACCCAGAGCGAACGCAACCCGGCCATCATCAGCCAGGCGTACCCGACACCCCCGGCGAGCCCCAGCGCCGCTCCGGTCGCCGCGAGGACCGCACCCTCCGCGAGAAAACCGTTGCGCACCTTGCTCACGGGATACCCCACGGCCAGCATCAAACCGATTTCCCGTGCGCGCCGCTCGACACCGAGCCCGAACAGCAGCCCGATCAACAGCGCCGCCGAGAGGATCAGGAAGAAGCTGAAGCTGACAAAGAGCATCGCGAAATCGGTCGCCCCCCTGGCCGCGGTCAAGCCCTCGGCCTTCAGCGGCCGAAACGCCATCCCTGCGGAGGCCGGCGGGAGCTCCTCCAACATCGCGACACGAAACGCCTCCATCGTCTCGTCGAGCGTGCTGCCGGGAGCCGCGCCGAGGCGTACGCTCGTGGTGTGGCCGAAACGGGTGGCCCACAGCTCCTTACCGGTCGCCGCGCCGAGAAACGCCTTCGGCGTCGCGCCATGGCGGTCCCAATAGGCCTCGTCCTCGTCGCGAACGAGGTCGAGGTCGACGGGAAAAGGCGGATCCCACGACGCCAGATCTTCCGCTTCCTGGATACCCGGGTACTCCGGCGTCAACGTCGGATCGTCGCCCAGACCGCGGATCGCGACGACTCCGGAGACGGTGAGCTCGACGGTGCGGTCGAGCAACTCCTCCCGCGGCCCCACCGCGAAGTAGTCGAGCTCGACGGTGTCCCCGACCCCCGCGCCGAGGTCACCGGCCGCCCACTCGTTGAGCAGGATCTCGCGGCTTCCCGGCACGTCGACCGTACCGCCGTCCAGCCGCTCCAGACGCGCCCCACCGGGTGCGTCCGTTCGATCGAGGGCGACGACGAGCGAGTACGGGATGGTCCGGTCCCCGAAGCGCAGCTGGTTCGCCAGGTAGCTCTGCACGCGCAATGACGGAGTCCCCAGCTTTGCCGCAACGCGGGTGACCGCGTCATCGATTCGCGGGCGTAGCACGAACTCGTCGCTGATCAGGTCGAAGGCGCCCTGCCGCCGCTCCACGCCGAGCCCCAGATCCGGGAGCTGGATGACCGACTCGAGCCAGCGATCGGGCTCGGCCCGCCCGTCGAGCGAGCCGAGAAAGATCGAGTTGATCTTGCCGGCTTGATCGAGCGCGCGCTGGAGCTGGGCGATATCGACGAAGACGCCGAGCGGATCCTGCTGCGTCGGCTGGAGCCCGAATTGCCCCAGCCCGGTATCGGGCAAGACCTCGATTACCGTGACGCGCAACGTGCCGAGCACCGCCTCGACGTCGGTCTCCCCCATCAGGGTATCCCGGGGCACGGCGCTGAAACGGCCGAAGCTCAGCACGAGCGGGTCTCCCTCGGCGGCCCCCAGCTCGCGGGCCAGGCGTGCGCTGATCGCGGCGGATGAAAAGATCTGACCCGGACGGCGCGCCAGGTCCAGCTCGGGTCGGGATCCATGGACGGCGGGAAACCGCTCGTCGATCCCGTGGATCGACACCCTCGACGCGCGGGAACCGGTGTCGCCGTGTACGGCCGCCCCGCGCAGGACCACCGCGGGCGCCGCGCGGCCCGCGAACTCGGGGAGCGCGGTCAGGTCGTCGACAAGTTCGTCGCGAAAGAAACGATCGGAGACGAGCGCGACGTCGATCCCTCCGAGCCGGGCCAGCGTCAGGTCGCGCAGGCTGCCACGGACGGAGTCGCCGACGAGCAGCGCCCCGCTGAGGACGGCCGAAGCGACCGCCGCGCCGGCGACGACGGCGAGATGGATCCGCCAGTGGTGGATCAGTGCGCGGAGCACCGACCGTTCTCCAGCTCACAGCGGTGCGGGAAGCGCCCGGCGAGCGTCAGGTCGTGGGTCACGACGACCAGGATGTTGTTCTCCTCGCCGTGCAGCTCGAACAGCAGGTCGGCAACCGCGTTCGAGGCGGCGCGATCGAGGCTCCCGGTGGGCTCGTCACAAAGGAGCAACGAGGGCCCGTTGATCAACGCGCGGGCCACGGCGACGCGTTGACGCTCCCCGCCGGAGAGCTGGGCCGGACGATGCGTCAGGCGGTGCGACAGACCGACCCGGTCGAGAAGCTCTTCGGCGCGGGGCGCGCCGCCGGATCCGCTATCCGCGAATGCCAGGGTCGGGACCAGCACGTTCTCGAGGACGGTGTATTGCGGTAACAGGTGCGAATCCTGAAAGACGAACCCCACCGTGCGGTTGCGGAAACGGGCCAGCTCGCGTTCGGGAAGATCGTGGATCGACCGCCCGTCGATCTCGATCGTCCCGTCGGTCGGCTGGTCGAGCCCTCCGATCAGGTGCAGGAGCGTGCTCTTGCCGGCGCCGGATGGGCCGGTGATGGCCAGGGCGTCGCCTCGGGAAAGCTCGAGATCGACCCCGGTCAGCACCTCGACCGCGGCGCCGTCGGCATCGAAGCGTTTGACCAGGCCCTGGATCTTCACGTCGGCCACGGGATCAGCCCTCCTCCATCTTCCTCCCGAGATCGTCCGGGATCGGGATCGACTTCATGTCGGGGCCCAGCTCGCAGCGAACGGAAGTCGATTCGCCGCGTGCGACCCGGCGCCCGTCGATCTCGAACTCGATGCCATAGGTCACGGACGATGTGCCGCGGCGTAGGACCCGAACCGTGATGTCGAGCGTGTCGCCGTAGCGTGCCGGACCGGCGTATTCACAGGATACCTTGACACGCGGCCAGCCGATCGTCCTGTTCCCCTCGACGAGGTGCACGCTGGTGCCGAGCGAGTCGAGGAACTGGTGCTCCGCCGTCTCCATGAAAACGAAGTACCGCGAGAAGTGCACGATACCGCCGAGATCGGTATCGGCGAACTCGATCTTCCTCTGCGTCCTGAACTCACGCACCGGCGCCTCCAGCCCCCCTGCGGGCACGGTAACCCTCGAGCACGCGTTCGTAAACCTCGATCCTCATCGAAAAAACCGCTCGAGAACCGGTCGCTCCGGCGGTCGTGTCGCCATCGAGACCACGGCCAGCACCATGGCTCCGGCCCCGAGGATCACCGCGACCGGCATCACACCCGTGCCAGCCACGGTGTAGCCGGGAACCGACCAGGCACGCAAGAAGAAATAGATCCACAGACCCGCGACGGTGAGGATCGAGGCGATCGCCCCGCCCCGGGTTGCCCGTTTCCAGTAGATCGCGGCCACGACCAGCGGGAGCAGGGAGGCGTACCCGGTGAATGACCAGATGCCGAGCTTGAAGATGCTGCTGGGCGCGACGAGCGAGATCGCGTACGTCACCGCCAGCAGCGAGAGCACGAACAAACGGCCGATGCGGACCAGCGTCTGCTCCGGCATGTCGTTCTTGCGATAGTGCCGGACGATGTCGTGCGTGAACATCGTGCCCAGGCTCAGCGTCTGTGAATCGAGCGACGACATGATCGCCGCGAACACGCCGGCGGCGAGCAGACCGGCGAGAATCTCGGGGGCGTGCTTGTCGATCAGCAGGACCATGATCGAGTTCGCGGCGGGACCCCGGAGCCCCGGCACGTCGCTCGTCCCGACGACACCGAGCAGGACGCTGGGGAGCCAGACGGCCGCCACGCAAAGCGGGTAGCCGATGAAGGACAGCCGGAAGCTGGACGCGCGTCGCGCGGTCAGCCAGTGCATGAAAATGTGCGGGAACATACCGACGGACATCGGAATCGCCGCGTAGGTGAGCAGCTTCAACGGTTGGACACGGTCGCCGCGGATCAGCAGCTCCGGGTTGTCGGCTGCGACACGATCGAGAGCCGCTTCGAGCCCGCCGAGCCGGCTGACGATCCAGAAGAACGTCACCCCGCCCAGCACGATGAACACCATCGTCTGCAAGGTGTTGGCCCACGCCGTCCCCCGTAGCCCACCGAAGGAGACGTAGGTCATCACGACGGCGCAGACCATCAGGCTTCCGGCCCATTTCGGCACGCTTCCGTCCGTGATCTCGGCGAGCGTCATTCCCCCGCCCATCACGCCGATCAGCAGGTACGGGATCAACAACGCAACCAGCACCACGAACAACAACAGCCCCAGACCGCTGGACTGGAACCGATCTCGGAAGAACTGCACCTGCGTCACATAGCCGTTTTTCTTGCCCAGGCGCCACAGGCGCATGCCGACGAAGTAGAAAATCGCCGGCACGATGATCGCGGAGGAGGAAGCCATCAGCGCGAACACACCGATCCCGGTGCGATAGGCCTCACCCGACGCGCCGAGCAGGCTGAATGCCGTCATGTGCGTCCCGAACAAGGTCATCAAGAGGATGAACGGGCCGATATTTCGCGTCGCCAGGAACCAGTCCTCGCCGCTGCCGGTGGCCAACCGGCGGCTCAACAGGCCGACCGCCAGCACCAGGCCGAGATAGGCCAGGATGATCGCCAGCGTCATGACGGCTCCCCGTCGTCGGTCTCATCGACCCGGGCGAACAGGGCCATCGCCACGGCGACCGTGAGACACAGCAGCACGTGCCAGGTCAACCCGATCGGCAAGCCCAGGACGCGGTCGTCGGCATCCCACCACCACAGATCGTGGCGCAGGGCGAAGAGCACCAGCAGGACCAGCAGGACGAGCTGACGCGGGGTCACGTCGCGGTCCCGGCGGCCGCGGCAAGCGTGCGAGCGTCGGGTAGGTCCACCATCATGCCCATCTTCCGGAGCATCTCTTCACAGCTCTCGGGCTTACGGAAGACGTTGCCGACGAGCAGGTCCACGAGCCCCTCACGGCACTCGGGGAACTTCTTGAGAAACCTGGCGAAGCTGAAATCGTCGTCGTAGTAGGCGTAAACGAGCTTGCGCATCGCCTCCATCCCCGCGACGTACCGCGCGCCGTACTGGCCCAACCGCGCCGCCGAGAGGTCGTTCTCGGCCAGCGTCTCGATCACCGCGTCGGCCGCGAACTCCGCCGACTTGAACGCCAGAAACACACCCGTCGAGTACATCGGGTCGAGGAAACCGAATGCGTCACCGGCCATGATCCAGCCGTCGCCGGCAATCTGCTTGGAGATGTAGGAGAAGTCCCGGATCGCCTTGATCTCGAAGATCCTCTCCGCGCCCTCGACCCGGCGGGCCGCCTCGGGGCAGATCGCCAGCTCGTCGTGGTAGACCTTTTCGAGAGGCTCGCCGCGCTTGAGCAGGTAGTCGATGGGCCCCACCACACCGACACTGACTTGATCGTCGGGCAGCGGGATGTACCAGAACCAGCTCCGGGCGGACTCGGTGTGCATGATCAGCGTCGCGCCCTCGTCGCGCCCGGTATCACGCCAGGCGTTGCGATAGCGCGTGTAGATCGAGCCGTGCCGGAGCACGGGATCCACCTCCTTGAGCTTGAGCTTGCGGCCGATCAGGCCTGTCTGCCCGGAACAGTCGACGATGACCTTGGCCTCGACCCTCGCGCGATCCCCGCCATCGAGCTCCAGCTCCACCTCGCGCGTCTTGCCCTCGTCGAGCACGACGTCCTTGACGTTGACCCCCTGAAGGACCTCGACGCCGCTGGCCCTGGAATGCTCGAGCAGCATCAGATCGAAGTCCGAACGATCCACCTGCCAGGTCTGCGAGCTCTCGTGACGGTCGAACTCGGAAAAGTAGAACGGCAACGCGCCCTTCCCCGTCTTGGTGAAGAACTGGACGCTGTGTTTCCGGACGAACGTGCTGGCCTTCATCTTGTCCAGCACACCGAGCCGCTCGAACGTCCAGTAGGTCGCGGGCATCAGGGACTCGCCCAGGCGGAAACGCGGGAAGCGCTCCCGGTCGACGAGCAGGACACGAGGACCCGCCTGGGCGATCAGGGTCGCGGCGGTCGAACCGGCGGGTCCGCCGCCGATGACCACCGCGTCGTAGCCCTGTTGTTTTGGACGCTCGCTCATGACTTGCTCTACAGATCGAACCCGATCGTCGCGTAGGCCGCGAACGGCGCCGCCGGGATCACCGAGTCCGATCCGAAACCGCGCAGGTAGTACTCCTCATCGGTGATGTTCTTGAGGTGTAGGTTCACGCGCCAGTTGTCCTTGCGATAGAACAGGCAACCGTCGAACACGAGCGCGGAATCGACGGCGAAGGCGTTGTCCTCGCCGATGAACTGCGAGTCGATGTAGCGCGCCCCGCCACCGAAGCCAAAGCCGTTGTTGAAGCGCTTGCTGGCCCACGCGTTGGCGACGTTTTCGGGAGCAAAAGCCGGCGTGTTGCCGCTGCGATCGAATGTCATGAAGATCGGCATCATGGTCATCGGATCGACACCGACGATCACCTGCTCGGCGAACCGCGTCAACTCGGAGTCGTTGAAGGCGTACGAGACGAACGTGCGCAACCCGGGAGCCGGCTCCGCCGCGATCTCGAACTCCACGCCACGCGAGCGCTGGTCCCCTTGCTGCTGGGTGAACCCGTTGTTGTCGGGGATCGCGATGTTGTCGCGGTTGAGCTCGTACACGGCGAACGTCGTGCGGACCTTGCCGTCGGCGAATTGTTTCTTGATACCGACCTCGATCTGGTCGCTGTTCTCGGGCTCGCGCGGTCCCACGACGCGTTCCGACGGGGGCGCGAAGGATTCGGCGGCGCTGGCATAGAACGAGAGGGATTCGTTCGGCGCCCAGACGAAACCGGCGCGAGGGCTGGCATCACCGTCCGAGCGGTTCGTCGGGGTGGACGTGAAACCGCCGTCGAAAGAGTCCGTCGCCTCGAAGTCGATGTCGTCATACCGCACGCCGAGCAGGAGGTGAAACTGAGGCGAGAATTCGATCTGATCGACGATGTAGGGAGCGATGGTCGTGCTCTCCGCCGTCCCCAGCTGGATCGGGCAGGTTCCCGCCATCGGCAGGAAGCAGTGGAAGATCGCGGTGTCCATCACGACCGGATTCGAAAGCGGCAACGACGGCAGGAAACCGAACTGCAGGTCGTAGTCGTTCTCCCGTCTGGCGACCTCGACTCCGGCCAGAAGATTGTGTTTGACCCGGCCGCTACCGAGGCGGAAAACGGCCTCGAACTGGTTGCCGGTGAACTGCTGCTGGTTGTCCAGCGTGTTGGCGGCACGCGCGACGGGTGTCATCGGGTTGAAGAAGTCCTGGAACAACAACGTACCGGCGGATTGCCAATCGAGGTCCCGGTAGTACGTCTTGTTGCGCAGCGTCACCCGGTCGCTGAGATCGAT
>JBFFZZ010000149.1:0-7527 GCA_041568335.1 Candidatus Polarisedimenticolaceae bacterium | reverse complement strand
CGAGCTCGGCCACGCGCTCGTAACGTGGAGCGAACTCGGGATTGTCTAGGATCGGCAGAATGAACCTGCTGCGCTCGAGGGACACCAGATACTCCGGTTCGAGCTCCCAGAAACCGGTGGTGAAGTCCCGAGCCGCCACGCGCGACGTGATCTCGGGCGTCACGAGGCCGACGAGATCGACAATCCCGAGATCGGTGTAGTAGCCCAGGTAGCCGATCTCCATGTAGGCGATCCGCTCGTTCCTGCTCCCGTGGCGGTCGAACCACTCCGCCAGTTCCAGGTAGGCGCGATCCTTCTCGCGTACCGGGGGCCGCCGGATGTCGTCGAACGAAGCGCCAAACGCCAGCATGACGATCACGACGAGCCCCGGAAGGTGCGCCGTCCGGCGCCGCCAGGTCGCTTCGCTCGCCGCGCCCAACAGCGAGGCCAGCCCACCGAGCCCGACCGCGAGCAGCACGATCAGAACGAACTCGATCGGCAGCCGGTACCACGGGTACCCGGGTACGCCGAGAAGGGCATACCCCGAAACGTAGGCGAGAGCCCAAACGGGAAAGATCAGGAGCCGCGGATAGTCGCGCGCACAGCGCACCAGCCCGAACGCCGCCAACAGGAAGGACAGGTTCAGCATCGTGAACCCGAGCGAAGGTCCGATCTTCCAGCCGGGGATCCAGTCGCCGACCAGCCGGGTCTGGAACGCCGGCCACAGCCCCGACTCGACCTGGGCGATCTTCGCGGCGAGCGTGTTGGGGAAGATGTTGCCGAACGTGGGCATCGCGTAGAGCGACCACAGGCCCAACGGGATCAGGAACCCGATCGCCATGAGAAGAGGCGGCAGCCGCAACAGAGCCGGCGAACGTTCCCCTTTGCCTCGCAACCAGATCCACGTCCCGGCGAGCCCGGCGAGTCCGAACAGGAGAATGCCCTCGCCGCGAGTCAAGAACAGCAGGCCACCCAACACACCGGCCGCCAGCGGGCGTCCGGAATAGGTCGCGCCGAGCGTCGCAACGAGCAGCAGGGCGAACGGGTACGCCTCCATCCCGAGATGCGCGATCCAACCCGAGGCCGCAATCGCGGCGCCGATCCACGCCGCCAGCTCAACCCGGATTCCGAACGCGTCGCGGCAGACGTAGAAGATCCAGATCAGTCCCACCCAGCTCAGTGCGGTGACCCACACCGCGATGGCCGTGCCCGGCGCCGGCAGGATCGCCATCAACAGACCGATCACGAGGGCGAACAGCGGGGTCGTCGTGCCGAGGACCGGCGCGCCCTGGTTGAACACGAAACCGTTCCCGGCCGCGATGTTCTTCGCGTAGGTCAGGGTGATCAAGGGATCGTCTCCGAGCAGCCGGTGATCGACGCTCAACGCCGCCACGATCGGTACGAGGCTGCACAGGCAGAGGACAATGACGACGACCGGGTGACGCATTGGGACTCCGGGGCGAATCATGAGTCGCCCCGCGGGCCAGGTCAATCACGCACGGAACGGTCTTTCTCCATCATGGTTCTTGATGTAGGGTCGCCGAATAAACCGCCGTGGACGCGGTTAGCTGAAATCGGAAAGCGAGGCCGTTGTGGCCATCCTGGAAACCCGGAAACTCGGCAAGCGTTACGGCGCCAAGGTCGGCGTGGAGGACGTCGATCTGGAGATCGACGCGGGGACGATCTTCGGCTTCCTCGGTCCCAACGGCGCCGGCAAGACGACGGCGATTCGCCTGTTGCTGGGCTTCCTCAGACCGACCGCGGGGGACGCGCGCATTCTCGGGATGGACTGCTGGCGTCAGAGCCATCGAATCAAACGCGACGTCGGGTACCTGGCCGGCGACGTGCGCCTGTACCCGTGGCTTACCGTGAACAACGCGTTGTCGATTTTCTCCGGCGCGCATGGACGGGATCTGCGCGCGGCCGGTCTTTCTCTCGCGGAACGCTTCGCGCTCGATCCCGAAAAACCGGTACGCAAGATGTCCCGCGGGATGCGTCAGAAGCTCGGTTTGATCCTGGCCCTGGCGCACGACTCCAAGTTGATCGTGCTGGACGAGCCGACCAGCGGTCTGGACCCGTTGATGCAGCTCAGCCTGGCGGACCTGCTGCGCGAGCGCGCCGCCGCCGGCTCGACCGTTTTTTTCTCGAGTCACACGCTGAGCGAGGTCGAGCAGCTCTGTGATCGTGTGGCGATCGTCCGCGCGGGACGCATCGTCACCAACGAACCGCTCGACGACATGCGGCGCCGCGCGCGCCGGCGGGTCGAGATTCGCTTCAGCAGCGAGGCCGCGGCGGCCGCGGCGGTTCCCCCGGATCGCCTCGAGATCATCGAGCGTGAGGGGGATCGCTGGCACGCCGAGCTCTCCGGCGAGGCCGGCGATCTGACGTCGTGGCTGGCCGGCCGGCCGGTCCGGGACTTCACGATCGGGCCGCCGGACCTGGAGACGATTTTCCACGCGTTCTACCGGCGCAGACGGCACACGGCCTGATGCGCGGTGTCTTGAGAAAGATCCTGCACGAGACGCTCCTCGGCATGGTGCTGTTCAGCCTCGCGCTGTTGCTCGTCGAGGTGCTGCTCAACCTCGTGCTCCCGCAAATCCTCGATCAGATGGACGAGATGATCGCGCGGATGCCGTTCATGCGGGAATTTGTGGCCGCGCTGCTCGGGATCGACATCGAGGGCGAGATCACCGCCCAGCTGATGCAGGCCTTCGTCTGGGTTCATCCGACGGTCCTGACGCTGTTGTGGGCCAACGAGGTCATGTTTTGCACGCGCTTCCCGGCCGGTGAGATCGATCGCGGCACGATCGACGTCCTGCTCGCCCTTCCGCTCTCGCGCCGCCGGATCTATCTCTGCGAGACGATCGTCTTCCTGCTCGGGGGGATGATGATGCTCGGCGCGGGCGCGATCGGCTACGCGATCGGATCGCAGTCGTTGCCGGTCGAGAGCCGGCCCGCGTGGATTCTCGTGGCGATGATCCTGGTCAACCTCTTCAGCCTGTACGTCTCGATCGGCGGCGTCGCGTTTCTCGTTTCCTCGCTCAGCGACCGGCGAGGCCGAGCGGTGTTTGCCATCTTCGCGATCATCGTGGCGTCGTTCCTGATCAACTTCCTGGCGCAATTCTGGGCGCCCGCCGAACCGTTCGCGTTCCTCAGCGTCGTCGAGTACTACCAGCCGGCGAACATCATCCGGAACGGAACGCTCCCGACCCGGGACATCGGAGTCCTCCTGGGCGTCGGTTCGATCGCCTGGATCGCCGGACGTGAGATCGTCGCGCGCCGCAGTGTCTGCACCACATAACGTTCAAACGAAGCGTTTGCTATTCTTTTTCATTCATGCGCATCTGTCTCTTGACCCCTCAGGACCTCGACGCCGATCCGTTTCCCGATGACGATTGGCCCTGTGATCCGCGTCCGTTCTATCGCGAGGCGAAATGGGACGTCGCGACGCTGAAGAAGCGCACCGCCGTTCGCGATCTGACCCGGCTGGTCGAGCACGGTGGGTACGATCTGTTCTTCAACCTGTGTGACGGTGCCGCGGACGAGAAGACCCCGGGGATCGAGGTCGTCCGGACCTTGGAACGGCTGGGTGTCCCGTTCACCGGCGCGACATCGGAATTCTACGAGCCCTCGCGTGAACGCATGAAACAGGTTTGTCGCGAGCAGGCGATCGCCACGCCCGACTACGTCATCGCCTCGAACGACGAAGAAATCGAGCACGCCGCGAACGCCCTCCGCTTCCCACTCTTCGTCAAGCACTACAGCAGCTACGCCAGCGTCGCTTTGAGCCGCCGTTCCCGTGTTCGCACGCCGGCGGGATTGAGACAGCAGGCGCGCAAGATCATCCGGCGCTTCAAGGCGGCGCTGATCGAGGAGTATATCGAGGGGATCGAGTGCACGGTGCTCGTCGCGGAAAACCCCGACGATCCCGCGCGGCCGAAGACGTACACACCGATGCAGTATCGCTTCCCCGAGGGCGAGTCGTTCAAACACGCCAACATGAAGTGGGTCGAATACAACGCGCTCTCGTCGTTCCCGATCGAGGACGCCGAGCTCGAAGCCAGGCTTCGCGATGTCTCGGCGCGGTTCTTCGTCGGGCTCAACGGCGCCAGTTTCGGCCGTTGCGACCTGCGGGTCGATCGAGACGGGACGCCGTACATGCTCGAGATCAATCCCAACTGCGGCGTCTACTACCCGGCGACGGATCCGGGTAGCGCCGACCTGTGCCTTGCCCGCGACCCCGAGGGGCACGAGGGTTTCACGCGTCAACTCGTCGAGGCGGCATTACGACGGCATGCCCGCGCGAACGAAATTTCCGGCTTGGACGAGGCCGCGACCCGCTAGGCTCCCGACAGCTCGATCAGCTTGTGCACGGTTCGCCAGTTGCGCGCCGTGCTGACGGTCGACAGCTTCGAATCGAAGTACTGGTTGGTCAGTTTGGATTTGGCGGCTCCGTTGGGGGCGTGCAGATAGATCTCGCGCCCGATGACCTCGAAGCGATCCGGCGGAGACCGATCCGGATCGAGCGTCGAGACTCGCGCGACGCTCGGCTCATCCGCCAAAAACATGATGGAAAGATATTTGGGATCGGCCTTTCGAAACGGGTTGCGACGAACCGCCGCGCCGATCTCGTCCGCGGTGCGGAGAACGACCGGAACGTCGTAGCCCCAGCGTTCGCGGATCCCCGACGCGACCAGCTCGGGTGCCTTCCGAACCTTGGCGGCCGGCCCGTCGAAGAGGACGTTGCCGCTCTGGATATAGGTCCGGACGTTCCGAAAGCCGAGCTTCTCGACAAGCTCGCGCAGCTCCTTCATCGGCAGCTTGTTCTTGCCGCCGACGTTGATCCCACGCAGCAAGGCGATCCACATCGTTAACCCCGCAGGCCGACCGAGATCACCGGACCACTCGGTGCGTTCGGGTCAGGCGAGCCGCCTTCCGGCTCGAGCGATATGGCGAAGCCCTGGAGCTGGTTTGCGGAGGCGACCACACCGGAGTCGATCTCCGCGCGCCCGGCGTCGTCGGCCCGGAGCACGCCGAGACTCTGGACACCCTCGGAGCCGAGCGCCCAGAGCTGATAGTCGTGTCCTTCCGGCGGGGTTGCATCGACAAACACGGCCACCGCTCGCGACGCCGTCCGGTCGTAGAGCACCCGCGCAGCCGGTACGGTCCGGTCGGGCTCGGTCGCCGCCAGCGGAACGAGCTCCACCGTTTGCGAGACCATCATGAACTCTTCGATCCGGCCGGACTCCTTCAGTTCCAGGAGCGCCAGGTCGAGCTGCTGCTCCAGACGGACGAGCTGTTGTTCGCGATCCTCGAGCCTGCGCTGCGAATCGAAGAACATGAGCCAGCCGGCGGCTCCCGTCAGGCCGACGATCAGGACAGCGGCCCACGGGAGGAGTCGGGTCCGCGCGGGTCTCTTGGGCCGGCTTTCGTTCTCGACGGCGGCGAGGACCCGCGAGCGTAACGCCTCGCTCGGCGCGGCGCGAGGAGTCGACCGGGCCAGCGCGACCACCGCTTCGGAGTACTCGGCAAGCGCGCGTTCGCACTCCGCGCACCCGCCCGCGAGGTGGGCGTCCAGCTCGCGTTCGAACGCCGCGCGCTCTTTGGCTTCCATGGCGCCGAGGGCGTAGGACGCCAGCCTTTCCTGGAGGGTCGGGTCGGAATGATTCACAGGCTGCCCTCCGGTGCGAGCTTGGCGCGCAGGCGGGCCAGCGCCTGGCGGGTCCAGGACTTGACGGTTCCCAGCGGAACGTCCAGGTCACGCGCGATCCGGCTCTGCGACAGCCCATCGAAATAGGCGATCTCGAGCACCCGTCGATGGTGGGATTCGAGCGAATCGAGCGCCGTGCGAACGCTGGCCTCGCGTTCACGATCGTGCACGGCGGTCGAGGCCGTTTCCGGGACGGCGGCCTCCGGCCGGTCGCCGTTCTCAACGCGAGTCTCGCGATGGCTCTTGGCGGCCACGGCGCGGATGCGATCCAACGCGCGTGAGCGGGTGATCGTCAGCAACCACGCCACGACCGGGCCACGCCTGGAGTCGTAGCGGTTCGCCGTTCGCCAGACCTGCAACCACGCTTCCTGGATGACGTCTTCGGCCTCGGCGCGATTCCCGACGATGCGTAGCGCCACGGGGTAGAGCAGCTGGTTGGTGTAGCGGTCGTAGAGTTCCGCGAGGGCGGACGCGTCCTCGGCGGAGACACGCTCGATGCAGTTCATGTCGCGGCGCTGCATGTCCATCGGCCCCGGGGTGCCTCCTGCGGCGAGTATACCCGGGTCCCGAAAACGTCCGCGGAGCACCCAAAGGGGGTGGGTGGTGCTCCGCGGACAGGCCCTCAGTTCGCGAGGGCCAGGTAAGGGAACATGGCGTCGAAGGCCGAATCGTTGTCGACGCAGTCGCTCGTCACGATGCCGTTTGTGACCAGCGCGAGCTCCGCGTCGATCACGTCATCGGCAAGTTGACGTCCATTGAGGAACCCCGCCGGAGATGAGAAGTCCACCGTCAGGATGTCCGGTAGCAGGATGTCGGCAATCGCCGCGGCCGTGGGATCGCCGGCGCCGTAAAACAGCTCCAACGTGTCGACGACCTCGGGACGGAAATCACGACGGTCGTGCCGCGGCTTGCCGGCGTTGAAGAAGTTCTTCTGCGAAGCCTCGGAGCCGACGGGCTCGAACGGGTTGTTGGGGATGAACACCGTGTTGATGGCCGGACGTCCCATCCGGTCGATCTGACCTTCGTCCGTGAGCGAGGTCGTGGCCCACACCCCGACGGTCCCGTCTCCGATCTGCGCGCGGTCCACCTCCAGAACGATGGCCGATACGTTCAACCCGAGAAAGAAGTCGTTTTCGTCGCCGTCGCAGAAGGAGCGCCCGTTGTTACCGGTGAAAGCGTCGAGGTCGAAAAAGAAAGGATCGTCAAAGACATCGACCAGCAGCGATCCGCCACCCGCGACATCGATGATCTCACCCGTCGATCCGCGGGCTATCTCCGCACCCGACGGGCAGTCCTTGGCCGGTGTGCAACGCAGCCGAACCGTTTGAACCCCGTCGACCTCGAGACCGAAGTCGAGACGATAGGACCGATCGCGCTTCCCGTCGCCGTCCGTGTCGAGCTGGAAAGCGTAGTCCGCGCCGGGGCGGAAGCTCGTCGGCGAGAGGACGCCGGCCGCGGGGTTCACCGTCATGATCAGCACCGCCCGATCCGCGTCGGATGGCGACTGAAACGCATAGACGTCATTGATGTCGAGCCGCCCGTCACCACCGGGAGGGGTCAGGCCCGGCGCATCCAGGTGATCCGCCGCCAGGGTGATTCCCGCACCCAGCACGAGCGTCGCTGTAAGGAATCCGAAAGTTCTCGTCGAAAGCGACATGTTCCGTTTCTCCTGCCGGTCCGTCTCATGGCGCCTCGACGCGAGGCGTTCGAACGGCCGTTGTCGGATCTACGAGGCGGATCGACGATCGGATGAGCTTCACCGTCGGTTTTTCTCATCCGATCGAGGACTTCGTTCGTAGATCGATCGAGGAGGCTGTGATGACGATGAAGACAGTCCT
>JBFFZZ010000148.1:0-7543 GCA_041568335.1 Candidatus Polarisedimenticolaceae bacterium | reverse complement strand
GACCCATGGGCCCGCCCGTGTCGATCAACACGGCGTGACCACCCGGCTTGTCCGCCACCAGGTAGGTGTTGGACAGCCAACCGTCACTCATGGTCTTCTTGATGATCAAGGGCCTACCCCGGTTCGTCGAACTTGATGACGGAGCGGATCCCGTCTTGCGCTTCCATCAGCTCGAAACCCTTGTTGACCTCGTCGAGCGTCAAGCGGTGGGAGACGAAGCCGTCGAGATCGATCTTACCCTGCAGGTACATGTCGACGAGCATCGGGACGTGGGTGCGCCCCTTGGCGCCGCCGAAGCTCCCGCCCTGCACGTGGCGGCCGGTGATCAGGGCGCGCGGCACGATCTCGAGCTTTTCTCCCTTGCCCGCGACGCCGAGAACCGTGCAAAGCCCCCAACCCAGCCGCGCGGCCTCGACCGCCTGGCCCATGACCTCGACCCGACCGGTGGCCTCGAAGGTGTAGTCGCAGCCGAGCCCGCCGGTCATCTCCAGGATCGAGTCCAGCGTGTCCGGTCCGGCGACGAGCGTCTCGGTGGCTCCGTATTTCCTGGCCAGCTCGAGGCGGTCGGCGGAGAGGTCGACGGCGATGATCTTGTTGGCCCCGGCGAGGCGGCAACCGACGAGGGCGCCGAGACCGACCATCCCCGTCCCTAACACCGCGCAGGTCGACCCCGGTACCACCTCGGCCTTCCAGAGCGCCGCCGCGAGGCCGGTGGTCGCACCGCACGCGAGCGTGCAAACCGCCTCCAGCGACGCTTCGGGGTGGACCTTGGCCAGCGCGATCTCGGGCATGACGGTGTACTCGGCGAACGTGCTGCAGCCCATGAAGTGGCGCATCGGTTCCCCGTCGCGCGACAGGCGTGTCGTACCGTCGGGCAGGTGCCCCTTGCCCTGCTCCTCGCGTATCGCGGTACAGATGTTGGTCTTGCCGCTGACGCAGTGCTCGCACTGGCGGCACTCGGGCGAAAACAGCGTGATCACGTGATCGCCCGGTTCGACCGAGCGCACGTTCGGTCCGACCCGCTCGACGACACCGGCGCCCTCGTGACCCAGCACCGTCGGGACGTAGCCGCTGGGATCGGCCCCGCTCGCCGTGTAGAGGTCGGTGTGGCAGACGCCGCAGGCCACCAGCCGAACGAGCACCTCACCCTCCTTGGGTCCGTCGAGGTCGAGTTCCTGGACGACGAGGGGCTTGCCGAATTCTTCCAGAACCGCAGCTCGGATTTTCATACCGGAATCTCTCCCGTACGTGGGTGCCCGGGGCAAGATTACCGCAGTCCGGGCCCGACGACACAAGGTTGACCGGATTTCGACGGGCTTCGGAGACGAGGTGTTCCCTTTCGAGGGGAACGATCGTAGTTTCTCGAATCGGGGGGTCCTCTAGGGAGGCAGGGCGATGGGGCGGAATCCGGTTTTGCTTGGCGCGCTGGCCATCGGGGTCGCCGGACTCGCGGTGATTTGCTCGCCGGCGGGCGCGGCCACGTACGTCAACTTCGAATCATCCCACGTGCACCCGCTCGCGATGACGCCTTTGGGCGGCCGGTTGCTGGCGGTCAACACGCCGGACGCGCTGCTCGAGGTCTGGACGATCGAGATGGACGGATCGCTGACCCACGAGGCGGCGATCCCGGTCGGCCTGGAGCCGGTGACCGTGATCGCCCGGAGCGACACCGAAGCGTGGGTCGTCAACAACCTCTCCGACTCGATCAGCATCGTCGATCTGACGGCGGGTACCGTGACGCAGACGCTCGACGTGGGCGACGAGCCCACCGACGTCGCGTTCGCCGCCGGCAAGGCGTTCGTGGCGGTCTCCCAGGAGGACGCGGTCAAGGTCTATGACCTGGCGAGCCTCGGCACCGCGCCGACGGTGGTGCCGTTGTTCGCGCGCGACATCCGCGCGCTGGCGACCGATGGGACCCGTGTGTACGCCGTCGCGCTGCGTTCGGGGAACCAGACGACCGTCGTCAACGCCGAGATCATCTTCGAGAACAACCAGTCGGGTCTGAGCCCATCGCGGTTGGCCGCGCTGAACCTGACCGACATCACCTGCAATGGCAACCCGCCGAGCTACCCGCCGTTGCCGATGGGGATCGCGCGCAATCCCGCGTTGACCGATCCCGGGCCCAACGAGGATCCTCCGGTGGCCCTGATCGTGAGCTGGGACGAGGCGAACACGCGGTGGGCCGACGAGGCCGGCTCCGATTGGTCGCCCTGTTTGCCCTACCGGCTACCGGATCACGACCTGTTCTCGATCAACGCGACGACACTGGTGGTGACCGAGGTCGATCATCTCGGCACGGCGCTTTTCGATGTCTCGATCCAACCCGGGACCGGCCGGATCTACGTTCCCAATACCGACGCGCGCAACCACGTGCGCTTCGAGCACCCGCTCGGTGTCCAGGGTCACGTCGTCGACAACCAGTTGTCGATCGTCGATCCGGGAGCGGGCAACTCGGTCACCAGGCTCGACCTCAACACGCACATCAATCGCGCGAGCGACCCGGCGACCAACCTGGCCGAGCGGATGGCCAGCGTCTCGCAACCGGGGATGATGGTCTGGAACTCGACCGGGAGCACGGGGTACCTGACGGCGATCGGCTCGCGCAAGGTCTTTCGTGTCTCAGGTGCCTGTCTGACCGGAAGCTGTATCTTCGGCGCCTCCCGCGCCGCGCCCGACGTCGTCGAGACGGGAGAAGGACCGACCGGTGTCGTGTTGCACGAGGATCACGACCGGCTCTACGTCCTCAACCGCATCTCCCACTCCCTCGCCGTCGTCCAGGCGTCGACGCTGACGCTGCTCGAGACGATCCCGCTGCACGATCCCAGCTCGGAAGACACACGGCTGGGCCGCCGGTTCCTCTACGACGGGATTGATTCTTCCGGGCACGGAGACGCCTCGTGCGCGAGCTGCCATCTGTCGGGCGACCACGACGGGCTGGCCTGGGATCTCGGCGACCCGACCGGCGAAATGGTCCCGTACTCGAAACAAATGGACAACGTTCGATTCGTGGTTCCCAACGCCGGCGTTCCGGTGGAGTGCGATCCCGCGTTCTGCGCGGCGCACGAGGGGTTCGACCCGCAAAAGGGGCCGATGACCACGCAGACGCTGCGCGCGATGCTCGAGCCGCTGCACTGGCGCGGTGACCGTCCGACGATGAACGACTTCAACCCGGCGTTTGTCGGTCTGCTGGGCAAGGAAGACATCGGGCCGATCAACAACCAGCCGGCGGGACTGAGCTCGGTCGACATGGAGCGCTTCCGCCAATTCGCCCTCGCGATCGCCATGCCACCGAACCCGTACCGGAACGTCAACGACACGACCCCCTGCCCTCCGCGCAGCGTCGACCCGAACTGCGAGGTGCAACCGTTCGGGGCGATCCGTGCGGGCAACCCGACCGAGGGCCGCCTGCTGTTCGACGGATTTCCGTCCGACGCCGGCCAACCCTGCCTCGCGTGCCACACCCACCCGTTCGGTGCGGGCGGCGGGAAGCTCGGGGGCGTGACTCCGACGGAGCCGACGTCCCCGATGGCATCCGCCTTGTTCAACGGCGATGCCGACCAGTCACCGCACAGCGACCTCGAGATCCCGCACCTCAGGAACATGTACGACAAGATCGGGCCGGTGCTCCCCGACCCGATGGGGCCGGTCACCGAGACGAAATCGGGGTTCGGTCTGATCCACGACGGTTCGGTTCCCGACATGTTCCGCTTCCTGTCGAACAGCGTGTTCACGCTGCCCGATGACAACCAGGCGCGAGAGCTGCGGGACATCTCGACGTTCATGTTTTTCTTCCCGACGGGAATCAAACCATCGGTCGGGCGGCAGGTGACGGTTCCGATGGGAGCGCCGCCCACCGGCTCGGTCGACGACGAGGCTTTGCTCACGACGTTGATCGGGCTGGGCGATCGCGACGACAACAACCGGCATTGCGAGCTGATCGCCGCCGCGTTGTCGGGCGGCCGCATGCGGCGCTGGCACCTCGACGGGGGCGAATGGAGTACCGATGCCGCGGCGGAACCGCCGGTCACGACCACGGTCTTACGGCAAGCCGCAACCGGGCCGATCACCTTCACGTGCGTCACGCTGGACTCGGGTCCGCGGCTCGGAGGCGATCTCGACGAGGACGTCGTCCTCGACGGCGACGACTGCGCTGCTGCCGATCCGGGCTCGTGGGCGCCGGTGGTCACGATCACGGATCTGGCGCTCGCCAAACCGGGCCTGACCGAGCTGAGCTGGGGCGATCAGGGCGGGGTCTCGGGACCGGGACGGGCGCACGACGTCCTGGGCGGGTCGCTCTCGGCACTGCGATCCTCCGGTATCGGCACGACGACTTGCGTGAATGGACCGATGCCGGACACCGCGTACACCGACACGCGTGCGGACCCCGTCGCGGGAGACGGCTACTTCTACCTCGTTCGAGTCAAGAACGGGTGCGGCGTCGCGACGCTCGGGGATGCTCGGGGCGCGGCGGACACGGCTGTCTGTCCGTGAAGCTTCAGTCCGCGTCCGACATAAACGCCTCGAGCGGTGGCATGCCCTCGTTCCACGTCCGCGTTTTCGGATTCCAGTGGCGGTCGTTTTCCGGGTCGTACTCCCAGTCGGCGGGAGCGTTTCCCGGCGGGACGTTCGCGGCTCCCGGATCCGCCGCGGCGAGCGGCGGCAACGCGGCGGCCGGCGGGGTGGCCGCGCCATCGGGCTGATCCGGCGGCGGGCCCGCGTGCCAGTGGCCGTGGTCGGGATTGTAGTGCTGGTTCTTCGCCGCGTCGTACTCCCAGGGGATCGGCGTCGGCCCCGAAAGACCCGCGGGCCGACCCTCGTGGCTCGCCTGGCCCGCCTGCCCGGGATCCTGCGGTGGGCGACCCGGATGCATGTGGCCGTGGACGGGATCGAAGTACTGGTCGTTTTCCGCGTCGTAGACGTACGGCTGGGGCGAGAGATCGGCCGTACGGAACGTGTTGATCGCGATCGCCACACCACCGATCACGGCGAGGCCGACGATCACGGCCAGGATCCGTCCACCCGCCAAACCGGCGCGGGTCTTGTCCCCCGTACCGCAGCAGTTCTTGAACTTCTCGTCGCTGCCGCATGGGCAGGGTGCGTTACGTGACACCTTCATCCATCGAGCCTCGCGTGCTTGGCCTGTGCGGCCGTTCGTCTAGAGGATACGCGCATGCGCCGCGGCGTGCAGGCGGGTTTGGCGCGCACCCGAGAATCGATCGCGATACGGGGCAAAACGGTCTCAGGGCACGAGCGAGTAAGACTCCACCTGAAAACGCCATCCGAGGCCCTCGGTGAACCGCGCGACCACGACGAACTTCCCCCGGCTGACCCGCTCCCCTTCGGGACCGCGGCGCGTCAGCGTGAAGTACCCCGTCTCGTACGCCAGCCGTCCCTCGACCCAACGCTCGCCTCGCTCGAAGGTCATCGTCAACAACTGGCCCTGGTCTCGAGCGCGGTCGAACACCCCGGCGAACACCTCTCGTATGGCGGTCCGTCCGCGAATCGTGTCGCCCTCGCCCATGTACGTCGCATCCTCCGCATAGGCGGCAGCCGCGCGCTCGGCGTCCTTCGTCTCGAACGCCTTCGACACCATGTCGAAGAGCGCGTCGATGCTGGTCTCGACAGCCGGCCGACGCGTCACGACGTTGCGGGCGCGGCTGAAGTCCTCGAAGTCGGTGAGCGGCAGCAAGTCGTCTCGGGTGCTGCCGTTGATGCCCTTGACGTAGAGACCCTTGTACTGCCTCGGCACATAGACCTTGATCGTGTCGCGCGTCTTCTTGCCGAGCACATAGTCCCCGGTATCCACATGCGTGCCGTCCGGCGTCGTGAACGCGTCGTAGCTCGTCGGGCAGTGCGTGTCGTGACCCGGGCAACGATCGGCGTCGATATAGACGATGAAATGCGTGTCGGTGATCTGAACCGCGTCATAGCGGCCGTTGCGGTGGCACTTTCCCGCGATGCAGCGGTCGAGCTCGATCGTCTCGGCCGCCGATCCGCTGCAGGTCAACGCGACGACGATCGTGGCGAACGGCGTCTTGAACACGACGGCTACCTCCGACGATTCAGTTTACACGCCGACGCGGCGGAGACTCAGGATCGCGTCGCCGACCTCGATCGCATCGATGACGTCGAGCCCGTCGACGACCTGGCCGAAGACCGTGTAGTTGCCGTCGAGGTGCGGTGTCGGGACGTGGGTGATGAACAACTGACAACCGCCGGTGTCCTTGCCCGCCTTGGGCATCCCGAGCGTGCCGCGTACGTAGCGGACGGTGTTGATCTCGTCGCGGAGACTCTCTCCTCCGCTGCCCCAGCCGTCGCCGCGCGGATCCCCTCCCTGGATGACGAAGTTCGAGACGACGCGGTGCCAGATCAACCCGTCGTAGAACCCGGCATCGACGCGTTCCAGGAATGCCGCGACGTGGATCGGGGCTTCCTCGGACAACAGCGTGATGCGCATCGTGCCGTGCGGCGTCTCGAGATCGACCTGGGTGCCCGGATCCGTGTCGACGACGATCCAGCGGGACGCCGGGTAGGCGGGCCCGGCGGCCCGCTCGGGCAGGGTTTCGCCCAACGCCGCCGCCGCCTTGCCACGCACCGAAGGCGCGGGGTCCTCGCGGATCATGCGCCGCAGCAGCCGCTCGGCGCCGTCGATTCCGGCCAGTGCGTCGGCGAGACTCTCGCGGACCTCGACCCAATCGTCGCCGGGCGACGCATCGTAGGCCCCGCTCATCAACGCGACACGATCGAGATGATCGCGGTCGGCCAGCAACGGGATCGCCGTTCCCCGAACGGCCAGGTCGTCGCGCGCGATCGCGGCCGCCACGACGTCGTCTCCGGCCGAGCTTCCGTCCAATCCCGCGAGCACCGCCGTCTGGACACGGGTTTCGGCGTCGCCGAACGCCGCGGCGATCGCCGCCTCGTGCTCCAAGACCGCGGCCGCGCGGGCGGCCGCCGCGCGGATCCGCCAGTCGTCGTCCGCGGCCCACGTTTCGATGTCACCGAGCAACTCCGTGCGCTCCCGGCCGGTCGCTGCGGCACGTGTTGCACGGGCCTCGATCGCCGCGGAGCGAACCGTCACCGACGGGTCGTCGGTCAACCGGAGAAGCGACTCGCGAGAACCGACGGAGGTGTCGTCCGCCAGCGCGTTCGCGACCGCGGCGCGGACATGAAATGAAGGGTCGTCCACGACGGCTTTGAGTAACTCGGACGCTCCGGCTCGACGCAGCGCACCGACGGCCTCGACGCGGACACCGGGGCTCGCGTCCTTCAGGCGCGCGACCAAATGGGGCAACGTGGTTTCGTCCGCAACGTGCCCGAGACCGCGTACGGCAAACAGGCGGATGCGCTCCTGTTCGGCGGTCGCGGCTTCGAGGAGCGCATCCCGGGCGCGTGCGTCCCCGTATCGGGAGAAAGCGTAGGTTGCGGCGAACCGGACGCCGGGGTCGGGATCCCGCATCGCCTCGATCAAGGCCGAAGCCGCGGTGTCCGGAAGCACCGGCGGCTCATCCGTCTCGCCTCGCCAGACCGGCGCGAAGCGGCAGCG
>JBFFZZ010000147.1:0-7589 GCA_041568335.1 Candidatus Polarisedimenticolaceae bacterium | reverse complement strand
GACGTCGAGGTCGTGCAGCAGGCTCGCCAGGGATTGCAGGGCGCCGGACGCGTCGGCGAGGTGTCGTCCGTCCAGCATCAGACGATCCCGACCGACGCTGATCAGCCGGGAGTCCTCGCGGCCGACGGAAAACGACAGGCCTTCCGCCGCGAGCCGGATCGCCTCGACGGCGGCGGGATGGCCCGAGGCGTAGATCGCGCTCTTCTGGAACGCGGTATAAAGATGCCGCAGGCCATCGGCGACTCGTTCCGCCGCGTTTTCCTGGGTGATGACCGAGCCGGCTGTCCCGCTGGACGGCATGCGGACTCCAACGGAGATTCGTAAAAGACCCGTACCAGCGCAGAATGTCAGGTCGGTCGGGGGCAAAGTCAAACCCACGCGAGACGCCTCCGTCGCCGGATTCGAGCACTCGGAAACCGAGGGAAAACGGCCCGAAACCGGTCGACTGCTAAGCTAGACGGCCGAGACGAACCGCACGGAGGCGCTGATGGCGGGAAATACCGAGACGGGCATGGCCTGGCTGGCCTATGCACTGATGACCGTGGTGGCCTGGGGCCTCTACGGCGTCTTTCTGCACACCGGCGCGACCGGCATGGGCGATCCCCAACACGGCCGCATCAAGGCCTTCCTGTTCGTCGGGGTCGCCTACTTCATCACCGCGGTGGTGGCCCCGCTGGCCGTGCTCAAGCTCAACGGTGCCACTTGGGATTTCACCACCAAGGGGACGACGTGGTCGCTGATCGCCGGAACCGTCGGCGCGGCCGGGGCTCTCGGCGTGCTGCTGGCGTTCGGCGCGAAGGGATCTCCGACGGTCGTGATGTCGATCATCTTCGCGGGGGCTCCCATCGTGAATGCGCTGACCGCCATGATCGTGCACCCGCCCAAAGGTGGGATCTCCGCGATCCGGTGGCCCTTTTTCCTGGGGATCCTCCTGGCCGCCCTGGGCGGGTTCCTGGTCACGAAGTTCAAGCCCGACGCCGCGGGTCCGCCGAAGCCGGCCGCGGTTCGAAGCGTGAACGTCCCGCCGGCGCAACCTTCCGAAAAAGGCTGATATTCCAGTCTTAGATACGATTTTTTACAGTTCCGGCCTCGTTCGCCGGGCGGCCCGGGGATATTCTGCTCGCGGACGAGAATCCGAATTTACCCGTGTATCGAAACCATCCGCATAGGGGTCTTGGTGTGACCATTCGAAACGAAGACTCGCAGGGGAATCGCGCGCCTGCGATCGTCGCCGTACTCGCGGTTGCCGTCCTGCTCGTTCCGACGAGCGCTGCCGGGGAGTGGACTTCCTGGCGCGGCCCGTCCTACACCGGCGTCTCCGAGGAGACCGGCCTCATCGACCACTGGTCGCCCGAGGGCGAGAACCTCCTCTGGAAAGCCGACTTCATCGGTCGCTCGACACCGGTCGTCATCGACGGACGTGTCTGCGTGATCGGCCGCACCGGCGTCGATCCCAAGACGAAGATCAACCGCCAGGAGGTCGTCGCCTGTTACGACGCCGAGAACGGCAAGAAGCTCTGGGAGCACCGCTACAACGTCTACATGACGACGGTGCCTTTCAACCGCGTCGGGTGGGCCAGCCTCGTCGCGGACCCCGCGACCGGGAACGTCTACGCCCACGGCGTCGCCGGCCAGTTCACGGCCTACGCTCCCGACGGGGCGATCGTCTGGAGCCGCTTCCTCACCGAGGAGTTCGGGCGGCTATCGGGTTACGGCGGACGCACCCAGACACCGTTGATCGACGGCGACCAGGCGATCGTCAGCTTCGTCTCGGTCGGCTGGGGCGAGCTGATGCCGTTGCGCCATCGCTTCTTTTCCTTCGACAAGCGCACCGGGGACCTGATCTGGGTCTCGACACCGGGGGAGATGGCCGAGGACTTCAACACGCAGGGCGGTCCCGTGGTGGCGACGGTCAACGGCCGGAGGCTGCTGATCTCCGGGAACGCGGACGGGCATATCTACGCGCTGGACATCGCGACCGGCGGGAAGATCTGGGACTTCAACCTGAGCAAACGAGGGATCAACGTCACCGTCGTGGTCGAGAACGACACCGTCTTCGTCTCGCACAGCGAGGAAAACATCGACACGGGTGTGATGGGGCGGATGGTGGCGATCGACGCTACGGGCTCCGGCGACGTCACGAAGACGCACGAAAAGTGGCGTATCGAGGAGTTCGGCGGCGGTTTCCCGTCACCGGCGGTCAAGGACGGGGTCGTCTACCACGTCGACAACTCCGCCAACCTACACGCGATCGACGCGGCCACCGGCGAGATCAAATGGGTCCACAACATCGGGACCGTCGGCAAGGCGTCGCCGGTGATCGCGGACGGCAAAATCTACGTTCCGGAAACGAACGGCTACCTCCACATCCTCGAATTGACCGGCGACGGCGTCAAGCAACTCGACAAGGACCGGCTCACGATCGCCAGCGGGGATTACGCCGAGTTCTACGGGTCCGTCGCGACGGCGTACGGCCGCATCTACTTCGCGACCGAGGGCGGCGTCTACTGTCTCGGGGACAAGTCCAAGCCGTTCAAGGTCGTGCGCGACAAGCCGGAGAACAAGAAAGCCGGCAAGCCGGGTCCCGCGACGACGTTGCAGGTCGTTCCGTGGGAAGTGCAGCTGGAGACCGGGCAGTCGGCCGGTTTCCGCGTGCGGTTGCTCGATGCGAGCGGGAATGTGCTCGAGGAGAAGCCGGCAACCTGGTCTCTCGACGGGCTGGCCGGGTCGGTCGAGGGCGGCAAATTCAAATCCGGCGGCGACGGCTTCCAGACGGGCAAGATCAAGGCCAAGGTCGGCGACCTCTCGGGCTACGCGCGCGTGCGCGTCTACCCCCCGCTGCCGTGGAGCTTCGATTTCGAGGAGTTCGACGAGGGCGGGTTCCCCGCGCAGTGGATCGGCGCCAACCGGATCTATCTCGCCGGCGAGAAGGACGGCGCCAAGGTGCTGGTCAAGGCGCCGCGCGGTCGCGGCCTCACCCGCACTTTCCTTTATATGGGACCGAGCTGGCTCAGCGACTACACGATCGAAGCCGAAGTCCTGGGGGAGGGCACCAAGCGACGCCGTCCGGACATCGGTCTGATCAACTCCGGCTACATCCTCGACATCGTCGGGGCCAAGAATCAGCTGGAAGTCCGTTCGTGGACGGCCGAGCTGCGGATGGCCAAACAGGTGGACTTCTTGTTCGAGCCGCACACCTGGTACCGGATGAAGATGAAGGTCGTCACCACCGACGACAAGGCGACGATCTACGGCAAGGTCTGGAAGAAGTCGGATCCCGAGCCGGAGGCCTGGACGATCACGGTCGACGACCCGCACCCGATCCGGAGCGGAACCCCGGGGTTGCTCGGCTACTCGCCGGTCCACCTGTACTACGACAACGTTACCGTTTACTCCAACAAGTGAGGTTCGATTCAATGAAGACTGCACCCAAGCTGCTCGGCGTCGCCGTGATCCTGGTCGCCGGAGTCTGTTTCGCGGCGGAGAAGACCAACACCGACCTGGTCATGTTCGGCGGCGACGCGTCGCGGAACTTCGTTTCCGACGAGAAGAACCTGCCGCAAGAATGGGATCTCAAATCCGGCAAGAACATCAAGTGGGTCGCCGAGCTCGGCAGCCAGACCTACGCCGGCCCGATCTATTACGACGGCAAGATCTTCGTCGGTACCAACAACGAGGCGCTCAAGAACCCGGAGCTGACGGGCGATCGCGGCAACATCATGGCCTTCGACGCGGAGACGGGTGAGTTCCTGTGGCAGTCCGCGCACCCCAAGCTGGGCGCGGGGCGAGTCAACGACTGGCCGCTCCAGGGCATCTGCTCGACGCCGGCGATCGAGAACGGCGTTGTCTATTACGTGTCGAACCGCGCCGAGATCATCGCCGCGGATGTCGACGGGTTCCTCGACGGCGAGAACGACGGCCCCTACACCAAGGAAGGCGAGATGGGGATGGTGCCGAAGAAGGGGGAGGACGGCGAGACCACGATGGTCCGTGGGTTCATCCCCAAACAGGGCAAGACCGACGAGGACATCCTCTGGCGCTACGACATGATCGCCGAGCTCGATGTGTTCCCGCACAACCTGGCCGCGGGCAGCCCGTTGATCGTCGGCGACCTGGTGTTCGTGATCACCGGCCAGGGCGTGGATGAGGGCCACTTCAACGTGCCCACGCCGCTGGCGCCGAGCTTTGTCGTCGTCAACAAGAAGACCGGCGAGCTGGTCTGGGAAAACGCCGATCCCGGCGACAAGGTCCTGCACGGCTCCTGGTCGAATCCCTCGTACGGTGTGTTCGGCGGCAAGGGGCAGGTGCTGTTCCCCGGGGGAAACGGCTGGCTCTACAGCTTCGAGCCCGAGACCGGAGAGCTGATCTGGAAGTTCGACCTCAACCCCAAGGACTCCGTCTGGGAGCTCGGCGGTCGGGGCACGCGCAACAACGTGATCTCGATGGCCGCCGTCGTCGACGGGCGCGCCTACATCGGTGTCGGCCAGGATCCCGAGCACGGCGAGGGCGACGGCAACCTGTGGGCCATCGAGCCCGGCAAAAAGACCGGGGACATCACCGAATCGGCCGTGGTCTGGCACGTCGGCGGGGAGGACTTCCACCGCACGATGTCCACCGCGGCGATCCACGACGGCGTGATGTACATCGCGGATCTGAGCGGCTTCGTCTACGCGCTGGATGTCAAGACCGGCAAGCGCCTCTGGAGGTACGACACGTTCGCTGCGATCTGGGGCTCGACCTTCTACGCCGACGGCAAGGTCTACATCGGTGACGAGGACGGCGATATCGCGGTGCTCAAGGCCGGTCGCGACGGCGGTGAGGACGGCGAGGGCATCCTGCTTCACGAGACCAACATGGGGACCGCGGTCTACACGACGCCGATCGCCAAGGACGGCGTGATCTACGTCGCCAGCCGGACGAAGCTGTTCGCGATCGAGAACGGCGCCACGTGGAAGCCAAAAGCCAAGAAAGGGAGCTGATGGACGTCCTCACCGGCAAGCTCGCCGATGCCGCGGCATCGACACGGGAGCGTCTCGACGCGCACGTGCGCGAGATCGTGGCGTGGCATTTCGATCCCAAGACCGGTTCACCGTTCTGGCTCCGACGCGCGGCCGATCATTTCGACTTCGACCCGGTCAAGGAGGTCGGCGGGTTCGACGATCTGAAGATCTTCGGGCCGTTCGAGGACGAGTGGCTGCGCGGCGGGCCGGTGCGGCGCTGGGTGCCCAAGGGACTCGCCGACAAGCCGAAGTACGTCTTCGAGACCGGCGGATCGACCGGTGTGCCGAAGAGCCGGGTCAACATCGAGGACTTCCAGCGAGATTACGAGATCTTCGGCGACAACCTCTCCGACGAGACGTTCCCGCGCGGCGCGGACTGGCTGATGCTCGGACCGACCGGACCGCGGCGTCTGCGTCTGGCGATCGAGCATCTCGCGCAGTACCGCGGCGGCATCGCCTTCTTCGTCGACCTGGATCCGCGCTGGGTCAACAAGCTGATCCGCCGTAGCGAGTTCCAGGAGCTCGAGCTGTACAAACAGCACACGATCGATCAGGCGCTGACGATCCTGCGCGCGCACGACAACATCAAGTGCCTGTTCACGACGCCAAAGCTGCTCGAAGCGCTGTGCGAAAAGGTCTCGCTGCCCAAGATGGGTATCACGGGGATTTTTTGCGGCGGCACCGAGATGAACGCGCAGTTCAACCGCTTCGCGCGCGAGGAGCTCGTCCCCGGCATCGATTTCGTCCCGACCTACGGCAACACCCTGATGGGACTGGCCTCGCCGAAGCCGTTCGACCCGGCGGACAACTACTCGATCACGTATTACCCGCCGCTCCCGCGCGCCGTGTTCGAGATCGTCAACCCCGACAACGTGGACGAGATGTGCGACTACGACGAGCGTGGGCGCGTGCTGTTGACGACCCTGACTCGTGAGTTCTTCTGCCCGCGATTTCCCGAGCGGGACGAGGGGTTCCGTGCCAAGCCGTGCGAGCGCTACCCGTGGGACGGGGTCCGCGACCTCGGTCTCTATGCGGCGCTGGCGGATTCCGTGACCGTCGGGGTGTACTGATGCTGCACCTCCCGGTCCTTCGCGCGGGCGTCCCGTACCGCAGCCTGAGCCTCAACGTCCTGACGGACGTCCGCAACGGCGAGCCCGTGGCCGAGGTCAGCCAGGCCAATCGCGGACTCCTCTCGCGCGATCTCTTGCGCATGCCCGGGCATCGCGCAGAGCTCCGGGAACTCGCGACCGAAGATCTGATTGAAAGGTGCGCGGGGGCCGCCGGCCTGTTCCATGACGGCGACCTGCCGCTCGAGCCCGGCGGCGATAGGAAGCAATCTCCGGACGAGTTCGTCCGCTGCCAGTCGGCCACGACCGGAATGCCCGAGGCCCTCTGCCGAGCCAACATGGAGAAGATCCGTTTCGTGCTGGCCGAGATGCGCCGCGTGCTGGCCGGGCTGACCCGTGGCGTCGACCTCGGCGTCCTGGATCGCGGCCATTGCAGCGAGGGTGGACGAACCGTCAGTTATCGTGGTGAGGCCGATGCGCTCGGAGCGGTGCTGCCCTCCAACTCACCGGGCGTCCATTCGTTGTGGATCCCGTCGGTGGCGCTCAAGGTGCCGCTCGTCCTCAAGCCCGGCAGCCAGGAGCCGTGGACCCCGCTGCGCATCGCCAACGCGTTGCTGGCGGCGGGTTTCCCGCCCGGCACGGTGGGCTTTTACCCGGGCGACCATTCCTGCGGGATCGAGATCCTGTTGCGCACCGACCGGTCGATGCTGTTCGGGGACGAGAACACCGTCCGCGCGTGGCGACGCGACAGCCGCGTCCAACTCCACGGACCCGGCTGGAGCAAGGTGATCTTCGGCGCCGACCGCGCCGGCGACTGGGAACGCCACCTCGACCTCGTCGAGGCGTCCGTCGCGGCCAACGGGGGCCGTTCCTGCGTCAACGCATCGGGCGTCTGGACGACCGCCCACGGTGACGCCCTGGCCGAGGGCCTCGCCGATCGGCTCGCCCGGATCACCGCGCGACCGCTGGACGACCCCGAGGCCGGTATCGCGGCGTTCTCGAACCCGCAGATCGCGCACCGCATCAGTGAATTCATCGACCGGCAGCTTCAGATCCCCGGCGCCGAGGATGTCACCTCGAGGTTCCGCCCCGATGGCCGGGTCGCCGAGCTGGACGGTTGCACTTTTCTTTTGCCGACCGTCATCCGTTGCACCGATCCCGGTCACCCGCTCGCGTCGTCGGAGCTGTTGTTCCCCTTCGTGAGCGTCGTGGAAACGGAGCAGGAGTCGCTCGCAAAGACGATCGGCCCGACGTTGGTGGCGAGCCTGATCAGCGACGATCCGGCTTTGCGGCGCGAGATGATGATCGCCCGCCACGTCGACCGGCTCAACCTTGGCGCACTCCCGACCAATGTGGTTTCCTGGGATCAGCCTCACGAGGGCAACCTGTTCGAACACCTGTACCGCCAACGTGCCTACCAGGAAGAGGCCCGCGCCTCCTGAGACCGCTCGATGCCGAAACCTCCGGACAACAAGCTCTACGACGCAACCGGCCACTGGGAAGTGCGGTTCGACGAAACCCG
>JBFFZZ010000146.1:0-7590 GCA_041568335.1 Candidatus Polarisedimenticolaceae bacterium | reverse complement strand
GGTCACCGTGGCACCCGCGAGCATCCCGCCGAGCGCCTCGGCGCCGAGCAGGAAACCGACGAGAACCGGGGTGATCACCGCGGTGAGGCCCGGCAAGACCATCTCCTTCAGGGCCGACGTCGGCGAGATCTCGACGCAGCGCGCGGCGTCCGGCTTGACGCCGGGCTTGCCCTCGAGCAACCCCGGGATCTCGCGGAACTGACGGCGGATCTCCTCGACCATTTTCTCCGCGGCGCGGCCGACCGAGGTCATCGTGAGGGCCCCGACGAAGAACGGCAACACCCCGCCGATCAGCAGGCCGATCACCACGTTCGGGTCGGTCAGCACGATCGCCAGGGGCGTGCCACGCGCGGCGGACACCGCCTGGGTGTAGGCCGAGAACAGCGCCAGCGCGGTCAGCGCCGCGGACCCGATGGCGAAGCCTTTGCCGATCGCGGCCGTCGTGTTGCCCAGCGCGTCGAGGCCGTCCGTGATCTTGCGCACCTCGGGGCCGAGCCCGGCCATCTCCGAGATGCCCCCAGCGTTGTCGGCGATCGGGCCGTAGGCGTCGACCGACATCGTGATCCCGACCGTCGCCAGCATCGCGACCGCGGCGATACCGATGCCGAACAGGCCGGCGTTGCTGTTGGCGATCCAGATCGCCAGGCAGATGAAGAGCACCGGGGCCAGCGTCGACTCGAGACCGACGGCGAGACCGCTGATGATGTTGGTCGCGGGGCCGGTCTTGCTCGCCCGGGCGATGCGTTGGATCGGACCGGCGGCGGTGTAGTACTCGGTGATGAGACCGATGATGATGCCGACCAGCGTCCCGCACAACACCGCCCAGAACACGTTGTTGTTGATCCCGTTGCCGTCGATCAGGAAGTAGGCCGCACCCAGGAACAGCCCGGCGGAGATGAACGTCGAGTAGCGCAACGCGCCGGCGGGGTTGGCGCCCTTGAGCACGCGCATCGAGAGGATGCCGATGAACGAGGCGATCAGACCGATCGCGGCGAGCGCGAGCGGCAAGCCCATCAGGAGGCTACGGGTGTCGCCCGCGCTCCCGTCGCTGAGCACGTTCGATAGAGTCTCGGAGCTGACCGTCGCCGCGATCGCGATGCTCGCGATGATCGAGCCGACGTAGGACTCGAAGATGTCGGCCCCCATGCCCGCGACGTCGCCGACGTTGTCGCCGACGTTGTCCGCGATCACGCCGGGGTTGCGGGGATCGTCCTCGGGGATGCCGGCCTCGACCTTGCCGACCAGGTCGGCGCCGACGTCGGCCGCCTTGGTGTAGATCCCGCCACCGACACGCGCGAACAGCGCGATCGACGAGGCGCCCATCGCAAAACCGTTGATGACCTGCGCCGTGTCCGGCTTCCCGTACATCGCGAACAGCACGCCGACGCCGATCAGACCGAGACTGGCGACCGCGACGCCCATCACCGAACCGCCGTTGAAGGCGATCAACAGCGCCGCGCCCTGCCCCTTGTCCCTGGCCGCGGCCGTCGTCCGGACGTTGGCGCGCGTGGCCGATTTCATTCCGAGAAAGCCCGCGAGCACCGAACAGGCGGCGCCACCGAGGAACGCGGTCCAGGTCGGTCCGGGGATCTTCCAAGCCAACAGACCCGCGACGACGGCCACGAAGACCACCAGGATCGTGTACTCGCGCCGCAGGAACGCCATCGCGCCCGTGTGAATCGCGTCGGCGAGCTCGCGCATCTTGTCGCCGCCGTCGCTTGCACGCAGGATGCTGAAGTACAGGATCGCCGCGAACAGCATCCCGGCCCCGCCCAGATAGGGCGCATACGTGACTAGGTTGTCCATCGTTCCCCTCGCTCCTTAACGAACGTGTCTCAAGATTCGATGCGCCGGCGGTTGTACCGGCTCATCGCCTTTTCGAGGTCTTCTTCCAGGATCGTATTCACCGCCCGCGCCGCATCGGCGACGAGCGCATCCACTCGGGGCTGCTCGTCCTCGTCGAACGGGGACAGCAGGTACTCGGCCAGATCGGTCCGGGCGCGGTTCGCCCCGCGCACACCGAGCCGCACTCGCGGGTAATCGGCCGTTTCGAACGCCGCCGTCAGAGAACGCAGCCCGTTGTGGCCACCCGACCCGCCCGAACGCTTGAGCTGCAACCTCCCGAGCTCGAGGTCGGCGTCGTCATGGACGGCGACGACCGCGCGAGGGGCGAGGCGGTGCCGCTTGCGGAGCGCGTCGGCGGCGAGGCCCGAGCGGTTCATGAAGGTCCGAGGTTTGACCAGGATCACGGCATCCTCCTCGGCGACCCAGGCGAGCGGCCGCAGCCACCCGTAGCGGCGCCAGCGCAAGTTGCGCTCGCGGGCGACGGATTCCACGACGCGGAATCCGATATTGTGCCGGGTTTTTTCGTAGCGGGGGCCGGGGTTCCCCAGGCCGACCACCATCGTCCGCGTCGGTCGCATCTTGGTCGCCGATGCTAGGAGTCGCCGTCCTTGGAGCCGGCTTCGGCGCTCGGCTCGCCCTCGGCAGGCGGTTCGCCCTCCGCAGCCTCGGCGGCCTCGGCGGCCTCTTCCTCTTCGGTGACGGGCTCTTCCTCGACCTTCGGTTGGGCGATCACGACGAGCACCATGTCGGGGTCGTCGACCATCTCGACGTCCCCCGCGAGCTCCAGGTCCTTGACCGAGAAATGCTGTCCGACGTGAAGCTCGGAGATGTCCCCGTCGAGGTGCTCGGGAATCGCGGACGGCAGGCACTTGACCAGGACCTCGCGATGGATGAAGTCGACCAGCCCACCCTCGTTCTTGACGCCTTCCGGCGTCCCGATCAGGCTGACCGGCACGCGCACCTCGATCTTGCGATCCGGATCCACACGGACGAAGTCGATGTGCTGCAGGGTCTCCTTGACCGGGTCTCGCTGGATCTCTCGGATCATGACGTCACGACTCGCGTCGGCGCCCTTCATCGAGAGCGTGAGGATCGTGTTTCTTCCGCTGGCCGAACGCAGCAGATCTTCCACGCGCCGCGGGTCCACGCTGATCGAGAAGGACTCCATCCCGAGACCGTACACGTTGGCCGGAACGCGACCGGCGGCCCGGAGACGACCGTTGGCACCCTTGCCCAGCTGGTCGCGGTTTTCGACTACGAGCATGACTTTCTGTGTCGACATCGTCCGATCTTCCTGTGATTCGGCGGGTCCGCGCTGCCGCCTCGCGGCAGCGGACACCTTCGAGAACGGTGCATCCTAGCAGGCCGGTGGGACTCTCCGCACGGGGCCGCGCCGCGCGCTAGACGAACAGCGAGCTGACCGAGGAGTTGCTGTGGATCCGAGCGACCGCCTCGCCCAGCAGGCTGGCGACCGAAAGAACGGTAATCTTCGATTCCTTGGCTTTTTCGGGGGATAAGGGGATCGTGTCGGTGATCACGATCTGTTTCAGCGCCGGATCGGCGAGACGCTCCATCGCGGGCCCCGAGAGCACCCCGTGGGTGAAGCAGGCGACCACCGAACGGGCACCGCTTTCCAGCAGGGCGTGGGCCGACCCCACCAAGGTCCCGGCCGTATCGACCATGTCGTCGACGATCACACAGGTCCGGCCCTCGACGTCGCCGATGACGTTCATCGTGACCGCGACGTTGGCCTCGACGCGACGCTTGTCGATGATCGCCAGATCGGTCCCGATTCGCTTGGCGTAGAACCGCGCGCGTTCCACACCGCCCGCATCGGGCGAGACGATGATCGAGTTCTCGAACCTCTGCTGGTCGATCCAGTCGAGCAGCACCGGTGCGGCCAGCAGGTTGTCCACGGGGCGGTTGAAGTAGCCCTGGATCGCCGGCGCGTGGAGGTCCATCGTGAGCACGCGATCGACACCCGCCGCCTCCAGCAGGTCGGCGACGAGCTTGGCGGAGATCGGAACACGTGGCTTGTCCTTGCGGTCCTGTCGGGCGTAACCGTAGTAGGGCAACACGGCGGTGATCCGGTAAGCCGACGAACGCTTGAGCGCGTCGACCGCGATGAGCAGCTCCATCAGGTGCTCGTTCACGGGCGGGCAGGTCGGTTGAATCACGAAGACGTCGGTGCCGCGCACGTTCTCCAGGATCTGGCAGTACACCTCGGAATCGGCGAATCGCGTCAGATCCCATTTGCCGAGCGGGATGCGCAGGTAGTCGCACATGCTCTTGGCCAGCGGTTCGTTGCCGTGGCCGGAAAAGACTTTCAACTCGGCTTTCATGGTCTAGCCCTATCGCACGCCGGTGGCTGGGGCGGGAGGATTCGAACCTCCGCATGCCGGGACCAAAACCCGGTGCCTTACCACTTGGCGACGCCCCAATAGCATCGAATCGTGTGTTGGATCAAACGTTGGTGTCGGGACCTCGAGATGGTTCAGTGCGCGGAGTGAAGGGCGTCGGCCGGGGCGTTTCGGGCTCATCGATCGGATTCAGGTCACGGATCGGCGCCAGCGCGTCGCCGGACTCGTCGAGCATCTCGCGATAGCTGGCGATGATCTCTTCCTCGAACCGACGGCGCGTTTCGTTGTTGAGCGGGTGAGCGATATCGCGGAACGTTCCGTTCTTGCGCTTCTTGCTCGGCATCGAGATGAACAGCCCCTGCTGCCCCTCGATGATCTTGATGTCGCTCACGACAAAACAGTCGTCGAAGATCACCGAAACGAAGGCTTTCAGTTTCTCGTCTTCGACCGGGAAAACCCGAACCTGAGTGATTTTCATCAAGCCCCCTTGCCAACGGCTAGGCGACGCGAACCCGAACCCCCTGGTTCACCGTGCGCGACGAAACGAGTGTCCAGGCGCCGAATGTCTCACCCAACGTCGCGAGCGCTGCGTCTCGCACGGTGGCCTCGTCGAACACACCGAAGACCGTCGAACCGCTCCCGCTCATGAGCGCCACGGACGCACCCTGTTTCAGGAGCCCCTCGCGGAAGTGACGCAACTCCGGTCGGACCTCGAAGACGCCTTCCTGCAGGTCGTTGTCCAGCAGGTCCAAGTCGTTGGGCTGTCGCCACTTATGCCCAAAAAGCGCGGGAAAATTAACACTCTTTGAAGGGAGTGTCAACCACTGTGACGCGCGTTCGAACACCTCGGCGGTCGAAATCGCGTAGGGCGGCATGCCGAGAACCAACGGCTTGTCGCCGAACGGCTCGAGTCGCGTGATCCGATCACCTCGTCCGGTTCCGCGTGCCGTCCCACCGTGGAGGAAGAACGGCACGTCCGCCCCGAGTTGCCGAGCGGCCTCCTCCAGTCGCGCGATCTCGACGTCGAGCTTCCACAGCCTGGCGCACCCGATCAGCGTGGCCGCCGCGTCCGCGCTGCCCCCGCCGAGCCCTCCACCGAGCGGGATCCGTTTGCGCAGGTGGAGCGCGACACCGTCCTGCAAGCCGGCGACCTCCCGCAACAGAAGCGCTGCACGCTGCACGAGGTTGCCGTGATCGATCTCGAGCCCGGGATGATCGGTGGTCAGGGTGATGTCTTCCGCCGCCCGAAGCTCGATCGTGTCCCAGAGGTCGATCGCCTGAAACACGGTATCCAGCTCGTGGAACCCGTCGGCTCGTCGGTCCAGGACCCGCAACGTCAGGTTGACCTTCGCCGGGGCCTCGACGGTGAGCCGGGTCACGAGTCGTCGTCCCCCTCGGTCTCGACACCCGGTAGGTTCGCCGCATCGAGCTCCTCGAGCGGCCGGGTTCGCGCACCCGCGGGAGGTCTCCCGTTGCCGAGCTCTGCGGGGTCCGCACGGATCGCGCGGAGTCGTTTGATCCGCAGCTCGAAACGCCGCTCCCCGTCGTTCAGCTCGATGAGGTCGGGGTACGGCTGCCCAGGCGCGGACAGCGACCAGACCGGACCGCCGGTTCCGGCGGCGGGCCGGGCGCCCAGCAGTGCCGTGACGAAGTCCTCGATCGCGACCTCCACCCCGAGCAACGATTCGAGCACGCCCGCGCCGGCTTCGCCGACGTAGGCCGTCCGGTCACGCACGAAGAACACCGAGACCCGTCCGCCTCCGGCGTCGAGGATCAACTCGGTCGTGCCGACCGCGGAGAGGATCTCACCGTGCAGCCGGTCCGGTTCGGCCGCGAACACGAGGAGCCGGAACTTCCTGGCACGCTCCGCCGGACCGGGATCGAACCGCGCGCGGTAGACCGCCGCCTGCGGTCCGGCCGAGAGGTCGCGGGTGATTCTCCGCGGTCCACATCCGTACAGGAAAAACAGAACGGCCAGCGCGCCGACGGTCCACCGCCGGAAGCCGATCAACGCCGATCGACCTCATCGACTCCGGAGAGCAGTGCGATCTTGGCCTCGATCTTGGCGCGATCGGCTGGTGCGGGGTCGTTGTCCAGCGCCTTGCCCCAAGCGGACAACGCCAGCTCGTTCTCACCGCGCCGCTCGTAGAGATCCCCGAGGTGCTCGAGGATGACCGCATCCGACGGCAGCTCGCGTGCGGCCGCCTCGAGCGGCTCGCGCGCTTCCTCGAAGCGACCCATGCGGAAGTAGACCCAACCCAGCGAGTCGAGGTAAGCCCCGTTCCACGGGTCCTGCTCGAGCGCCCGCCGGATCATGTCGAGCGCTTCGTCCAGCTCGCGGCTCTCGTCGGCCAGCGAATAACCGAGGAAGTTGAGCGCCGGGGCGTGGGACGGATCGAGCTCGAGCACCCGGCGCAGCGTGGCCTCCGCCCGCTCGAGTCCGCTCGACCGGAACAGATAGCTGCCGAGGAAGTAGTGCGCATCGGGGTTATCGGCATCCGCGGCGACCCACTCGCGGAGGTAGGTCTCGCCCTGCTCGTTGCGCTCGACGTCGAGGTACGTCTCGGCGACGTCGATCCGCGTCGCAGGGCCGAGAAGCTCGATGGCCTCCTGGAATCGCGGAGCCGCCTTGCCCACCTTGCCCGAGCGCAGCAGCGCCTCGCCCTCGATCAGCGCCGCGACGCCCGGCTCGGCCGACTCGCGAAGCTGTTTGGCGAGCTCACGTGCGCGGGCCCAGTCCTCGGCGGCAATCGCGAGTCGCGCGGACAGCTCCACGTTCTGCGAATCCTCGGCAAGCTCGAGGTCGCCGTGCAGGCTCGTCGCGGCCGCCAGCTGATCGTTCCCCAGGTAGAGGATGATCATCTTCCGCCGGATGGCGTCGCGGATCGGAGCGTTCGCATCGCCGCCCTCGGCGGAGAACAACCGCAGGACCGAGACGAAGGCGTTTTGCGCCCCGTCGATGATCCCCTGATCGGCCAGGGTCTCACCGAGCATCAACAGGATGTGCCGGTCGGACGGGACCTCGGCGGCCAGCTCGTGGAGCAGCGCGGCCGCGTCGGCAAACCGACCGACGGCACGAAATGCCTGCGCCGCCTCGATACGCAGACCCAGGTCCTCGGGTTGCGCGACCAGTGCCCGTTCGAACGCCGCGATGCCGCGTTGCACGTCGCCGAGCTCGAGCAGGGCCACGGCCCACAGCCGCTGTGCGACGGTGTTGGAGCCCTCGAGACCGGGTTCCGCGACGAGGATCTCGTCGACACGCTCCCAGCCCCCGGTCCTGCCCGCCAGTTCCTCGGCGAACCCGAGCAACTCGGAATCGTTGGGATGCTTGGAGACGTAGGCCAACACGGCGTCGAGGGCTTCGCCCTCGTGGCCCTGTTCGAGC
>JBFFZZ010000145.1:0-7619 GCA_041568335.1 Candidatus Polarisedimenticolaceae bacterium | reverse complement strand
TGGCGAAAGCCGAGCCGAGGTCCGGGGCTCGGAAGAGCACCCAGCCGATGAGGACGAGATAGAAGGTCAGCGCCCACTTGAGGAGCTGGACTCCGCTCGAAGGCCGCTCGTGAAAGGCGGCGAGGCCACGCACTTTTCCGAGCTGATGCGCGGCCGAGATCAGCAGGCCGTGGAAGAAGCCCCAGACCACGAACGTCCAGGCGGCGCCGTGCCAGAGGCCGCCCAGCAGCATCGTGATCATCACGTTGCGCACGCGGCGGTTGTTGCGGTTCCCGCCGAGCGAGACGTACAGGTAGTCGCGCAGCCAGCTCGACAGGGAGATGTGCCAGCGGCGCCAGAAATCAACCGGGGATACGGCGAAATAGGGCAACCGGAAGTTGAGCGGGATCTTGAAGCCGAGCAGCATCGCGATGCCGATCGCCATGTCGGTGTAGCCGGCGAAGTCGCCGTAGATCTGACCGGCGAACGCGAGCACGCCGATCCACGTTTCGAACAGGCTGACCGGCTCCGCGGAGTCGAACGCGCGGGCCACCGGGATCGCCAGCAAATCCGCGACGGTCTTCTTGAACACCCCGGCGGTGATCAACAGGCAACCGTACTTGATCTGGTTCCAGGTCGGCACCGGGATCGCATGCATCTGCGGAAGGATCTGACGCGCGCGCAGGATCGGCCCGGCGACGAGCTGCGGGAAGAACGACACCGACGCGACGAACTCGGCCAGCCCCTTGCGCGGCTCCATGACCCCGCGGTACACGTCGATCGTGTAGCTCATGCTCTGAAACGTGTAGAACGAGATGCCCACCGGCAGCACCCAGGCAAGCGTGGGGAGATCCGCCTCGACGCCGAACAGGCCCACGAAGTCCGCCACCGAGTCGAGAACGAAATCGGCGTATTTGAACAGCGCCAGAACGCCGAGGTTGATCACGATCGAGAGGCTCAGCCAGCGTTTCCGGGTCCGTACGTCCGACGCAGCGTGGATCGACTGGGCGATGAAATAATCGGCGACCGCGCTGCCGACCAGCAGCGGGATGAAGCGGTAGTTCCAGGCGCCGTAAAAGACCAGGCTGGAGATAATGATCAGGAACACCCGGGGACGGCGCCGCAGGATCACCAGGCCGTACAACAGGAGGAACACCGTAAAGAAGAGGAAGAAGATCGGTGTGTTGAAAATCAAGCTTCGCCCCCCGGAGCGTGTTCCCCGCCCTGGTCCAGCCGGTCTCCCATCGTTCAACGCGCAAGAGTTGAAAAGGTTTCATCGAAATACTTTCGTGTCCCCTTTGCCTCACGTCACCGATTGACACTCCAAAGGCCCGGGGTCTAGCATCGGCGCGGGCCGAGGGTCCGGCCCGTAAGCGAGGAACCCGTGAGAAAGAACGCATTCGTCTGGTTGGCTTGTCTCGGACTGGTCGTGTTTGTCGGTTGTGCCACGGATCCGGCGGGCGACAACGCGGCGGGGGATCACGACCACGCGGACGGGGACGCGGACCACACCCATCCCGACGGCGACGGGGAGGTGCAGGCCATCGCCACGATCGAGCCCAAGAGCAACTCCGGTGTGACCGGGACCGCGACGTTCAAGCTCGCCGGCGATCAGGTCATGTTGACGTTGTCGATCGAAGGGGCGACGCCCGGCGAGCACGCGTTTCACCTGCACGAGATCGGCGACTGCAGCGCCCCGGACGGCACCTCGGCCGGCGGGCACTGGAACCCGACCGGGCAGGATCACGGAAAATGGGGCGGTGAGGCGTTCCACCTCGGCGATGTGGCCAACCTGGACGTCGGAGAAGACGGAACCGCAAGCTTGACCGTGGCGACCAACCTGTGGTCCGTCGGTACGGGGAACGACAACGACGTGATCGGGCGCGCCGTGGTGGTCCACGCCGGCGCCGACGATTTCACCACCCAGCCGACCGGTGCCGCCGGCGGACGCATCGGCTGCGGGGTCATCCGGGCCGCACGCTGACGCTTGCGCCGAGGCGCCATGACCGTAAGGGTTACCCACGACGCGGGATGCCTCGACGGGGAGATTCCAAGAGTGTAAAACGTTCGCGTTGCCGCGGGGACGAGGGTGTCCAGACGGCCACGGAGGCTCGATTCGATGAGTGAGTACGTCAATTCTCTGATGACCGACGTGAAGGCCAAGAACCAGGCCCAACCCGAGTTCCACCAGGCCGTTCACGAGGTCGCCGAGTCGATCCAGCTGGTCCTCGAGAAACAGCCCGAGTACCGTTCCGCGAAGATCCTGGAGCGCATCGTCGAACCCGAACGCGTGATCATGTTTCGCGTGCCCTGGGTCGACGATCGAGGCGAGGTTCAGATCAACCGCGGTTTCCGCATCGAGATGAACAGCGCGATCGGTCCGTACAAGGGCGGTCTACGTTTTCACCCGTCGGTCAACCTGGGGATCCTGAAGTTCCTGGCGTTCGAGCAGGTGTTCAAGAACTCCCTGACCACGTTGCCGATGGGCGGCGGTAAGGGCGGTTCCGACTTCGATCCGAAGGGCAAGAGCGACACCGAGGTGATGCGTTTCTGCCAGGCCTTCATGTCCGAGTTGTTCCGCCACATCGGCCCCAACAACGACGTCCCGGCCGGCGACATCGGCGTCGGTGGTCGCGAGATCGGGTATATGTTCGGCCAGTACAAGAAGCTGGCCAACGAGTTCACCGGTGTCTTGACCGGCAAGGGACTCAATTGGGGCGGCTCGCTGATCCGTCCCGAGGCGACGGGTTACGGCGCGGTCTACTTCGCCGCGGAGATGCTCGCGACGCGCGACGAGACCCTCGACGGGAAGACGTGCCTGGTCTCCGGTTCCGGCAACGTCGCTCAATACACGACGGAGAAACTGCTCCAGCTCGGCGCAAAAGTCGTCACGCTGTCGGACTCCAGCGGCTACATCTACGACGAGGCGGGCATCGACGAAGACAAGCTGGCTTTCGTGATGAATCTCAAGAACGTGCGTCGCGGACGCATCAGTGAATACGCGCAGAAGTATTCGAGCGCGGTCTACACCGAGGCGGATCGCAGCGCCGATCACAACCCGCTGTGGACACACAAGGGGGAATGCGCGTTTCCCAGCGCGACGCAGAACGAGATCAACGAAAAGGATGCCGCGACGCTGTTGTCGAACGGGGTGTACGTGATCTCGGAGGGCGCCAACATGCCCACCGTGCCCGAGGGCGTCAACGCGTTCGTCGATGCCGGGATCCTGTACGGCCCGGGCAAGGCGGCGAATGCCGGCGGCGTCGCCGTCTCCGGGTTGGAGATGGCGCAGAACAGCATGCGCTACAGCTGGACCCGCGACGAGGTGGACCAGCGGTTGCGCATGATCATGAAATCCGTGCACGAGGCGTGCGTGGCCGCCAGCGAGCGCTTCGATCGCAAGGGCAACTACGTCGACGGGGCGAACATCGCGGGTTTCATCAAGGTCGCCGATTCGATGCTCGATCAGGGCGTCGTTTGACGCGTTTCGAATCCCGACTTGGTCAACGGGCGCAGCTTTGCGCCCGTTTTCTTTTATGATGCTCTCATGAGCAAGGCGAAGCCCGAGGCCGCGTGGCCCAGGTTGCATCGTTTCCAGGACCTGATGCCCAACCGCGTGCGGCGGATCCTGTTGGTGCAGAGTCTCTACGACTCGTTCATCCTGACCGAGGACGGACAGCTCAACGACGCCATCCTGCGCCAGTTCCTGAACCTCAACCTCAGCCAGAACCCCGACCTGATTCGTGTTTCCACCGGCGCCAAGGCACTCGAGATGATCGGCCGCCAGCGTATCGACATGATCGTCGCCAGCATCCAGGTCGGCGACATGAACGCGGCCGAGCTGGCGCGCAAGGTCGCCGCCGTCAGCCCCGACACGCCGGTACTGGTGCTGGCCTACAACAACCGCCAGCTCACCGATTTCACCGCGAGCAACGACGTCAGCGCGATCGACCGGGTATTCCTGTGGCAGGGCGATACGCGGATCCTGCTGGCGATGGTCAAGTACGTCGAGGACCGGAGCAATGTCGCCTCCGACACGGGCATACGTGGTGTTCCCGCGATCATCGTCGTTGAGGACAACGTTCGTTTCTATTCTTCGTTCCTCCCGGTCATTTATTCCGAGCTGTTCGAGCACACCCGCAACCTGATCGACGAGGGGGTCAACCTCTCGCACAAGATGCTGCGAACACGAGCGCGCTCCAAGGTCCTGCTCTGCGTGACCTACGAGGAGGCCTGGGACTACTTCGAGAAGTATGAGGCGAACATCCTCGGGATCATCTCCGACATCGAGTTTCCCCGCGGTGGGCAGCTCGATCGCACCGCCGGAGTGCGTCTGATCGAGCGTGTCCGCGATCAACGGCAGGACATCCCGATCGTCCTGCAGTCGAGCATTGCCGCCAACGAGAGCCTGGCCGAGGATCTCAACGCGATGTTCCTGCTCAAGGGCTCGGAGGTTCTGCTCAACGACCTGCGGCGCATCCTGATCAAGTCGTTCGGCTTCGGCGACTTCGTCTTCCGCATGCCCAACGGTGAGGTTGTGGGCAAGGCCCGCGATCTGAAAGAGCTGATCGAGAAACTGCAAGAGGTTCCCGCCGAGTCCATCGCCTGGCACGGCGGCCAGAATCACTTCTCGAACTGGCTCAAGGCGCGCACCGAGTTCGCGCTCGCGGAGCGACTGCGACCGATGACCGTGGCCGACTACGGCGGGATCGAGCGCGTGCGCGACGAGCTGGTCAGCGTCCTCCGGGACTACCGGCAGGAGAGGGACAAGGTCGTCGTCGCCGATTTCAACCGCGCGAGCTATGACCCCGAGCTGAGCCTCTACCGCATCGGTGGCGGCTCCCTCGGCGGCAAGGCGCGTGGCCTGGCGTTCGTCAACCGGCTCCTCAACGAGACGCGCATCGCGGATCGCTATCCGGGAACGCGTATCGTGGTCCCCCGTGCCGCGGTCGTCGGAACCGACGTGTTCGACGAGTTCCTCGAGGCCAACGATCTGAAGGACTGGGCCATCCAGTGTGAGTCGGACAAGGACATCAACGCGCGCTTCCTCGCCGCGCCGTTCCCGCGAGAGGCGTTCGAGGACCTGCGGGTTTTCCTCGCCAAGACACCCGTTCCACTGGCGGTCCGCTCGTCGGGTCTCCTGGAGGATTCCCCGAACCAGCCCTTTGCGGGCGTCTACAAGACCTACATGCTGCCCAACCGAGACGAGAGCCTGGATCAACGGCTGATCCAGCTCGTCTCCGCGGTCAAGCGCGTCTACGCCTCGACGTTCTCGCGGCAGGCCAAGGCGTATCTCAGCATGACGCCGTACCGGCTCGAAGAAGAGAAGATGGCCGTCATCGTCCAACGTGTCGTCGGCAGCGCGCGGGACAACCGTTTCTACCCCGATTTCGCCGGCGTGGGTCGCTCGCACAATTTCTACCCGGCGCCACCGCTCAAAGCGGAGGAGGGGATCGTCGCGGTCGCCGCCGGGCTCGGTCGCAGCGTCGTCGAGGGCGCGAACTGCTTCCGCTTCTCACCGGCCCAACCGCTCGTCCAGATCGGCGCCTCGTCGACCCACGAGATCCTGGCCAATTCGCAGCGCGAGCTCTATGCGATGGATCTCTCGCGCGAGCCCGGACGGGCCGACGCCGAGGGTGACGAGATGGTGCTCTGCAGCCTCGAGGAGGCGGAACGCCACGGTGTCCTCGATGCGATCGCCTCGACCTACTCTCCCGACAACGACCGGTTGAGCGACGGGATCGGCCGGCCCGGGATGCGCGTCGTGACCTTCGCGCCGATCCTCAAGCACGGTGTGTTCCCACTGGCCGAGCTGTTGAGCCAGCTGCTGGACTACGGCGAGCAGGGCACCAGCGCGCCGGTGGAGATCGAGTTCGCGGTCAACCTGTCGGTCCCCGAGGGCGAGCAACCCGAGTTCGGATTCCTGCAGATGCGCCCGCTGGCGATGGCCAGCGAAGCGGAGGAGCTCGAGATCGGTCACGTACTGTCATCTCAGCTCGTCTGCCGTAGCGACAGCGTGCTGGGCAACGGGCGTATCGCCGACATCTCCGACGTGATCGTCGTCAGCCGCGAAGCCTTCGACCGCAACCGCAGCCCCGAGGTCGCCGAGCAGGTCGCCCGGCTCAACGCGAAGCTCCAGGCCACGGGCCGCCCGTACCTGCTGATCGGGGTCGGGCGCTGGGGCTCCAACGACCCGCATCTCGGCATCCCGGTGCGCTGGAACGAGATCGCCGGGGCGCGCGCGATCGTCGAGTCGGGTTTCAAGGACATGCAGGTGACGCCGTCGCAGGGCACGCACTTCTTCCAGAACCTGACGTCGTGCAACGTCGGCTACTTCACCGTCAACCCGGCCGCCGGCGAGGGGTTCATCGACTGGGAGTGGCTGAGTGCCGCAAAGTCCGTCGAGGAGACCGAGTTCGTGCGCTGGTTGAGCTTCGACGAACCGTTGCTGATCAAGATGAGCGGGCGTACGGGCGAGGGCGTTGTGCTCAAACCCGGCGCGGAGGGCTAGCGCGGATGACACAGGACGACAAGAAACGGGCCGTCGCCCGGGCGGCGCTCGAGCTCGTCGAGCCGGGGATCGTGCTCGGTGTGGGCACCGGGTCGACGACCAACGCGTTCATCGATCTCCTGGGCCCGCTCGCCGACACGCTCGACGGGGCCGTCTCCAGCTCCGAGGCCAGCGCCGAACGGCTGGCCGCGCTCGGTGTGCGGCTGCTCGATCTCAACGACGTCGATCGCATCCCGCTTTACGTCGACGGGGCGGACGAGGCCAATCCGCGGCGGCAGTTGATCAAGGGCGGCGGCGGGGCGCTGACGCGCGAGAAGATCGTCGCCGCGGCGAGCGATCGCTTCGTCTGTATCATCGACGACTCCAAACGCGTCGAGACGCTGGGTCGGTTTCCGTTGCCGGTGGAGGTGATCCCGATGGCGCAAAACCTCGTCGGCAGGCGAATCGAATCGCTGGGCGGCCGCCCGGTGATCCGTGACGGGTTCGTCACCGACAACGGCAACGTGATCCTCGACGTTCACGATCTGACGATCGACGACGCCCCCGCGCTGGAGACCGAACTCGACGGGATCGCCGGGGTCGTGGCCAACGGGTTGTTCAGCCGCCGGCCGGCCGATTTGCTGCTGATCGGGTCGGAAAGCGGCGTCGAGCGGTTCTAGATCACTCGACGCTCAACCGCACCTCGCTGATCCCGCCCTCCACGACGTTCAACACGGCGGACGCCCCGCCCGGAACGCTCACGCGATAACTCCCCGGGGAGAGGTTCTGCGCCACGGCAACCCCGTCGGGTCCCGAGACGGGAGGCGGGGTAAACCGGAACAGGACCTCGCTGGCCAGCCATGGCGGCTCCGCGCGGATCTCCAGCGCACGACCCTCGGCCGGCGCCCCGTTCCGGTCGACGACGGTGACGGCGATACCGCCGCCGAACCCGACCTGCAGCGTGATCTCCGTATCGTCCGATGGGAGGACGCCGTTCATCCGTGCGGGCGCCCAGCCCCGGGCCAGGGCGGTCACGTCGAAGCTGCCCTCGGCGGGCACGTCCAGCACGAACGAGCCGTCGTCCAGCACGCCGCCCTGCGCCGCGAGCTCGAGATTGAGCGTCCCGGTCGGCGCGGCGACCACCCAGCCC
>JBFFZZ010000144.1:0-7640 GCA_041568335.1 Candidatus Polarisedimenticolaceae bacterium | reverse complement strand
TCTGCGACCTTCGTGCCCGTCGCGCCGGAGACGACGGGCGACCTGGCGCGCGAGATCGTCGGCCGCGGGGCGGCCTACGCCGACATCGACGCCGACGGGGACCTCGACGTGGTGCTGACGCAGACCGGCGGGCCGGCCCTGTTGCTGCGCAACGACCAGGCCCTGGACCACCACTGGCTGCGCGTCGAGCTGACCGGGCGTACCGTCAACCGCGACGCGATCGGGAGCTGGGTCGAGCTGGCCTCCGGGGGGGCGACCCAGCGCCGCCAGGTGATGCCGACGCGAAGCTACCTCTCGCAGGTCGAGCCGGCGCTGACCTTCGGGCTCGGTCGCGCCGAGACGGTCGACACGCTGCGCGTCCGCTGGTCGGACGGAGGCGAGCAGCGCGTCGAGGTCCCCGGCGTCGACACGACCCTCCGGATCGAGCAGCGCTGAAGGCTCGCGAGACCATCACGTTCGAGGGCTTGAGATCGCGGTGGATGGGGCAACCTGAACTAGTCCGCCGCGGACAGCGCGGCCTCGAGCTTGTCCAGGTACTCCGGCTTGGGCACCTCGGGGCCGTTTCCCGCGCGTCGCAGGCACAGCATGGCGAAGTTGTCCGCGACGACTTCTTCGGGATGGATGATGTAGCCGGTGTTGATCGCTGCGACCTGAAAGAAGTTGGTGTCCTCGGGCGCGTAGATCGTCCCGTCGGCGGTGACCAGGTTCAGCTGCAACGCGCTGGAGAGGATGTCCTCCACCTTGATTGCCTCCTCGAGAGGCAGCTTGGTCGACAGCATGGTCACGACGTCGGCCTCTCCGTCCGGTGTCGTCACCGTGATCGAATGTCGAAACTCGTGCGCGTCCGGGTTGGTCAGACGTTGCGTCGCGATGGCGTCGGGTATCGGCACGGGGTCCGTGACCCGATAACCGAACAGCGGGAAGAGCCGGTCCCGCAGGCTCGGGTCGTGACGGGACGCCACGTGAAACAGCTCATGGGCCAGCAGGCTAAATGCAAAGGTGCTGGAAGGTTGGGGCAGGATGACGGCAGGTCCCCGGGTGTGCGGGGCTCCCACATCGTAGTCCGGTTGCGTACGGATCACGAGGATTTCGGCCGGCAGATCCAGGCTCAGGCCTTCGAGCGCCTCTGCCAGCTCTTGCGCGGCTGCCGTCCACACGGCCCGCGCTTCCTCCTCCCACGGCACCACACCGGAGGCCGCGTCGGCGAGGAACTCGGCCTCGCTCACGGGGCCGGTCGTCCCGCTTCGAAGCGAGCGTTCGTAGGCGCCCATGGCCTGCGTGAACGCGTCGGAACGCCCGAGCACCTCGGCGGCATCGTCCCCCTCCACCAGACGGATAGGGGCACCCAGGATCGTGGCGACGGCGTCGGCGGGTGCGACGGCATTGCCGCTCGACGGGCTTGCGCATGCCGGAGCGAGCATCGACAGCGCGAGCAAGAAAGCGATCCGGAGCCTCATGGGGACCTCCTTCTGGACAGGAGCGGGCATCTTACGTCCTTTTCGGCCGGCACAGCCGGGCGAAAAGCCCTCGGGAACGGTGTCGGGCTTTACGACGTCCGTGTCGTGGATTCCGTGGTCCTGCAAAACTCGCGCAGCAGTGAGGTTTTCCGCGGGCGACGCCCGTTTCGAACCTCCCCCGTGTCGCGCGAGGCGACACGGCATCACCAGAACGTCATCCTGCGACGGCGGTCCTAATCACCTGAAAACGACCTCGACACCAATCCTTTTCCACCCCTCGGCCCATCTGGCACGCAATTTGGTAATGAAACCGGGTGAGAAAGGACCGCCCAGGCGCGGCAGGAAACGATGTCGAAAGAACTCTCAACCCTGTTCGGGAGGACGCGGCCGGGCGTGATCGCGGCCTGGCTCACGCTGGTCGCCGTCGTCGCGGCGCCCGCGCTGATGGCCGGCGAACACGGCGAGCGGATGAGTGCCGCCGCGCGGGCCAAGGCCGAGGCGGCTCCCGGGGAAACCGTCGACGTCCTCGTCTTGCACGAGCATTCGGAGCGAGCCAACCTGCGAGGGCTCGTCAAGGGGCTCGGCGGGGTCGTCACCCGTGAGTTCAGCTCCATCCCCGGCGTCGCCGCGACCATCCCGGCCCACGCCCTGGACAAGCTGGCCGATCATCCGGCCCTTTCGTTCATCGCGCTGGACGCTCCGGTCGTCGGCCTGGCCGACACGTCGATCAACGGCCCCAGCTCGACCGTCGATCTGAGTGTGGCGGCGACCTCCGGGCTGACCGGTAGCGGTGTGACCGTGGCCGTCCTCGACTCGGGGATCCAATCCCATGCGGACATCTCCCTCGTGCAGAGCGTGGACATTATCCCGGCGCATGACGCGTGCGGCTATCGCGGTGACCGCGTCGAGAGCGGCCTGAGCGCCCTGTACCGTTTCGAGGGCGGCCCGACTACCGCGAGCGTGCGTGACGTCTCCGGCGTCGGCTCCGCCCTCGACATGACGGTCGAGGACGCGGCCAACGTGACGCTCGGGGACAACGGGCTGACGATCGATAGCGCCACCCGGCTGTCCAACTTGACCGATTCGAACAAGATCTTCCAGGCTTGCACGGCCAGCAACGAGATCACCGTCGAGGCCTGGATCCGACCCGGGGCCGCTTCTCAGGGTGGCCCGGCGCGGATCGTCAGCCTGTCCAAGGATCCTTACAACCGCAACTTCACGCTCGGTCAGAACGGCACGAGCTACCAGTTCCGCCTGCGCACGAGCACCAACGGACCGAACGGCATGTACACGATGCTGAGCAGCTCCTCCGGGAGCGTGGCAACGGTGCGACAACATGTCGTCGTGACCCGCAACGCGACGGGCCAGGCCCGCATGTACATCGACGGCGTGCTGGTCGACAGCGCCCGGATCACCGGCGACCTCAGCAATTGGAACTCGACGTACGATTTCTCGATGGGTAACGAGTTCTCGGCCGACAGCACGTCGCTGAATCGCGACTGGGTCGGCGACCTGGAAATGGTCGCCGTCTATTGCGAAGCGCACAGCGCCGCCGACGTCCAAGCGAACTTCGACAAGGGCAGCCCGCATGCCGACAGCTGCGTCAACCCGACCCCACGGCAGGATCCTTGGGGCCACGGCACGCACGTCGCCGGCATCATCGGCGGCAACGGCGCCTCTTCCGGTGGCGCCTACACGGGTCTGGCCCCGGCGGCGGACGTGGTGTCGGTGCGTGTGCTCGACGAGAAGGGGCAAGGCGTCGCGTCCGATGTCATCGCCGGTGTGGACTGGGTGCTGGCCAACAAGGACGTGCTGGGCATCGATGTGGTCAACCTCTCGCTCGGCCAGAACATCCAGCAGGAAGCCGCGGTCGATCCGCTCGTCCTTTCCGTCGAGGCGCTGTGGGACGCCGGTGTCGTGGTCGTCTGCTCCGCCGGCAACCAGGGCAACGACGGTTACGGAACGATCACGAGCCCGGGCAACTCGCCCAAGGTCATCACCGTGGGATCGCTGACCCAGTGGGGTACCGCCGATCCGCTGGACGACATCATCTCGTCCTTCTCGTCGCGCGGGCCGACGCTGCTCGACCGCTTCGTCAAGCCGGATCTCGTCACACCGGGTAACCGGATCGTGGCCCCCGCTTCGGGCTACTCCGGTCTGGAAACGATCCTCCCGCAAAACGTGTTGACCGCTCCGGGTTACTCCACGGAGTACCTGCTGCTCTCGGGCACGAGCATGGCCGCTGCTGTCGTCACGGGCGCCGCCGCGCTGATGCTCGAGCAGGACCCGACCCTGAACCCCGCGACGATCAAGGCGCGCATGATGCGCTCGGCGACCAAGACCACCGCCGGCGATCCGTTCATGCAGGGAGCCGGCATCCTCGATGTCAGCGCGGCCCTCAACGAGACGGGGCAGGTGACCGCCGCCGGGTCGCCGCAGTGCTTCAAGGACGAGACCACCGGCCGAATCGGCTTCGAAAACACCGCGATCAGCTGGGGCGACTCGACGTGGTCCCAGGGCTACATCTGGTCGGACGCGCTGGTCTGGTCGGACGGCCTGATCTGGTCGGACGCGCTGGTCTGGTCGGACGGCCTGATCTGGTCGGACGGCCTGGTCTGGTCGGACGCGCTCGTCTGGTCCGACGCGCTGGTCTGGTCGGACGCCTCTATCTGGTCGGACGCCTACATCTGGTCGGACGCGCTGGTCTGGTCCGATGCGCTGATGTGGAGCGACGTTTTCAACTCCGCGAGCGGGCTGACGACCGACTGATCCAACGGACAGCTCGATTTCAGCAGGGCCGGGCTCTTGCCCGGCCTTTCGTTCTTCGGCGCCGGTGTGCTCGAATCTGGCGGGACGCCCTTTCCCGTGCCACGATCCTCCTTCACCAAGACGAGCACTGCCTCGATCCGTCCGCCCCTTGAGGAAACGATGAGCCGATCCAACGTCAGATTCTGCTGGCTGCTCGGCGCCGTGGCGCTGTTGTCCTCCTGTGCCTCGCCCGAGCCGAAGCCCGACTTCAACCTCGACTACGAGCGCTACCGGCTCGACAACGGGCTCGACGTCGTGCTGCACGTCGATCGCTCGGATCCCATCGCCACGGTGCTGATGACGTTCCACGTCGGATCGGCACGCGAGCTACCCGGGAAGACCGGCTTCGCACACCTGTTCGAGCATCTGTTCTTCCTCGACTCCGAGAACCTCGGCGCCGGGGGGCTCGACCGGCTGATGACGCGCATCGGCAGCTCGGCCAACGGGTCGACCAGCCGCGACCGGACGAACTACTTCGAGGTCGTGCCGACCGACGGGCTGGAAAAGGCGCTGTGGGCCGAGGCGGACAAGCTGGGCTTCTTCATCAACACGGTCACCGAGTCGGTCGTCGCCAAGGAGAAGCAGGTCGTCAAGAACGAGAAGCGACAGGGCGTCGACAACCGGCCCTACGGCCATTCGAGCTACGTCACCGATCGCGCGTTGTACCCCGAGGGGCATCCCTACAGCTGGCAGGTGATCGGCTCGCTGGCCGACCTCGACAGCGCGACGCTCGCCGACGTCAAGGACTTCCATTCCAAGTGGTACGGGCCCAACAACGCGACCCTCGTCGTGGCGGGGGACCTCGACGTCGAGCGGACGAAGGCCTGGATCGAGAAGTACTTCGGGGAGATCCCGGCCCGCGAGACGCCCGAGGTTCCGGCGCCACCCGCGGTCACCTTGAAAGAGACGATCCGGTTGTTCCACGAGGACAACTTCGCGCGGCTCCCGCAGGTGAACCTCACCTGGCCGTCGGTTCCCGAGTTCCACGAGGACTCCTACGCGCTGTCCGTGCTCGGCGCGCTGCTGACGGACGGCAAGTCGACCCCGTTCTACGAGGTGCTGGTCGAGGAGAAAGAGCTGGTCCCCGACGTCTTTGCCTTCGACAGCGGCAGCGAGCTGGCCGGGCAGTTCACGCTCGCGGCCCAGGCCTTCGCCGGGACCGACCTGGACGACGTCTACGCCGCCATCCGCGCCGCGTTCGGCCGCTTCGAGCGCGAGGGCGTCGACCCGCTGGAGCTGGAACGGGTCAAGGCCGGCATCGAGACGGGTTTCTACCGCAGCATCTCGAGCACCCTGGGCAAGGCGTTCAACCTGGCCGAGTACACGATCTTCGCCGGCTCGCCGGACTTCTTCCGCGAGGATCTCGAGCGCACGCTCGCGGTCAGCGCGGAGGACGTGATGCGCGTCTACGAGACGTACATCAAGGACCGTCCGTTCGTCGCGACGAGTTTTGTCCCGAAAGGGCAACCCGTGCTCGCGCTGGCCGAGTCCGGGCGCGCCGAGGTCGTCGAGGAACGGATCGTCCAGGACGCCGAGGGGTCCTTCGCGGTCAAGCGCGGAGAAACCCGCAGCCCGCAGGGCGCGTTCGACCGCAGCGTCGAGCCGCCGTTCGGCGAGCCGCCGTTGGTTCCCACGCCGAAGGTGTGGCGCGCCGCGTTGCCCAACGGCGTCCAGGTGTTCGGGATCGAGGATGACGAGACGCCGCTCGTCGAGTTCGAGCTGCGTTTCAAGGGCGGGCAACTGCTCGACGATCCGGCCAACGTCGGTGTCGCCAACATGCTGTCGGAGACACTCGCCCAGGGGACGAAGAACCGGACCCCCGAGGAGCTCGAACGGGCGATCGATCTGCTCGGAGCTTCGATCGGCGTCGGCTCGGGCGGCGAGAGCTTCGTCATCTCGGCAAGCTCGCTGGCGCGCAACTACCGGGAAACGATGGCGCTGGTCGAGGAGATCCTGCTCGAGCCTCGCTGGGACGAGTCCGAGTTCCAGCGCGCCAAGCGTCGCGTGGAACAGTCGATACGCCAACGTTCGGCGAGCCCCGACGGTGTCGCGGCGGACGTCTTCCGGCGGTTGCTTTACGCCGATCACATCCTCGGGCAGAACGGGTTGGGGACGATCGAGGCGGTCCAGGCGATGCAGCAGGACGAGCTCGAGGCGTACTACCGCCGCGCGCTCGTGCCGGGTGTCGCCGCGTTCCACGTGGCCGGGGCGGTCTCCAAGGCCGAGGTGATGAAGTCGCTCGACGGGCTCGTCGAGCGTTGGCAAGGGGAATCGCCACGGTTTCCCGCCCCGCCGACGTGGTCGGAGGAGCGGGCCAGGCTCTACTTCGTCGATATCCCCGACGCCAAGCAGTCGGTGCTCAACATCGGGTATCTCGCGCTGGCGCAAACGGACCCCGACCACTACCCGGCGAACGTGATGAACTTCCGGCTCGGCGGGGGCGGGTTCGCGTCCGACCTGACCCAGGTGCTCCGCGAGGGCAAGGGCTACACCTACGGGATCGGGTCCGGTTTCGGCGGTTCGGATCAGATCGGGCCGTTCACGATCTTCTCCTCGGTGCGCTCCAACGTCACCCTCGAATCGCTCCGGCTGATCCAGGAGATCGTCCAACAACACGGTCCGGGGTTCGACGAGACCGACCTGGAAGCCACCAAGGGGTACCTGTTGCGCGCCAACGCAGGGCGGCTGGAGACGCTCCGCGCCAAGCTCGGTTTGCTGCAGGACATGAGCGCCTACGGGTTCCCGGCCGGCTACCTGAAGCAGCGCGAGCAGATCGTGCGCGACATGACGATCGAGCGGATCCGCGAGCTGGCCGCGGCCTACCTGGAGCAGCCGATGGTCTGGCTGGTCGTCGGAGACGCCAGGACACAGCTCGGCCGGCTGCGCGCGCTCGACCTCGGCGAACCCATCCGGCTCGATCGCGACGGCAACCCGGTGCGCGATCGGGTCAGGCGTGCGACTCGAGCGCCCGCGACCCGCGCCACGCGAACAGCACCAGCAGCAGCAGGATGACCGCTTTGGCCACGCCGAGCCCGACCGATTCGGCGAACGTCGTGCGGAACGACAGGCCGATCAGGACCACGCAGAGGCCGAAGAAGAACCAGGCGAACCGGTCGCCCCAGCTCTTTTCATGACAACCCGCGAAGACCAGGGTCAGCGCGAAACCGAGCGCGGCGATCGTGAGGACGACCCAGCCGCCGTACGCGGCCGCGATCAGCGCCCAGCCGAAGATCGCGAAGATCGAGAAGAGTCCGAGTGTTTTCATGCGCCGGTTTTAACATGCCGCACGAAACGGGGGCAAGCGACCCGTGGTGCGGGTTCGCGGTATAATCCAGACACGATGGACCCCCGAACAACGGGAGGTTCGAGATGCGG
>JBFFZZ010000143.1:0-7712 GCA_041568335.1 Candidatus Polarisedimenticolaceae bacterium | reverse complement strand
TGTCCAGCCGCGAGATCAGCAAGATCAACGAGCCGAAGACGATGATCGCGAGGAACACGGCGAAGGCCGGACCGATCTGCGACGTGGCGAAGGAATGCACCGATGAGATGATCCCGCTGCGCGTCAGGAACGTGCCGAAGATCGACAGGCTGAACGTGAGGATGATCAGGAACACGTTCCAGACCTTCAGCATGCGGCGCTTTTCCTGGATCATCACCGAGTGCAGGAACGCGGTCCCGGTCAGCCACGGCATCAGGGAGGCGTTCTCGACGGGATCCCAGGCCCAGTAGCCGCCCCAACCCAGCTCGATATAGGCCCAGTAGGAGCCGAGCAGGATCCCGCTGCCGAGGAAGAACCAGGAGAAGATCGTCCAGCGCCGCGTGGTCCGGAACCAGATGTCCCCGGTGCGCCGGGTCGCCAGCGCGGCGATCCCGAACGCGAACGGGATCGAGAAGCCGACATACCCGAGGTACAGCGTCGGCGGGTGGATCATCATCCAGAAGTTCTTGAGCTGCGGGTTGAGCCCCACGCCGTCGACGCGCGCCGCACTCGTGGCGAACGGCGGCTCGTAGTAGTTCAGCAGGATCATGAAGAACAGCGCGATGCCCGAGACCACCGCGGTGGCCGCCGGCATCAGCGCGCGGTTCTTCCGGCGGTTGGTGGCGACCATCAGCGCGGCCATCGCGGTCAGGAACAGCGCCCACAACAGCAGGGAGCCGGCCTGGCCGCCCCACAGCGCGCCGATCTTGTAGGCCAGCGGCTGGGTGCTGGACGAGTAGTGGTAGACGTAGTCGAGCCTGAAGTCGTCGCGCAGGAAGCCGTGGACCAGACAGACCGACGCGAGGAGCGTCAAGGCGAACGTCGCGTAGACCGCCCGCTCGGCGCTGCGCTGGAGCCCCCTGCCCCGGTTGGTCGCTCCCAGGACGGCGGCCAGTGTCGACCATCCGGCGGTGGCCAGCGCCAGGAACAGCCCGTAGTGACCGAGGATGATCGTGAGGTCGCGCATCGCGGCGTCAGTCGGAGGTCGTCAGATCGGCGGTCTCCGGAGCGTCGCCGTACTCGTCCGCGGACTCGTACTTCGACGGGCACTTGGCCAGCAGGTTGTGCGCGGCGAAGACCCCGTCGGGCTGCAGCCGGCCCTCGACCACGACATCCGCCCCGTCGACGAATGTGTCGGGGATGATCCCCTTGTAATACACCGCCAGCGTCGCGGCGCCGTCCGTCATCCGGAAGGCGACGTCCTCACCGGTCGCGTGCCGCTCGATCGTGCCGTCGACGACCTTGCCGTTGACCCGCAGACCCGTGACGGCCGCGTCGGGGTCCGCGAGGAATTCGGACACGGTCATGTAGTAGCCCATCCCGGATCCCTGGGTACCGACGAACACGAGCAGGGCCATCGAGAGCACCACACCGGTGCCGATCACGACGAATTTGGTCTGGGGAAGCTGCATCGAGGCGTCCTTTCGCAACCCGGTAGGAGAACCCGAGTCCCTGACGAACTATGGTAGGCATCGCGCATCCCACTGTCAACGCGGGACTTGCTTCGTACTTGTACGTACGTAAGTAGCGGGGAACAACGGCTTTGCGGGGCCGGTTTGCCGCATTCCGGTCGGGACAGTAGAGTGACGCGCTTCAGGCCGTGTTGAGAGAGGTTCCTTGCGGTGCGAGACATCCTGGAAAAACTGAAGCGCGAGCTGAACGCGCTCGAGCACGAGTTCCGGGTCGAGTTGCCCAAGGAGATCAAGACCGCGGTGGCGATGGGTGACCTGCGCGAGAACGCGGAGTACCACGCCGCGCTCGAGCGCCAGGCCTTCGTTCGGGCCCGCATCGGCCAGCTGCGCGAGCGGCTCGGTTCGCTGAACTCGATCAAGATGGACCAGATGCCGCGGGATCGCGCGGCGCTGGGATCACGGCTCGAGCTGCTGGATCTCGACACCGACGAGGAGATCACCTACCAGCTCGTGTTCCCCGAAGTCGCCGATCTCGAGAAGGGATTGCTGTCGATCGCCTCGCCGATCGGCAAGGCGCTGGTGGGTCTGAAGGAGGGCGACGACGTCACGGTCGACATCCCCTCTGGTGCGCGCAGCTTCGAGGTGCTGTCGCTCAAGACGGTCCACGATCAGGACTGAGCTCGCCGTCGACGCAGGCGGAAGATCGTGTAGAGGATCTTCCAGCCGGCCCGGACGCTCCCCGACAGCGTGCCGCTGATCTTCGACGCGCCGATGCGCCGGCGATAGGAGACGGGGACCTCGCGGTAGCCCAGACCCGCGCTCGCCGCCTTGACCTGCATCTCGACCGTCCAGCCGAAGTCCCGGTCCGCCATCTCGAGCTCGACGAGACGGTTCCAGAGGATGGCGCGGAACGGACCGAGGTCGGTCATCCGCACGCCGTAGAGCCACCGGATCAACCGCGTGGAGAGCCAGTTGCCGAAGCGCGCCTGCGGGACCAGCGCGCCCCGTTCGCGCGCGCCCAGGGCGCGCGAGCCGACGACGAGATCGGCTTCCCCGCGTACCAGCGGCTCGATCACCCGCGGAAGCTCGTCGGGGTGATCGCTGTAGTCGGCGTCGAGGAAGACGACGATGTGCGGCGGCGGGTCCGCGGCGGCGAGATGTCCGATCGCCGCCAGGCAGGCGCTGCCGTAGCCTCGTTGCGGGGCGGCAACGACCGTGGCCCCCGCGGCCGCGGCGGCACGGGCGGTGGCGTCCGTCGATCCGTTGTCCGCCACCACGACGCTGCGCAGCCGCTCGGTGGGCAGATCGCCGAGGACCTTGCCGATCGACGCCTCTTCGTTGAACGCGGGGATGATCACGTCGACCGGTCTGTCGTGACGCATAATCGTTAGTATAGAGTCCGATTCTCGCGGAGGTCTGTCGGGTGGCGGCGATGCCGATCGAACTGCTGCGGGCCATGCGCCTGCATCACTGGACGAAGAACGTCTTCGTCCTGGCGCCGCTCGTGTTCGCGCACCGCGTGGACGACACCGACAGCGTGGTCCGCGTGCTCGCGACGTTCGTGCTGTTCGGTCTGCTGGCGTCGGCGGTTTACCTCATCAACGACATCGCGGACCGCGAGGCGGACCGCCGGCACCCCGACAAGTGCAAGCGTCCGATCGCTTCGGGGCGCTTACCGCTCGGTGTCGCCGGCGGGGCGGCGGCGTTGCTCGTGGTGGCCTCGCTCGGCGGTGCCGTGGCGCTGGGTGGCCGGCTGGTGATCGTGCTGGCGGCCTACCTGGTCATCAACCTGGGCTACTCGTTCGGTCTCAAGCGCGTCGTGGTGCTCGACGTGATGCTGTTGTCGTCGGGGTTCCTGCTGCGCGCCTGGGCCGGTGCCGTCGTCATCGACGTCGTGATGTCGCACTGGCTGGTGTTGTGCACGGGCCTGATCTCGTTGTTCCTGGGCTTCGTCAAGCGCCGCCAGGAGCTCGTGGCGCTCGACCCGGCGGGGTCCGACCAGCGTCCGATCCTCAAGGAGTACTCGATCCCGTTCCTCGACCAGATGGTCTCGACGGTGACCGCCGGGACGGTCGTGGCCTACGCGCTCTACGCGTTCTCGCCCGAGGTCGCGGCCAAGCTCGGTACCGAGTGGATGGGGATGACGATCCCGTTCGTGGTGTACGGGATCTTCCGCTACCTCTACCTCGTCTACCAGTGCGGACACGGTGAGAACCCGACCGCGCTGATCCTGCGCGACGTTTCTTTGCTGATCAACCTGGCGTTGTGGGCCGCGGCTTGCCTGTTCGCCCTGTACGGCGGGTTGTAGCCGCGGTGAGGGCCGATACCGAGCTCCGCTATCTCAAAGGAGTCGGGCCACGGCGCGCCGAGAAGCTCGCGGCCGCCGGCTACGAGACGGTCGAGGACCTGCTCTACGTCCTGCCGTTCCGTTACGAGGACCGCCGTTCCTTCGCGACCATCGCCGAGCTGGTCATCGGAGAGGTGCGTACGATCGAGGCCTCGGTCGTCTCGGCGAGGCTGATCCGCACACGCCGGCGCAACTTCACCATCTTCGAGGCCGAGGTCGAGGACTCGAGCGGGCGGATCCGCGTGGTCTGGTACAACCGGCCGTACATGGCGAACGCGTTCAAGCCCGACCGCCGCGTCGTGCTGTTCGGCAGGGCTCAGGTCAAGCGCGGCCGCACGGTGCTCGAGAACCCGGACTTCGAGTTCCTCGACGAGGAGGACACCCAAGGGATCCACACCGGTCGCATCGTCCCGGTCTATCGCAAGCTTGCCGATCTCACGCCGCGCGTGCTGCGGCAGTTGATTCACCGTGCCCTGAGCGAGCTGGATCCCGACACCCTGAGCCCGCGCGTCCCGGAAGAGATCGCCCTGCGCCACGAGCTGTTGCCGCGGATCGAGGCGCTCCGCGGCGTGCACTTCCCGGGACCCGAAATCGAGCTGGAAACGCTGCACGAGCGGCGGACCGCGGCCCATCGCGCGCTCGCGTTCGAGGAGATCTTCCTCGTTCAGCTGGCGCTCGCCACGCGCCGCGACGACTTCCGCAAGAAGGAGCGCGGGATCGCCTACGAGCTGACCGACGCCCTGCGCACGAAACTGGCGCGGATGCTGCCCTTCAAGTTGACCGCAGCGCAGAAGAAGGTCCTCAAGGAGATCGGTGACGATCTGCGCTCCTCGCACCCGATGAACCGCCTGCTCCAGGGGGACGTCGGCTCGGGCAAGACCGTGGTGGCGTTGCTGGCTCTGCTCGTCGCGATCGAGAACGGCTACCAGGGGGCGTTGATGGCCCCGACGGAGATCCTCGCCGACCAGCACTTCCGTAGTCTCAAGAAGATGCTCGACGAGGGCGGGATCGACTGCCCGATGGTCTTGCTGACGGGATCGTTACGCGCGGTCGCGCGGCGCGAGGTCGAAGGCAAGATCGCCAGCGGCTGGGCCAAGCTGATCATCGGCACGCACGCCCTGTTCGAGACGCGGGCCGAGTTTCGCAAGCTCGGGGTGTGCGTGATCGACGAGCAGCACCGCTTCGGGGTGCTCCAACGCGCCCGGTTGGCCGAGCGGGGCCGCCATCCGGACGTGCTGGTGATGACGGCGACCCCGATCCCCCGATCGCTCGCGATGACGCTCTACGGCGACCTCGACGTTTCGATCATCGACGAGCTGCCCCCGGGCCGCACGCCGATCAGGACGGTGATCCGCCGTGAGAGCGATCGCAAGAAGGTCTACGAGGGGATCCGTAGCGAGGTCGGTCGCGGACACCAGGTCTATGTCGTGGTCCCGCTCGTCGAGGAGACCGCCAAGAGCGATCTCAAGGCGGCGACCGAGTTCACCGAGCAACTGGCGAAGGACCTGAAGCCGCTCGCCGTGGGCATGGTGCACGGCCGGATGAAGGCCGGCGAGAAGGATGCGGTGATGCAGTCCTTCGTGAGTGGAGATCTGAAGGTCCTCGTGGCCACGACGGTGATCGAGGTCGGGGTGGACGTGCCCAACGCCAGCGTGATGATCGTCGAGCACGCCGAGCGCTTCGGGTTGTCCCAGCTGCACCAGCTGCGCGGGCGGGTGGGCCGTGGCTCCGCGCGGTCCTACTGCGTCCTGATGGTCGGTAAGGAGATCACCAGCAAGGAGGCCGACGAACGGCTGGGCGTGATGGTCGAAACCAACGACGGCTTTCGCATCGCCGAGCGCGATCTGGCACTGCGTGGTCCGGGGGTCGTCTTCGGTACGCAGCAGCACGGCCTCAGCGACCTGCAGTTCCTGGCCGAGGTCGTGCGGCAACCGAAGCTGCTCGAGTCCGCCCGCGACGAGGCGCGAGCGCTGCTGGCCGATCCCGCAGGGCTCGTCGTGGCCCGCGAGGTCTTCGCCGCGCTCCCGGCGAAGTGGCGCGAGCGGCTGGAGCTGGGACGCGTGGGATAGCGGCCTAGCCGCCCTGCATCATCTTCAGAAAGTCTTCGTTGTTCTCGCTCTTCGACATCTTGTCGATGAGCAGCTCCATCGCCTCGACCGTCGCCATCTGGCTGAGGATCTTGCGCAGGATCCAGACCTTGTTCAGGGTCGCGGCATCCATCAGCAGCTCTTCCTTGCGCGTTCCCGAGCGGTCGATCTCGATCGACGGGAAGACGCGGCGATCGGTGAGCTTTCGATCGAGGTGCAGCTCCATGTTGCCGGTGCCCTTGAACTCCTCGAAGATCACGTCGTCCATGCGGGAGCCCGTGTCGATCAGCGCCGTCGCCATGATCGTGAGCGAGCCGCCGTGCTCGATGTTGCGTGCGGCCCCGAAAAAGCGCTTGGGGCGTTGCAGGGCGTTGGCGTCGATCCCGCCGGAGAGGACCTTGCCGGACGGCGGCTGGACGGTGTTGTAGGCGCGCGCCAAGCGCGTGATGCTGTCGAGCAGGATCACCACGTCGCGGCCGTGCTCGACCATGCGCTTGGCCTTCTCGATGACCATCTCGGAGACGTGGACGTGCTGCTGCGCCGGCTCGTCGAACGTCGAGGCGACGACCTCGCCGTCGACCGAGCGCTGCATGTCGGTGACCTCCTCGGGGCGCTCGTCGATCAGCAGCACGATCAGGAACACCTCGGGGTGGTTGGCGCTGATCGAGTTGGCCAGCGATTTCAACAGCATCGTCTTGCCGGTCCGCGGCGGCGCGACGATCAGGCCACGCTGGCCCTTGCCGATCGGGGTGAGCAGGTCCATGATCCGTCCGGAGAGGTTCTCGACCGTCGTCTCGAGACGCAGCTGCTCTTCGGGGTACAGCGGTGTGAGGTTGTCGAACAGGATGCGCTCACGCATCTGGTCCGGGTCGTCGAAGTTGACGGCTAGGACCTTGATCAGCGCGAAGTAGTTCTCGTCCTGTTTGGGGGGACGCACCTGTCCCGAGACGGTGTCGCCGGTGGTCAGCCCGAAGCGCTTGATCTGCGACGGTGAGACGTAGATGTCGTCGGGGCCCGGGAGATAGTTGTAGTCCGGGTGGCGCAGGAAGCCGTAACCGTCCTGGAGGATCTGCAGCACGCCCTCGGCGAAGACCAGCCTGCTCTGCTCGGACTGTGCCTTCATGATCTCGAAGATCAGCTCCTGCTTGCGCATCCCCGACGTGCCCTCGACGCCGAGGGCCTTGGCGGCTTGAGTGAGCTCCTTGTTGTCCATGCGGTAGAGCGAGGAGAGATCGACCGCGCCTTCCTGGGTCTGTTCCTCGGCGGCGGAGATCTCCGCTTCAAGCTCGGCGACCGCGACGGGCTGTTCACGCGGTCCTTGTGCGGCCGGTGAGGCGCTGCCGCGACGGTTCGACGACCCTCGTCGTCGCCCGCGTCCGGAGCCTCTACGGTTGCGGGTTCGCTCTTCGGCCATGGCGCCTCCTGCTCAAAACGCTCGATGAAAAACGGAAATCAGTGCACAATGTTCTGGTTACGGGAAACCGAACGGACGCTCGCGGGTCGGCGTCTCAGGCGGAAAGCGACTATAACACGCCGCATCCGCTCAAAACAACAAACGCAGCGCCCGCAGCGTCGCCGGCGCGCGCGCCGCGATCTCCGGATGGCTCAGATCGGCCTCGAGTCGGCGCAATCCGCCCTCGTCGTCGACGTCGTACCCGGGAGGCAAGACGCCGGCGCGGAGCCCGAGCCGCGCGGCGCGTTCGAGCGTCGCGTCGGTCACGCGGGGCCCGCCCCAGGGGATGTCGCGGAACAGCTCGGGCCGTGGACGCCACAACCCGATCAGGACGTAGCCGCCGTCGGCGGCGGGCATCAGGACCAGCGGGCGTA
>JBFFZZ010000142.1:0-7714 GCA_041568335.1 Candidatus Polarisedimenticolaceae bacterium | reverse complement strand
TGGTGTCTGCGGCGACGTCGACAACTGTCCGGGTGTCTCCAATGCCGCTCAGAGCGACGCCGACGCGGACGGTCTCGGCGACGCCTGCGACACCTGCCCGAACGACGCAATGAACGACATCGACGGCGATGGCGTCTGCGGCGACATCGACAACTGTCCGGCGCTCGCGAACCCGGCACAGGAGGACGCGGACGGCGACGCTCTGGGTGACGCTTGCGACGACGACGACGATGGGGACGGTGTCCTGGATACCGTGGACAACTGCCCGCTGACCCCCAATCCGGACCAGGCCGATTCGAACGGCGACGGCATCGGCGATGCTTGCGAGATCGATGACGACGGAGACGGCGTGCCTAACGGTGTGGACAACTGTCCCCAGGTGGCCAATCCCACTCAGAGCGATGTGGATGGCGACGGGCGCGGTGAGGGTTGCGACAACTGCCGGTTCGTCTACAACCCGAGCCAGCCGGATCTGGACGGCGACTCCGAGGGCGATCATTGTGATCGAGATGATGGGTTGATCTACATCCTCTTCGCCGACCCGGACGTCGTTCAATGGCAGGCCGAGTTCGGCTTCGACACATGGAACGCCTACCGCGGCGACCTGGCCTTGCTCAAAAACGGTGGGCCCTACACGCAGAATCCTGCGTCCGTTCAGCTGGCCGCGCAGACCTGCAGGACGCCGATCAATTCGACTCCTGCGGGCGTCTTTACGTCCGGCCAGGCCGTGTTCTACCTGGCGACCGGCGTCGTCGGTTTCACGGAGAGCGATCTGGGGATGGATAGCTTCGGGGCCGTGCGGCCAAACGACAACCCCTGCCCGTAAAGAAGCGCACCATCCGGCCCTTTCGGGACCTGTGAGAGAATCCGTCCGTTCAAGGAGAGTGCCATGAACTGGAAACTGATCGTCATCGGCGGTGTCGTTTTCTACCTGGTCATGTTCGTCATCTCGTTCGCGACGGGTCCGCTGATCCACACCGGTGTGCTCAATGACTCGTACCGGGCGAACGAGTCGTTCTGGCGCCCGGAGCTGAACGAAGATCCCCCGAATATGGGCGCGTTGATGCTCCGCTGGGTCACGACCGGAGTGCTCACGAGTCTGGTGCTCGCCGCGATTTTCGGCTGGATTCGTCCGGCGCTCGGCACCGGTTGGGTCGCGGGCGCCAAGTTCGGGGTCCTACTGACGCTCGTAGCATGGTGTTTCAACGCCGGTTGGTCGGGGATCTTCAACCTACCGAACGACATCTGGATGTGGTGGTCCATCGAGGTGCCTATCTATTACGTCCCGGGAGGTGCGGTTCTCGGCTGGCTCGGCGAGAAGCTGGCTCCGTCGAGCTGAAGCGACCCGCGGTTTCTCGCTGGTTTTTGCCCGCCCGAGGATCCTCGTGGGGATGATTTCGGCCGGTTCGCTTGCCTGGCCGGACGGTTCCGTGAGGTAATGGTCGAGGAACCGCACGCGATCACGGGCGCGGCGGTCCCACGTTGATCCGACCCCGGCAGGAGTAGCTCCATGAGTCAAGATCGTGCACCCGTTTCGCTGTTCGTCATCCATCGCGTGGCCGATTACGACGCCTGGAAGCGGGCGTTCGACGCCCGCACGAGCGTTCGCAAGGAAGCGGGCTTCCTGGGACACTACGTCAATCGCGGGGCCGACGACCCGCAGATGCTCTATGTCTATCTTCCGAGCTCCGACGCGGACGCCGCGCGCGGGTACCTGGGTCGCGACGACGTCGAACGGGCCTTGAAGGATGGCAACGTCGAGGGCACGCCGACGTCCTACCTGACGCGACCGATGTTCGGCGACACCATCTCCGACAAGATGCTTCCCGGGATCATCGTCCATCACGGTGTCGAGGACTACGACTCCTGGGTCAAGGTCTACAACGACTTCGATCTCTACAGAAAGGAAGCCGGCATCGTCGGGCACGCGGTCGATCAGGAATACGACGATCCGAACAACGTGATCGTCTATCACCAGGCCAACGCACTGACCACGCTGCGTGCGTTCATCGACTCCAACGAGCTCAAGAGGCGCATGCGCGATGGCGGCGTCAAGGAGCCGTTCGAGATCCGCTTCGTCGAAACGGTGGATACCGCCGAGTACTAGCGGGCAGCTTCCGGCCTTCGCCGCGCCGCGTAGATCGCCGCGCCGGCGAGCAGGGCGACCGCCGCCGCCATCAGGTTCGATCGGTCCGCGCTCGCCGCGAGCACGAGCGTCACCAGCGAGGCGGCCACCGGCACCAGCGCCCCTCCCGGAAGCCGGAAGGCTCCCGGTCGAGATTCGAAGCGCTGTCTCAGAAGCGGGACCGCCGCCGTCGTGCCGAGATAGCTGACCAGCCGCGCGACGACCGAGAGCTCCGCGAGCGCCACGAAGCTCCCCGTGAGCGCCAGCGGCAGCGCGATCGCCGCCTGGAGCAGGACGGCGTTGGCGGGCGTCCGGAACCGCGGGTGGATGTCGCCCAAAAAACGCGGGCCGTACCCGTCGCGCGACAACGCCAGCAGATAACGCGGACCGTTGAGCACGGAGTTGCTGTTGGTCCCGAGGATCGACATCGCGGCGCCGAGCGTCATCAGCAGGCCCGCCGCCGGCCCGAGGAAGCGCGCGGCTGCATCGGCCAGCGGTGTCTCCGAAGCGGCGATCCCGGGCAGCGTCCCCAACGCGACCCACTGAACCCCGACGTACAGCAGGGTGATGACGGCGATGTGCAACAGCAGGGCGAACGGGACGTCGCGCCGGGGACGGCGAAACTCGCCGGCGGCCGCAGGGGTGTTTTCGAAGCCGGCGTAAGCGAACAGCAGGAGCAACGCGGCCGCACCGAGCCTCCCATCGCCGGGAGGCTGGCTCGAGGCGACGGTCCAGCTGGCGTGAAACAGACCGACGCCGACGAAGAGCAGCAGCGGTAGCGTCTTGGAGATCAGCAGGAAAGCGACCGCGTTGACTGCGGAGCGGACGCCGACGACGTTGATCGCGCTCAACGCGAGGATCGGAAGGGCGATGGCCAAGGCGCGCGGCAAGCCTCCGCCCACCGACGGCCAGAGATAACCGAGCGCCTGCGCGAACCCGGCCGACAGCGACGCGATCGAGGCGACACGCGCGAGCCAGCTCATCCAGCCGACCTCGAGTCCGACAAACCGACCGAAGGCCGTCTTCGCGTACAAATACGAGCTGCCGGGTGTGTCGAAGTGGGTCGCCGCCTCCGCGAAGCACAGGACGACGAGCAGCACCGCCACCCCCGCGAGCGGCACGGCCCAGAGGCTCGCGGGGCCCAGCATCGCGGCCGCCGCCGCCGGGAGCAGGTAGACCCCGCTGCCGATCACGTCGTTCAGCGCCAGACCCACGACGTGCCAACGGGTCACGACCCTGCGCATGCTCGGGCCGGCGTTGTCCATCGCGGACGAGCGTAACACCGCGACAGGTCGGGCTGGCGGATCGATCAAGGGGGCGGCAAGATGGGCGCGTGAATTCGCCCGCCCAGGCGCGATCCGAATCGGCGCTCCGGCTTTCGGGGACGGTCGGCGCGAACAAGGTCATGGAGGCCGAGCTGCTGCGGCTGGTGAAGCGCTCACCCTTCGAGGTGCGCGTTCCCAAGCCCTCGCGACAAGGCTCGGCGGCGCTGCGCTACCCGTTCGACCCCGCCGTCGCCTGGGTGGCCGCCTGCTATCACCGTAGCGCGTCGCGTATCGGCTGGGAGATCGTCTCGTCGCCGTCGGTTCGCCTCGAGCCGCTCGTCGCCGATCTCGTTCCTCTGCTCGCCGACGACGAACGGTTGCCGCGTGGCCGGCCGGTCGGCGTCAGCGGGAGGGTGAGTGATGTCGGCGATTTCGAGGCGGGGCCACTCCAGGTACGCGGGGCGGTGAAGAGCGCGCTCGAGGAGGCCTTCCGCAAGCGCGGCGGCACGGGAGCGGTCGAGACCGAGACCCCGGAGCTCGAGTTCCTCGTCCGCCGTGTCGGGCGGGAGAGCGAGCGTCGAACCCTCCTGACGCTCGATATCGGTGGTGGCTCGCGCCACTATCGCGGGCAGCGTGTCGCGCAGGGCCCCGCGCCGCTTCGCGAGACACTTGCGGCACAGCTGATCCAGCTGGCGCGCTGGATGCCCCACGCGGAACCGCTGGTCGACCCGATGGCGGGAAGCGGGACGATTGCGGTCGAGGCGGCGCTGCTCGCCCGCGGTTTTGCCGTCCGTCGACCGGCGGAGCTGCCGTCGATCGAGATCTTCGGCCGTTTCCCGGCGGAGGCGCCGCCGTTGTACGCGGACACGCGACCGGTGATCCTGGCCTCGGACATCGACGAAACGTGCATCGCTTGGATGATCGGCAACCTGCGCGCCGCGGGCCTGACCGGGCGGGCCTCCGAATCCTCGATCGTCGTTCGTTCGATGGATGTCGCCGAGCTCACGCCGGCCCGTCTCGCCGAGATCCTCCCCGATGGGCCTCGCGATCGCGGGCTGTTCGCGTTCAACCCGCCCTACGGCGAGCGCATGGGCTCGCAGGACGACGTGCTCCCGCTCTACCGCGCGCTCGGCCGGGCGTTGAAACGGTTCGACGGCTGGCGCGCCGCGGTCGTGGTCGCCAACGAGGAGTTCGCCCACGCGTTCCAGGCTCGCCCGACGATGGCCAAGCCGACCGTCGCCTCCGGGATGCGAGCGCAGTTCCTCACGTTTCAGCTCGGTCGTCGAGACACCGGATCGGGTCGGCGTTCCTGAGTCAGTCCTGCGCCGATCGCCTGCCCACCGCGATCAGCTTGGACGGTGTGCGCACCAACACCAGCCCCTCGGAGATCGCCGGGGTGGCCATCAGCGGCTCGGCGAAGTCGTGCACGGCGAGCTCCCGGTACTCGGGCCCGGCGGCCAGCACGTACATCGTCCCTTCCTCGGTCCCCTGATAGATCTTGGCGTTGGCCGCGACGGGCGAGGCGGTCATCGTGCCCCCGGCGCTGAAGCGCGCCTGGTAGACCCGGTCGCCGCTGCGCGGATCGTGCGCCACGATGCGGGCGTTGTGGTGCACCACGTAGAGCAGGCCGCGATACAGCAGGGGAGTCGGCATGTAGGCGCCGCCTCGCGTGCGGTACCAGGCGAGCGGTCCCGCATCCTCGTCCGACTCGATCGTGTGATCGCCGCGGATGCCCGGCTTCACCGCGTAGATCGGCCGTGCCGGCGGGTAGCCCGAGGAGACGAACAGGTTCCGCGAACCGAAGATCGGGGACGCCACGACCTGGATCGAGGTCGGCCCCAGGCTCCACAGCGGTTTTCCGGTGTCCGGGTCGTAGCCGCGGATGATCGACGCGTTGGCGACGATCTCGTCGCCCTGCGGGGTCGACCAGATCGCGGGCGTGGCCCAGGAGGGAGCGACGTCGGGACGCGGCGTGCGCCACAGCTGCTTGCCGCTCTCGAGATCCCACGCGGCGAGATAGCTGTCGTCGTGGATGTCGACCTGCAGGAGCACCTTGCCGCCGTGGATGATCGGCGATGCCGCAAAGCCCCATTGCAAACCGGGATCGTTGAACCCGCCGGCGTTCAGCCCGCCGAGCTCGTGCCTCCAGTGCAGCTTGCCGTCGACGCCGAGGCAGGCGAGACCCGCCGTCGGGAAGACGACGACGACGTGCTTGCCGTCGGTCGCCGCGGACGAGTTCGCCTGCGTCGCCTTGAAGTGACGTTTCGTCAGCGGCACGCCACGACCGATCTCGGTCTCCCAGACTTTCTTTCCGTTGCCCTTGTCGAAGGCCAGCACCAGCCAGCGATGCTCGGTGGTCTCCTCGACCTCCTCGCCGGACCCCGTCAGCCCGGTGCGCAGCGGCGTGCTGCCGCCTTTCGCCACGGCCGTCGTGATGTAGACGCGATCGCCCCAGACGACCGGGCTCGAGTTGCCCAGGCCGGGTAAGTCGGTGCTCCAGGCCACCCCCTTGCCGGACTCCAGGTCGAAGTCGGCCAACGTGTCGATCCCGTCCCCGATCCCGTCGCGGTTGGCACCGCGGAAACCGGGCCAGTGCACGACCGGCTCGGCATCCGGGTTCTCGATGAACTCGGGGAGCTCGACGGATCCCACGATCGGGCTCTCGGCGACCCGCATCCGCGCCACCCGCTCGCCGTTGCGCTCGACCCCGACGCCCTCGATCGTCTCCGCCCGGCCGAAGAACGAGACCTCGATGCCCGCTTCCCTGTTTCCGAACGCACGTTCGCCCTTGGGGGTCAGCGGCGTGGTGGTCCCGTCCATCGTCAGCATCAGTCGATCGTCGACGACGTCGAGCCTGGCGCTCGCATCCCCGCCCTCGAACTCGCCGCTGAACCTCCTCAGCTGCTCCACCGTGTAGACCGGGGGTGGGGGATCCGGCCGCGTCTCGACCGCGGCGAGGATCGCCGCGAGCTCGTCGTCGAGTCCGGTGAACCGGGCGCGCAGGTCGGCGGCTTCGGATTCGGTGACCGGGCCGGCCTCCATCGCGGCTCGCGCGAGCGCGACGTGGCCGGAGCGGAACGCCGTGTCGAGCGCGCCGGCGCGATCGCCGGCCCCGGCGTGCAGCAGCAGGATCGCGACCTCGTAGTCCGGCGCCCCCTTCCGCAGGGCGCCTCCGAGGACGCCGACCCCGAAGAACGATTCCCTCGCGTCGGGGTCCGCGCCCTTTTCGAGGAGGTAGGCCACGACCTCGGTGTTGCCGCCCTGGGCCGCGAGGTTCAGCGCGGTGATCCCGAAGCGGCCCGGGGAATCGGCCGGCAAGCCGGACTCCACCAGCCGCTTGACCGTCTCCAGATCGCCGTTGCGCGCCGCCAGGTGCAGCTCGCGCGTCTCGTCGGCCAAGCAGGCGGCCGCCGCGAGCCAGACGACGAGCCCGATCTTCCATCTCGACATCCCGTGTCCCTCCACGCCTCGAATCGAGAATAACACCTCGTGCACGGGGCCCGGAGTTGCGGTATCGTGGCCCGACCCGTCCGATCGGAGCTCGTCAGGCGCCTCGATGAAACTCAAGAACAAGTGCTGTTTCAAGTTCTCGAAGAAGGCCAAGGCGTGCAAGAAGTGCCCGATCATGGCCGCCTACACCAAGAAGCAGCGCAAGAAAAAGCTGGCCAAGATCAAGAAGAAGATCAGTCGGGCGGCTTAGCCCACATGGGGTCCAGGCCCGCCGTGTGGCTCGCGGAGCGGTGGCTGACCATGCGCCCGATGCTGTCGCCCAGCACCGCGCCGGCCACGATGTCCGTCGGGAAGTGCCGTCCCAGCGAAACACGGGAGAGCGCGATCAGGCCGGCGCTCCCGTAGGCGACCCAGGGAACCCAGCGGCTGTCACGGAACTCGTGCGCGAACACCGCGGCGACCGCGAAGACCCCGGTCGCGTGACCCGAGGGGAAGGAGCGGTTCGACTGTCCCGGCGGTGGATCGCTGACGAAGAATTCGCCGGTGCCGCCGTTGACGGGGCGTGTCCTCCGCGTGGAGTTCTTGATCAGACCGACGTAGATCGACGTGTTGAGCAGCGCCTCGGCCGAAAGGCTCGCCGATCGCTCGAGCCGTTCGTTGCCGCACCAGCGCGACCCGGCGTAGGTGCTCCCGAGCAGCAACAGGGCGTAGCGCGATTCACCGACCTTCGAGAGGAACGTCCCGAGGTCGTGCACCCAGCCGCGGGACCAGCCGTGGATCGTTCGGGCGGTACGCCGATCCCACGCCTGGGGGTCGGAACCCGTCCTGGACGCGACGACGACGGCCAGCGTGATCGGCAACAACCACAATAGCC
>JBFFZZ010000141.1:0-7716 GCA_041568335.1 Candidatus Polarisedimenticolaceae bacterium | reverse complement strand
CGGTACCGGCGTCGGTCGTCGTGATGTCCCAAAGGGAGATCGCGTCCGGACCGATGAACGCGCCGCCGTTGCCCAGGAAGGTCTGCAGGTTGGCGATCGACCCGGCGCCGTCGGCGATGCTCGTCCCGAGATTCACGGTCGCCGCGGCGACGCGGGCCGACAGGTCGAGCGTGTTGGAGCCGGCGCCGCCGTCGACCGACCCGGTGATGCGCGCGCCGTCGGCGATCGCGAAGAGGTCGGCCCCGCTGCCGCCGACGAGGTTCACCATCGCGGCGAAGGCGGTCCCGGAGACCGTCCCGGCGTTGACGCCGGTGACGTTCCAGGTCACGGCCGGGTCGTCGGGTCCGATCAGCGTGTTGAGCCCGGTGCCGCCGATGAGGGTCCCGCCGACCGTCGCGCCGGAAAGTAGCGTGAAGGTGTCGTTCCCGGCCCCGCCGATCAGGTTCGTGAAGGCCGAGAACTGCGTGCCGGCGACCGACCCCTCTCCGGGCGCCGTCAGCGTCCAGGCGGTCGGACCGTCCGGACCGGTCAAGGTGTGGACGCCCGCGCCGCCGACGAGGGTCGTGAAGCCGGAGTAGGAGAACCCCGCGACGGTTCCGGCTCCCGGACCGCCCAGCGTCCAGCCGGTGTCCGCCGCCGGACCGATCAGGGTTCCGCCGCTCGCGAGCAGGGTGTGGATGTTGGCAAAGCCGGCCATGCCCGGAGCGCCGGCTGTCTCGAGGTCCACCGAGGCGGAAGCGCGCGCGGTGAGGTCGAGCGTGTTCTGACCCGCTCCACCGTCGATCGTTCCCGAGAGGCTCGCGGTACCCGACACGACGAAGATGTCGTCGGCCACGCCGCCGATCAGATGCTTGAAGGCCCGGAAGGAGGTCCCGGCGACGATCCCGCTGTCGATCCCGCCGACGGACCAGGTCGTGGCGCTGCTCGGCCCGACGAGGGTGTTCGACCCGGCGCCGCCGTCGACGAGCCCGCTGACGGCGCCGACCCCGGTGAGGGTGAAGGTGTCGTCGCCCGCCCCCGCGGTGAGGTTCTCGAAGCCGCTGAACTCGACGTTGTCGACCAGGCCCGCGTCGGCGCCCCAGATCGTCCAGGAGACACCGCTGGCCGGTCCGACCAGGGTGTCGGTCCCCGCGCTCCCGATGAGCCGCTCGAAGCGCTTGAAGCCGCTGGCGGCGCTCGAGCCGGCGGCCAGCACGTAGGCCACGACCGCGGCCTGGCGGGCCGAGGTGTCCGAGGTGTCGTAGCCGTCGCCGCCGTCGACGATCCCGGCGATCCAGGCGTCGTCGTCCTGGTAGACGAAGGTGTCGTCTCCGCTGCCCCCGATCAGGTGCTCGATGTTGCTGAACGCCACCGGGCCGGACGACCCGACGCCGTCGCCCGTGATCAGCCAGCCGCGGTCGGTGTCGGGTCCGACCAGCGTATCGTCCCCGGCCCCCCCGTCGGCCGCGCCGCCGCCGCTGCCGAGGATCAGCGTGTCGTTGCCCGCGCCGCCGAGCAGGACGTTGTCGCCCGCGTCCCCGCGGAGCGAGTCGTCGCCGAGCCCGCCGCTGACGTCGCGGATGCCGAAGACCTCCCCGGTCCCGGTCGCCGTCGCGGCGGTCAGATCGACGATCACCGGGGTGGTGTAGGCCGAGTAGTCGAGGACGTTGATCCCGGCCCCGCCATCGACCCTTCCCGAGACCGTCGCGGCATCTGCAAAAATGAACATGTCCCGGCCGGAGCCACCGGTCAGGTTTTCGATCGCCTCGAAACGCAGGCCGTTGACCTCTCCACGGTCCGCGGCGTCCACGAGCCACACGTTGTCGTGGTCCGACCCGACGAGCGTGTCGTTGCCGCTGCCGCCGATGATGTCGGTGAGCCCGGTGTAGATCCCGTCCCTGTCCGTCGATCCGCTGACGACGACGCGGCCGTCGGGCAGGATCCGGATCGTCACGTCGGCGGTCTCGAGCGACAGGTCGAGAACCGGCGAGTCGTCCCGCACGGTGGAGATCGTCGTGGCGACCGAGGAGCCGCCGAGGCCGCCGGGCGGCGAGGCCGGCAGCGTGGCCACCGCGCGTTGCCCGGGAGCCGTCGCGGGATCCGAGGTCGCGACGCCGAGCAGCCGGCCGACCTCACGCATCAGCACGGTGAGCAGATCGACACGGCCGTGCGCCTCGCTGTCGAGCTGCGCGACGAGTGTGTCGTCGTTCAACGACTGGCCGAACTCGGTGTCATCCGATGGGGACAGGTCGATGAACCAGCCGTAGCCGTCCGCGTCGGTGTCGACGAGGATCGAGGCTCCGTCGGTCTCGACCAGACGACCGTCGGCGAGATCGACAGCGCCGATCGTCAGATCGTCGAGCGAAGTGAGATCGAGGGAAGGATCGAGGGCGAGCCAGCGCGCGATGACGGCGTCGAGAAGGCTCCGGAGCGCTTCGTCGGTGGGTACAGAAGAACCCTCGGACGGGCCGGAGCTACCGCTATTCGAGGGATTCTGGACGTGAGGTGCTGAAAGGTTCGGGCCATGGCTCGGAGGGCCGCGCGCGAGGGAGTCCTCGGGTACTTCGTTGGTGATCGGTTCTTCGCTTGAATTGATGTGGGTGGCGCTCGGCGCATCAGGCGCGTCGACGGCGAGCGACGATTGCGCGTCGCTCTCATCCGGGTCGGTCTCGCTCGCGGCGAGCGGCTCGGAAGGCGCGGCCATTCCGGCGGCATCCTCTTGCGTCGTGGCAGCGTCCAGCGTCGCCACGTCGGTGTTGCGCGCGCCGTCGACACCCTGGCTCGTGTCGTTCGCGGCCGCGGTCCCGGATACCGTCGCCGGAGCCTCGACGACCCACTCGGTCGCCGGCGCCAAGGCGTCGGCACCACCGCCGTCGCCATCCTCGACGATCCACTCGTCGTTCATGTCCGCGGCGTCGACGAAACCGTTCGCCGCACCCGGATCGTAACGCTTCGAGGTGACCGAGGCCTGCTCGACCGGACGCGTCGGATCGTCGTCCACGCTCGCTTCGAGCGCACCGAGCAGCGTCGGATCGGCGGACAGGAGAACGCGGGGCTCGAGGGGTTCCAGACAGACGGGGCGTCGCGCAGACTCGCGCGCGGATTTGCGCTGCGTGTCTTTTGACCGGCGTGCCACCAGTCATCCCCCGGATACGACCCTAGCTACGACGAATGCCGAAAGGTACCCAAGAAGGCCAAAATGTGTAAAGCACTTTCTTGCCTTATTCTGCGCTTTTTTTCTGGATTCCCTGGAATTCCTAAAATTCATCTCGGAGCGGGAGATGATGCTAAATCGGTCATGATGCGATGTTCGAGGAGGTGTGAAATCGGTCACGAACGACCGGGGTTTTCAAGGCGTTCGAGCGCCGAAGATCGCGGTCCCGACACGCACGAGGGTGGCGCCCTCCTCGACGGCGATCTCGAAGTCGTCGCTCATCCCCATCGACAGCTCGGGCAGCGCGAGGCGGACGCGAGCCACCTGTGCGTCGCGCAGCTTGCGGAGCCGGGTGAACCAGCTACGGGTCCGTTCGGCGTCCGCCGGCGGTGGGATCGCCATCAGGCCACGCAGCTCGACATGAGCCGACCCGGCGGCCTCATCCACGAGCTCATCCAGACCGGCCGGGTCGACGCCAGACTTGGTCGGTTCGTCCCCCAACCGCACCTGGAGCAACACGGCCTGGCGGATCCCTGCGGCCGCGGCGCGCCGGTCGATCTCGGCCAGCAGCTTCGCGTTGTCCACCCCGTGGAGCAACGCGAACGCCCCCACGGCGTGCCGCGCCTTGTTGCGCTGAAGCGCCCCGACGAGATGCCACTCGACGTCGCCGGCGACGTCGGGCTGTTTGGCCAGGGCCTCCTGGACACGGTTCTCGCCGAAGATCCGCTGGCCCGCCGCCACGGCCCGGTTCACCCGCTCCGCCGGTTGGGTCTTGGAGACCGCGACGAGCCGGACTCCCCCGGGATCGCGGCCCACGCGGGCGCAGGCCTGCTCGATCCGCGACCGAACGACGCCCAGGGCGGCGGCGATCGGCTCAGCCACCCTCGACCTCGGGGACGTCCCGAATGCGCACCGGTGCGCCGGGATGGCTCTCGTGGCGGTCCAGCGCCTCGTTGACCAGCGCGTCCGCCTCCTGGTTCTCCTCCCGGCGCACGTGGCGGATGTTGAACAGGGCAAGCCGCGCGATCATCCTCTTGGCTTCCGCGAACAACGGTTTGAGATCGGGATGCTTGACCTTGTAGCGCCCCTCGAGCTGACGCACGATGAGCTCGGAATCCGAGCGCAGTCGGACCTCGGCGGCGGCCCGTTCAATCGCGATCCGCAGGGCCTCGATGAGGCCGTGGTACTCGGCAACGTTGTTGGTCGCGTGGCCCAGCGTTCCGGCGTGGCGCTCGAGGCAGCGGCCATCCGCGTCGAAGACCGCGACGCCCCATGCGGCGGGGCCGGGGTTTCCTCGGGAGCCGCCGTCGAACGCCGCGTTAAACCGCCCCACCGTTGACCGCTTCGACGCCGCCCTCGGCGGCCGCGGGAGCCTCGGATGCGGCCGGCTCGACCTCGGAAGCACCCGCCCCGGCAAGCGCCGCGGAGATCCCCGGTTCGTAGAACAGGAACCGGCGGCAGTTCCCACAGGTGTGGACGGCCGCCGCCATCTTGATCTCCTGGTACACCTGCGGGCGCAACCGCACGTAGCAGGTCTGGCAGGTCCCGTCGGTGGCCTGCGAAAGGAACACTCCGCGGCGCGTCGCCTCGAGGCGCCGCACGTTGGCGAGCAAACCGCGTGGAAGCCCGCTCTCGAGGTTGCCGCGCTCGGCCCTCAGTTTTTCGATCGATTGCCGCGCTTCGGCCGATGCCTGCTCGACGTTCTTGGTTTCGATATCGACGGCCTCGCGTTCCTGCTTGATGTGCTCTTCGTGTGTCGCGAGCTCACCGGTGAGCTTCTCGATCTCCTCCATGTCGCGGAGGATCGCCTCCTCGTGCTCCGTGATCTGCGCCTTGACGCTGTCGATCTCCTTGAGCATCGCGGCGTACTCTTTCTGGTTCTTCACCTGCATCAGGTCGTCGTTGTACTTGGTCCTGTGCTCCTCGAGGACCTCGAGCTCGGTGCTGCGTGTCTTGCGGTCGAGCTCGAGCTCGTCGTAGCGATCCTTGATCGCGACGTACTCCGCGTTGCGCTCACGAAAGCGTCCTTCGATTTCGTCGATCTTCGCCGGTGCCGCGGCGACCACGGCTTCGGCCTGTTGCAGGTTGTCCGCGACGTCCTGGATCCGCACGAGTCGAATCAACTGTTCTTTCGAGGTCACATCGACCCTCCCCTTCCGCGCATCGGTGGTCCTGAAAGACGAAGGGCGCCCACCTGGAGCGCCCTTGGATCGTCTGGCCTGTCCGCTCGGCCCACCCCCTTCAAACGGAGGTCGGCTCCCCGGTTCCTACACACTCGCTTTTTCTTAAACCGTGCCACGATAGCGATTTACGCTAGCACCACGGCGCCGGAGCGTCAACCGAAGAGCAGGTTGACGACGAGCACCGCCGTGAGGATCCCGGTCACGTCGGCCACCAGGCAGGCGGGTAGCGTATGGCGGGTCCGCTTGACGCCGATCGCGCCGAAATAGACGGCCAGAACGTAGAAGGTGGTCTCGGTGCTTCCCTGGAAGGTGGACACCATATAGCCCACGAAGGAGTCCGGTCCGTGGGTGCTCATGACCTCGGTCATCACGCCCTGGGCTCCGGAACCGGTCAGCGGCCGCAACAACGCCATCGGCAGCGCCTCGGCGGGCATCCCGATGCGCGTCGTCAGACCCGACAGGAGATCGACGAGGATGGCGATCCCGCCCGAAGCGCGGAACATCCCGACGGCGACGAGGATCGCGACGAGATAGGGGATGATTCGCAGCGCGACCTGAAAACCCTCCTTGGCCCCCTCCACCAGCGCGTCGTAGACGCGCACGCCCTTGGCCCAGCCATAGGCCACGCACCCGGCGACGATCGGGGGCATCATCCAGAAGGAGAGGATGTCGCGGAACAGATCGAACGTAGGGGTGGTGCCGGCGTGCAGCGTGACGTAGCGGATCAAAAGCCCCACGTAAAAGAGCCCGGCGACGATCGCGGCGGTGGCGGCCCAGCGTCGGGTCGCGGGAACCTCGTCGCCGGGGCCGTCGTGACCGGTCGTCTCGGCGGATGCCGGCGCCGCAGGCTCGCTGGAGCGATAGCCGGGCAACCTGGCCAGCAACGTGGCCGCGAGGATCCCGGCCACCATCGCGCAGCCGCTGGCCACCCAGGTCGGAAACAAAATCCCCGTCGGATCGGCCGAATCGAGCGAGGCGCGGATCGCGATGGCGCTGGTCGGCAGGATCGCGAACCCCGCCGTGTTGATCGCGAGGAACAGGACCATCGCGTTGGTCGCGGTTCCTTTCTCGGGATTCAACCGGTCGAGCTCCTCCATCGCCTTGATCCCGAACGGCGTCGCGGCGTTCCCCAACCCGAGGAAGTTGCAGGACACGTTCATGATCATCGCGCTCATGGCGGGATGATCTTCCGGCACACCCGGGAACAGCCGGCGCGTCAGCGGGGCGATCGCCCGCGCGATGTGGTGCATCAGGCCGGCCTGCTGGACGACACGCATCAGTCCGAGGAACAGCGCCATCACGCCGATCAGCCCGAGGGCGATACCGACGGCGTCCTTGGCCGATTGGAGGATCGACGCGTTGAGCAGGTCCATCCGCCCCGACCAGGCCGCGAGCATCAGCGAAGCGAGGACGAGGAAGACGAAGATGCCGTTGAGCATGCGCCGCTAGAGGTCTACGCCATGCTCTCGGATTCGCGGTTGATCGCTTCCTGTAACAGGTGGTCTTCGGCGCGCTCGTGGTTGCGGAACATCTCGAGGAACTTGCGCAGATCGACGCACAACGCGTCGACGTCCTCGGCTCTGCCGGCCTGCGCGTAGATGCGGGCCATCTCGAGCACCTCGATCATCTTTTCGTGCTCGGCGATCAGCCGAGAGATCTCGACGCGCCGCTCCGGCATGATCTCGAGGATGGCCTGAAACAACCCGCCGCGCTCTTCGCTCTCGTGATGATCGACGAGCCGTTCCTTGAGCCCCTCGATCTGGGCCGCCAGCCGGCGCATCGGTTCGCCGTCGGGCAGGCCGTCGCGCAGCTCGTCGAGCGTCACCTCCACCTGATCCAGGTAGAAGTGGATTTGACGGTGCTCTTCCAGGGTGTGTTCGGTTTTCTGCTCGAGTGTTTGGAATCCAGTCATCACCGGTCTCCCATTCCAGGTGTCGTAACCCGTTTCCGGCTCGTCGATTCGCGTCAGACCTCCACCGCGATTTGATCCAATGACTTACGTTGCAGGTCCGGTACCTTGCAACCCTCTTTAGGATAACCGAGAGCGATCAGCATGTATGCCCTTTCATTTTCAGGCCGTTCGAGTATCCTGTGCAGAAATCCCATGGGGGACGGCGTGTGGGTCAGCGTCGCCAACCCCGCGCGCTGCAGCGCCGCGAGCAGGATCCCCGTCGCGATCCCGACCGATTCGTTCACGTAGTAATGCTTGGCCTTCTCGCCGTTTTTGCCCCGACCCCACAGTTGGGCGAAGATCACGATGAGCCACGGGCAGACCGTCAGGAACGGCTTGTGCTCGTCCGTGCCCAGGGGGACGAGGTCCTTGAGCCACGACTCGGGCATGCGTCGAGTGTAGTTCTCCCTTTCTTCGATCTCGGCCGCCTCGCGGATCTTGGCCTTGAT
>JBFFZZ010000140.1:0-7725 GCA_041568335.1 Candidatus Polarisedimenticolaceae bacterium | reverse complement strand
GCCGTGACGAAGTCGGCGTCGACCCGTGTCTTGAGACAGCTCAGCAACAAATCCTCACGGAGCGGCGCCAGGCACGACGTGGGGGGCGCCCTGATCGTGACCTTAGGAATCGCCTGAAAGATCGATTCGACCTGGCCTCCGCTCAACCGCGACGGTTTCGATGTCGGCGACACATCCGCGATCTCGCAGATCTTGTTGGCCACCGCAGCGCTGACGCGGCAGAACTCCGACGTCAGCATGCCGCGGAGATGCCGGGAGCATGTCTCCTTCATCATGCGCAGCAAGATGCCCAGCTCGACGCCCAGCGGGTGGGGTTGGATCTCCAGGGCTTCTTCGGGAGGCTCCATGGTGACCCTGGCGTAGACGACGGGTTCGGCCTTGGGCGGACAGTAGCGGATGGCCACGTGCGGGTTGGCCAGCGCGGTCTGCTCGATGTAATCGCCGACCGAGCGGCGGCCCTTCTTGTACACGGCCTCGAGCTCGATCTCGACGCGGGTGCCGCGTGGGGCGTCCCAGTCGACCTCCCGGTCGGACTGGATCACGGGAGCGTTCTTCTTGGTGTCGATCGCGATACGAAATCTGTGCGCCGGCTTGCGTCTGGACGTGCGGCTGATGATCTGGACGGGAGAGCCCGTCGTCAACTGGCCGTACATCCCCGCGGCCGAGATCCCGATGCCTTGCTGGCCCCGTTGTTGCTTGAGCCGGTGGAACTTGGAGCCGTAGAGCAGCTTGCCGAAGATCTTGGGGATCTGGTTGCGGACGATGCCCGGTCCGTTGTCCTGGACGGCCACGCGGTAGCGGCTCTCCGCGATCTCCTCGATCTCGACGATCAAATCGGGCAGGATCCCGGCTTCCTCGCAGGCGTCCAGTGAGTTGTCGACGGCCTCCTTGATCGTGGTCAGGAGCGCTTTTTGCGGGTTGTCGAAGCCCAGCAAGTGACGGTTTTTCGTGAAAAACTCGGAAACCGAGATCTCGCGCTGGCGCGCGGCCATCGACTTGGCATCTTCGCGTTTGACCCGGCGCTTACGGGCCGTCTTGCGCACCGGTTTCTTGTTGCGCGCGGCCTTCTTGGCGGGCTTGGCGGCCCGAGTCGATTTCTTTTTCTTGCGTGCGGTTTTTTTCTTCGCTCGAGTCTTCGCCATCGACGGCATTGTACCAAGGGTTCGCGTGCTCCACGGGATCGGTTAAGATGCTGGCGCCATGCCCTCCCCGATCGTCATCCGCGCGCGCACCCGTTGGGCTCTGCTGGCGACCGCGGCAGCGGCGACGCTCTTCGCGTTGCTGCCCGTGACCCCACCCTGGCAGATGCGGCTGCTTTACGCCCCGATCTGTCACCAGAAGGTGGAGAGAAGCCTGGCGCTGTTCGGAGATGTGATGGCGGTCTGTTCGCGTTGCTCGGGGTTGTACTTCGGCGCGGCCGCGGCCGTGCTGTTGGCCCTGGTGATGCCCCACCGGTTGTGGTGGCCTCACAAGGCCTGGTTCTTCGCGGCAGTTGCTCCGATGGCGATCGACGCGATGCTGCCGTGGATCGGGCTGCCGCAATTATCGCTCGTGCCAAGACATTTCGTCGCCTGGCCGGCCGGTTTTGCCGCCGGGTGGTTCGTCGCGCTCGGTGTGGCCGCTGTGGTGTCGACCGATGCGCCATTTGATCGTTCCGTGGAGGTTGGAGATGGATAAGAATCCTTCGATGGTCAAGGCGACGGTGATCGGCGGCCTGTCCGCCGCGGTCCTGTCCGCGATCCCGCTCGTGGGTTGCCTGAACATCGCGTGTTGCTCCCTGCTGATCGGTGGGGGCTTCCTGGCGTCGTTCATTTACTCGCGCGACGTCGCGGCGATGGGCGGCACCTTCGCGGTCGGCAACGGGGCCGTCGTCGGCCTCGTCACCGGCGGTTTTTACGCCGTGGGGAGCGCCCTGACGAGCGCGGTGACACGCATGATCATCGACGTCTCGCCCGCGGAGCAATTCGAGATGATCCGGGAGCAGATGGAGTCGAGCGGTAGTCTCCCGCCCGAGATGCTCGATTCGCTGGACCAGATTTCCAATTTCATGCTGGAGTCCGGGGGCGGGTTGTTGTTCATCCTCGGTTTCGGCGTTTCGCTGCTGTTCGGCGCCGTCTTCTGCACGATCGGTGGCCTGATCGGCGGGGCCGTGTTCAAGCAGCAACCCACCGCGCCGGCCCCACCCGCGGCACCGTCCGCACCCGAAGGCGGAGGCGCGCCGTAGTCGCTGTCCGCCCGCGGACAGCACCGTCCGATTCGCGGCCGGACCCGAAGACGGGTCCGGCTTTTGCCGGGCCTTCGAGGCCCGGACGCTGGCGCGCCGCTTGCAGTGCGCGGGGGTGCGGAGGGAACCGACGGTTCCCACCCATCGCGACCGAGAACGGGACCCTTGCGAGCGATGGTTTTGTTGCCGCCGGGTGGAGATCGGAGTCTTTTGAGGAGGCGGCTCCGATCCTCCGCCTGTATTGACCCGGCGGTTCACTCACCGCATCATCGGGCTTTGTTGCACGAAGGGACGACGATCGATGAGTGATCCGGTACCGCCCTACCTGGGCGATCCCGAGGCCGAACGAGACTTCGACGCCGCGGCCGTCGCGATCCTCCCGGTACCCTACGAGGAGACGGTCTGTTGGGTCGGCGGGACGGCGCGCGGCCCCGAGGCGATCTTCCGCGCGTCACCGCATCTCGAGTTCTACGACGAGCAACTCGACGCCGAACCGTACAAGCTCGGTGTCTGGACCGATCGCATGCTCGACGTGAGCGGGGGCACCGCCACCGTGCTGGATCGCATCGAATCCCGTTTTGGCGCCCACCTGGACGCCGGTAAGTGGGTCCTCATGCTCGGCGGGGAGCACTCGATCACACTCGGGGGCGTGCGCGCGGCGGCGGCGCGGCACGAGGGGTTGATCCTGATCCAGTTCGACGCGCACGCCGACCTGCGTGAGGACTTCGAGGGTAACCCGCTGAGCCACGCCTGTGCGATGGCGCGTTGCCTCGACCACGTCGCGCAATTGCGCTCGGTGGGGATCCGCAGCTACACGCGGGAAGAAGCGGACCGCATTGGCGCCGGGATCCCCGGCTTCAGGATCGTCCACGCTTGGGAGATGAACGAAGAGAAGCTCACCGAGCTCCTGGTCGGGATCGACGACAAGCCCGTGTACGTCACGTTCGACGTGGACTATTTCGATCCGTCGTTCATGCCGGCGACCGGAACCCCGGAGCCGGGGGGCGGACAGTGGTACGCCACCCTCGCCATTCTCGAGGAGATCTTCCGCCGCGCCGACGTCGTGGCCGCCGACATCGTCGAGCTGGCCCCCGGCCCGGGATTGCACCACTGCGACTTCAGCGCGGCCCGGCTGGCCTACAAGATCATCGGACTGCTGCAACGCAAGCGCGCCGGGTAGGACCGGCTAGCTCCAGGACCAGCGCCACAGCTCCCGCACCGTCGGGCGCTTGCCGTACATCAGCGTGCCGATGCGGAACACCTTGGCGGCGGCGCGGAAGAACAGGTAGACCGTCCCGCCCATCAACAGGATCGACAGGGCGATCTGCCACATCGGGGGTGTCACGACGCTGATGCGCATGAACATCACCATCGGTGTGAACAGCGGAATGAGTGACAGCACCGTGGCTCCGAGCGAGCTCGGATTGGCGACGAAGAAGAACGTCGTCATCATCGGCAGCATCAGGCAGCCGACGATCGGCAGCTGTAGCTGCTGAGCTTCCTGGTCCGTGTTGCACGCCGCACCGACGATGGCGAAGATCGAGACGAAGATGAAATAGCCGAACAGGTAGTAGACGCCGAAGGCCAGCAGCTTGCCGGGCGCGATGATGTCGGCCAGCCGTTCCAGATCGCCGAGGTTCCACCAGAAGAGCGCGGCCGTTCGAGCGGCGTATGCGCTGATCATGTAGATGCCGACCTGGGTCAACCCGACCAGGCCGATTCCCAGGATCTTGCCGGCCATCAATTCGTTCGGCGAGACCGAGCCGAGCAGCACCTCCATCACGCGGCTCGATTTCTCTTGGATGATGCCCCGCGTCATCGCGTAACCGTGGAAGTAGATGAGGAAGTACAGCATCATCACGAAGATCATCGTCGGGATGAACGCCTCCTCGAAGCCCTTCTTCTTCGTCTCACCGCTGTCGGTGACCTGATACGTGTTCAGCCGGACCCAGGCGGTCAGCTCGCCGAGCTTCTTGGGGTCGAGGTCGAGCTCGCTGCGTTCCAGCCGGATGCCTCTCACATGGTCCTGGATCGCGCGCTCCAACGCGTCCTCGGTACGCTTGTCACCGAAGTTCTTCCAGTCGAGCCGGAAGTTTTCTTTCTCGTCGATGTCGGGTCCGATCGTCACCAGGCCGTAAAGCTCTCCGGACTCCACACGGCCCAGCGAGGCGATGCGCGTCTCCTCGGTGCTGGATCCCGGCTCGATGATCTCGACCGGGTAACGCGGCGACCCGTCCTTGAGCTTTCTCTCGGAGAGCTCCTCCGCGAACGGGGCGGCGATCCGCCCCGTCGCGTCGATCACGCCGATACGCTTGGCCGAGTCCGTCTGGATCGCCGACGCCAGGATCTGAATCGCGAAGATCCCGACGATGAAGAAGGGGAAGATCAGTGTACCGATCCAGAATGCCTTCTTTTTGACCGATTCGAAGTACTCGCGGCGAAGGACCATCAGCACCTTATGCATGGGCGTACTCCTTTGCGGCGGCGGCCGGCTACTCGGCCTCGGGGCCGACCTGATCGATGAAGATGTTGTGCAGCGTCGGTTCCATGACCTCGAAGCGGCGCACCGAGAGTCTCGCCGCGGCGGCTTCCAGCAACCGCTGCGGGTCCTCGCCATCGGCCATGTTGATCTCGACGAACCGTTTCGAACGGTGCACTTTGACGACTCCGGGGAGCGTCGCGAGGAATGCGCCGTCCCCGTCGAACTCGAGCTGGACGGTATTGCTGCCGAACTTCCGCTTGATCGAAGACAGCGACCCGGACAGCACGGCGCGCCCGCGGTCGATGAGGGCGATCTGGTTGCACAGCCGCTCGGCCGACTCCATCACATGGGTCGAGAAGATCAACGTGGTCCCGGACTGGCTGATCTCGAGCAACAGGTTGCGGAAGATCTCCTGGTTCACCGGATCCATCCCCGAGAACGGCTCGTCCAGGATGAGCACGTCGGGTTCGTTGAGGATCGTCGTGATGAACTGGGCCTTCTGTTGCATTCCCTTGGACAGGTCTTCGACCTTCTTGTCCTTCCAATCGGCCAGCTCGAGACGCTCGAGCCAGGGCAACGCCCGGCGGCGTGCCTCGGCCGGCTTGAGGCCCTTGACCGAGCCGAAGAACTCCAGCATGTCGAGCACCTTCATCTTGGGATAAAGGCCCCGTTCCTCGGGGAGGTAGCCCAACCGGTCTTTGACCGAGCCGTCCATCGGGCGGCCGAGGATCTCGATCGATCCCGAATCGGGACGGATGATGTCCATGATCATGCGAATCGTCGTCGATTTTCCGGCCCCGTTACGACCGAGCAGGCCGAAGACGGTACCCCGGGGGATCTCGAACGACAGTCCGTCCACGGCCCGGTGCGTCCCGAATGTCTTGCGGATGTCGTTCAGCACAACGGCAGCGTCCATTCCGATCTCCTTGCCCGCGGCGGGCGTTCGTGGGGGTGCGGGCATCATACGAGCCGCCCGCCGCGACCGCCGTTCGGACGGCCTCAAACGGTCGAAACCCTTACTCCGGCGGCCCGAACCTCGGCCCTGAAGGCGCCGCTTGACACGCCCCGCGGCCGCTCTAACTTTGATCCAGGATGATCACCGGATTCAACACGGACGTCGACTACGACGGGCGCATCTTCCACGTCCAGACCGAGGACAAGGGCCGGGGCAACCCGATCATCGAGTCGCTGGTCTACTCCCGGGGTGAGATCGTCGCCGCCCGGAACACGTCCTACGCGGAGTTCAACGCCTCGGAGAGCTACTCCGAGGACGAGGTGATGGAGCGCATGGAGCGGCAGCATCAGGTGCTGATCCGGGAGATCCTCAACGGGAAGTTCGAATCGGACGGGCCCAAGCCGTTCGGCCACAACATCATCTCGAACCGCAGCCTCGACGAGGTCGTGCTTCGGTTTCTCATCGAGAACCACAACCCGGATCCGATCCAGCTCGAGCTGCCCGACGAGCTGGACCTGCTGGCGGGCACCCGATCCAAGATCCGTTTGCGCGTCATCCTGCAGGAGGACGGTTCGCCCGCCGAGGGCGCGCAAGTCCGGCTCAGCCTGGCGTCCGAGCTCGGCGATCCACACCCGTTGTTCGCGGCAGCGACCGACGAGGAAGGGTACGTCGACGCGATTTTCTCGATCCCCGAGGGAGAGGATCATCCCGGCGACCTGGCGCTGCTGTGCGAGGCCCGTGTCGGTGACGCGGTCACCGAGCTGCGCCAGCCGATTTCGCGGCTCACCGAAACCGTATGATTTCCGCCTTCTAGCGTCTCAGCGACGACGCGCGGGCGATTTCCCGTTCGGTCTCGCGCTTGCGCCGCGCTTCTCGTTTGTCGTGCAGCTTCTTTCCTCGGCCGACGGCGATCTCGATCTTGATGCGCCCGTTCTTGAGATACGCCTTGGTCGGGACGAGGGTCATCCCGGTGCCCTCGAGCTCGCGCGCGAGCTTAGTTATCTCCGTCGCGTGCAACAGAAGCTTGCGCCGGCGGACCGGGTCGATCTCCTCGCCTCGGGCATGGCTATAAGGGCTGATGTGCGCCCCGATCAGGAACACCTCGCCGTTCGAGATCCTCGCGTAGGCCTCCTTGAGGTTGATTTTGCCGGCACGGACGCTCTTGACCTCGGGACCGAGCAGGACGATCCCGGCTTCCACCCGGTTCTCCAGGTGATAGACGTGCGACGCGGAACGGTTACTGGCCAGGATAGGCGAGTCACCGCCGCCTTTCTTCTTCTTGGCCACGGGAACTCTCCGGGGGACGTCTCGACGCCGCGCAGTATAGCAGCCGGTTACCCCTCCAGATCCTCGCCGAGCTCGACGAGCAGGCGATAGAGCTCGGCGCGTTTCTTTCCCGTACGCTTGCAGGTTCGCTTGAGAGCGGTGCGACGATCGCCGCCGACGGATTCGAGCTCCTCGCGCCAAACCGCCCGTACTTCGTCGGTTTCGTCCCGTCCGCGGCTGCCGTCGTAAGGGGCGATCGCGAGGACGATCTCTCCCCTTGGAGAAGGTCCCAGCGCCTCCAGCAACTCGCCGGCCGTGCCGTGGAGGATCGTCTCGTGGATCTTCGTCAGCTCACGGCCCAAGACGAGGGGTCGCTCGCCCAGGACCGATCGGATGTCCTGCAGGGACTCGAGGATGCGGTGAGGCGTCTCGTAAACGACGAGCGGTACCTCCGTCTCCGCCAAACGCCGCAACGCCTTCCGGCGTTCCCCCGCACGATGCGGAAGGAACCCCTCGAATCGAAAGCGGTCCGCGGTCAGGCCCGACACCGACAAAAGGGCCGTTACGGCGGAAGGTCCCGGTACCGGTGTGACCGCGTGACCCGCCTCGACCGCCGCGCGGACCAGCAACGCCCCGGGGTCGGACACCCCCGGGGTCCCCGCGTCGGAAACCAGCGCGACGGTGCCGCCAGCGGCCAGCTTTTTCAACAGGGGTTGAAGACGTGCCCGTTCGTTGAACTTGTGACAGGACACGAGGGGCGTCGTGACATCGAAACGGGCAAGCAATCCCGAGGTGCGG
>JBFFZZ010000139.1:0-7874 GCA_041568335.1 Candidatus Polarisedimenticolaceae bacterium | reverse complement strand
GGTGAAGCCGCCGCCCTGAATCATGAAATTCTGGATCACGCGATGGAAGATCGTTCCGTCATAGTGTCCGTCGTCGACGTACTGCAGGAAGTTATCGACGGAGATCGGCGCTTTCTCGGGGTCGAGCTCGATCACGATCTCGCCCAGGCTGGTCGTCATGACGACGATCGGTTTCTCCACGGTTTCACCCTCTTCGGCTACGGCCATCCCGACCGTACAAAACAAGGCCAGACCGGCAATCCACATCCAACGCATCATCGCTCCTTTACCTCCGTCGATCGTCCCGATGCGGGAGTTCTCATACTCGATGTTTAAGGGGGTACCTCAGTCTAGCATCTGGATCACATCCGGCCATCCGCGGAGTTTTCATTGCCTCCCCGCTGCCGGCACGTTATAAGCGCTGTCTGAATTCGGGAGGACCGGGTGTCGCGATTCACGCCAGGACTGTTTGCCGTCTCGATCGCCTTGAGCGCCGCCTGCGCGGGCGGGGACGCGGTGAAGCCCGCCGAGACCCTGGGTATCGAGGCCGTCCGGATCGAGGAGCACATGCGCTTCCTCGCGTCGGACGAGCTCGACGGCCGCGAGACGGGCACGCCCGGCTACCAACGCGCGGCCGAGTACGTGTCCGGGAAACTGGCGGAGCTCGGGTTGGAGCCGGCCGCCTCGGACGGCAGCTTCTACCAGGCGATCCCGTTGGTCTCCGGCACATTGCTCACCGACTCGAGCGAGCTGACCTTGATCCGTAACGGCACGGAGAACGCGCTGGAGATCCAGGAGGACTTCGTCCTGGCGCCGGATCTATTGCGTCAGAGCGTCGAGCTGACCGCGCCGCTCGCCTACGTCGGTTTCGGGGTGCAGGCGCCCGAGCTCGATCACGACGACTATGCCGGCCTCGATGTGCGGGGCAAGATCGTCGTCATGCTCGAGGGGGCTCCGGCCCGGTTTCCCAACGAGGAGCGCGCGTTCTACTCGGACCACGATCTCAAAGCCCGGACCGCCATCGAGCATGGCGCCGTAGGGATCGTCGCGACGATGCTACCGAGCGATCGTCTCAACCATGCGTGGGATGCCGTGGTCTCGGATTTCGGGATGTCCTTCATGCGTTGGCTCGATGCCGACGGCGTCCCGCGCGGCGTCTACCCGGACCTCTACATCGGCGCGCTGCTTTCCCGCAAGGGTGAGGCCAAGCTGTTCGAGGGCCAGCTGAAGACTCTCGAAGAGCTCTTCGTCGTCGCCGGGTCCGGTCAGAGCGCGAGCTTCGATCTGTCCGGCGAGCTGCGGGTGTTCGGTGTCACGGGTCACGAGTCGGTTCGCAGCTCCAACGTGATCGCGCGGCTCCCGGGGAGCGATCCGGAACTGGCGGCCGAACACGTCGTCGTGACCGCGCACCTCGACCACGTCGGCTCGATCCCCGTCGAAGCGGGCAAGGACGGGATCCACAACGGTGCGTACGACAACGCGTCCGGCGTCGCGGTGATGCTCGAGGTCGCCGGCGCGTTGGCCGCGGACCCGCCGCGTCGTAGCGTGCTGTTCCTGGCCGTCACCGGTAAGGAGAAAGGCCTGCTCGGCTCCGATTACTTCACAGAGCATCCCAGCATCGAACTCGATCGGCTGGTGGCGAACATCAACCTCGACATGGCGATGATGCTGCACCCGCTGCACGACGTCGTCGCGTTCGGCGCCGGGCGGTCGACGCTCGAATCCGCCGTCGCTCGAACTGCAAAGGAGCTCGGCATCCGGGTCAGCCCCGATCCCGTTCCCGAATTGGCGCTGTTCATCCGCAGCGACCAGTTCTCCTTCGTCAAGAAAGGAATCCCGTCGACTTTCCTATTCAGCGGGTTCGACGCCGGTGAGAAGGACGGACGGGCGCAGCTCATGGACTGGATGGCCAACGTCCACCAGACGCCGCGAGACGACATGGATCAAGCCTTTGATTTCGAGGCGGCCGCCGACCTGGCCCGCGTCACCATGCTCGTCGTCACCGACGTCGCCAACGCGGAGGAGCGGCCTCGCTGGAACGCCGGTGACTTCTTCGGTGAGCGTTTCGGGCGCGAAGGCCCGTAGTTACCTCGTGGCGACCTTCCGCCCGGCGTCGTCCAGCCTTTCGGCCTGGATCTGGATGAAGAACGAGCGCGTGTCGCTCTCGTCGACGCGGTTGAGCCGCAGCGGCTTCCCGTCGATCAGCGTCGCCGAGATGTTCTGCTGCATCGACTGGATGAACGGCCGGCCGTCCGCGGCGGGCGTGCCGGCCAACGAGCTGTCTTCCAACCGGCCGCCGATTCGGATCTTACCGTCCTCGGTGAACTTGGCGGTGATCCGCGCCGTGAACCCGATCTGCTGGTAGGTGTACGAGGTTATGGGCGACGCGACCTTGCCCGTGGCCTCCGAGACCTTGAAGCTGGTCGTCGGGATCGGGATCCGCGCACCGGTCGACATCTCGACCGGTTCACCATTGGCCGTGGCCAACATCTCGTACGTCTTGAGGACGACCTCCTTGCCGTTCTCCATGTTGCCGACGGCGAACGTGACCAGCACGTTGGTGTCGGGATCGGGGACCTCGCCGGCGAGAACCGGCAACGCCAGGACGGCGGCCGCAACAAGGACCGGACAGACTTTCTTTGCGTGCATTTTCACCTCCGAGTGGGGACCGGACGGTTCGGACCGAGTGCCTTTCGATACGGAGACGTGCGCCCGTCCGTCTAGTGGGGTCAGGTCCTGAATCTTGCGTCCTGACTCCATGGACTATGCTGGCGGGATCATGGCAATCAAGAAGCCCCGTTATTTCAAGTCGCAGGAAGCTTTCCGCAACTGGCTCGAGAAACACCACGACTCGAAGGACGAGCTGCTGGTCGGTTACTACAAGGTGGGGACCGGAAAGCCGTCGATGACCTGGTCCGAGTCGGTGGATCAAGCTCTCTGCTTCGGCTGGATCGACGGCGTACGACGTCGCATCGACGACGAGCGCTACTGCATTCGCTTCACCCCGCGCAGGCCCGGCAGCAAATGGAGCGACGTCAACCTCAAGAAGATCGGGAAGCTCAAGCGGGAGGGCCTGATGACCCCGGCCGGGCTGGAGGCCTACGGGAGGCGGGTCGTCGGCCGCCGCTCCGGCTACGCCTACGAGGAAAACACCAAGGACTTCACCACGGCGATGAAGCGGGAGTTTCGTTCCCATCCCGAGGCCTGGAAGTTCTTTCGGGCGCAAGCACCCTCCTGGAAAAAGAAGGTCACCCACTGGGTCACCAGCGCCAAGCAGGAAGCGACGCGTGACCGGCGCATGCGAAAGCTGATCGAGGGCTGCGAGCGGGGCGAGGTTTAGGGTCTTTAGCACATATCTGGCGAATTCCTGTTTTCCTGAATCCGGCCGCTCCCTCCCTGCGAAACTCCCAGATCAGGTGGCGCCGACATCCTCCACCGGAGGACTCCAGGAAGGCGAACCGACGAGGGAGACTTACCGAATGAGAGCATCTGCAGAGTTTCCGAAGGAGACCGGCCGGAGAGGCGAGTTCATCCGGCAACGGAGCGCGTTTCGGGATTGGATCACCGCCGACGGGTCGTCGGAATACCGCGCGCAACCGGGTCGCTACCATCTCTACGTCTCCTACGCCTGTCCCTGGGCGCATCGGACGATCATCTTCCGCAAGCTCAAAGGACTGGAAGGCGTCATCGGTATGACGGTCGCGGATCCGATCCGTGACGAGCGCGGCTGGGCCTTCAGCGACGCGGTCGGCGGGCCGGATCCGCTGAACGGCTTCCACTTTCTTGCCGAGGCGTACCGCGCAACCGATCCCGGCTTCGACGGCCGGGTCACCGTGCCGGTGCTGTGGGACAAGCAAACCGGGCAGATCGTGAACAACGAGTCGTCGGAGATCATCCGCATGCTCAACTCGGAATTCAACGAGTGGGCCGCAGGCAGCGCCGACTTTTATCCCGAGGCGCTCCGAGAGGAAATCGAGTCGGTCAATGCCGACGTTTACGACAACGTCAACAACGGAGTCTACCGCTGCGGTTTTGCGACCTCGCAGGAGGCCTACGACGAGGCGTACGACAAGCTCTTCGCGGCTCTGGACCGGCTGGAGGCCAGGCTTGGGAAGCGGCGCTTCCTATTGGGCGACACACAGACCGAGGCGGATTGGCGGTTGTTCACGACCCTCGTCCGCTTCGACCCGGTCTACGTCGGCCACTTCAAGTGCAACAAGCATCGACTGGTCGACTACGCAAACCTCTGGGCCTACACGCGCGACCTGTACCAGACGCCGGGCGTCGCCGACACAGTCGACATGGACCACATCAAGCGCCACTATTACGTGACGCATCGCAAGCTCAACCCCACCGGCGTGGTCCCGCGAGGGCCGGTGATCGACTACGCCTCGCCGCACGAACGAGAGGCAAACGAGGGGTCGCTTGTCTGAGCGAATTGGGAACCGCCGTGGCTCCAACGAGACATCCCGTACCAGGCTGCGCGATTGCCGTCGCTGCATTGCTGCCGTTGCTCGCATCGGGCCATGGCAGCCCACGGGCGGCCGATCTCAGGAACTCGCCTGTGCAGGAGCGGAGCATGACCGAAAGGGTGCTATTCACGTTCGAGGCCGATGAAGATCCCGGTCGCTGGATGATCGTGAACGACGGCGTCATGGGCGGGAGGTCCCGCAGCCGGATCTTCTTCACCGACGACAACACGGCCATCTTCGAGGGCGAAATCTCGCTGGCAAACAACGGTGGATTCGCGTCGGTGCGGAGTCGACCCGCGGCGGTACGAACCGAGGGCACGACTCGGATCGCCGCGCGAGTCCGCGGCGACGGCCGGGAATACCAGTTGCGCATCCGGACGGAGGACGCCTTCGACGGCGTCGACTACCGGTGGAACTTCGAAACGCAGGCCGACGAATGGATGACGGTAAGAGCCTCTTATCGTGACTTCGTGCCGACGTTTCGCGGGCGCATCTTGCGCAACGTCCCACCGATCGACCCGCGAGCGATCCGCCAGATCGGTTTCTTGATCGCGGACAGGAAAGAGGGACCGTTTCGTCTGGAAATCGACTCGATCACGGCCCTCGAGTAACGGCGGAGTGGCTGGGAGTTGCCGTAACGCCGTAGTATCGTGCGGCCCTTTGCACGGGCTTTCGGGAGCACTTGAATTGAACCGAGACGACCCAGCCCTCGAGACCCGCCACTGGATCGGCATCCTCGCCGAACGCTTCCCGTCGGGGATCGTGATCGTCGATGCCGCCGGCGTCGTGCAACTGGCCAATGCCACCGCGCATCACCACTTACGGTCGACGACGCCCGAAGCCCTGCAGGTCGCCGTACGGGAGGTGGTCGACGCCCTAGAGGACGGGGTTCGCCTCGAGCTACCGGCGCGTGGGGACCGGCACGGCCTCGTCGTCGAGCGCATTTCAGGCGAAGGTGACGGCGCATTGTTGGTGCTCAACGACGTGCACGAGCTGGATGCCGCGGACCAGGATCTGCTGCTGGCCAACCGCATGCGCGGGCTCGAGGAGCTGTACCGCGCGATGGCCCACGACCTGAAGTCCCCTTTGCAGGCGATCGTGCTGAATATCGACCTGCTGCGAGAGCGCACTCGAGCGGAGCCGCTCGAGGACGACCTCCAGGAAGACGTCGAGAAGTACCTGGACGTGATTCACGGCGAGATCTCGCGGCTTGGCCGCTCGATCCAATCGTTGTTGTCCCAGGCCGGCGCGGCCACGCGGCGCGAGCGCCGCATCGACGTGCGCCGCATCCAGCGCGAGGTCGCCACGCTGATGGAACCCCTCGCGCGTCGCAAGAGCATCCGCTTGCGTACGTCGGCGCCACGCGAATCGGTGCTCGTGATGGGCAACCGGGACCGCCTCAAACAGGCGCTGCTCAACCTCGCGGTCAACGCGATCGAGGCGATGGGCCGCCACGGGAGCCTCGAATTCGACGTCTCTGTGCAGAACGGCGAGGTCCGCCTGGAGGTGCGAGACGACGGACCGGGGATCCCCGAGGAACTGGAAGGACGCGTGTTCGAGACGCATTTCACGACCAAGAGTGCGGGAACGGGAATCGGTCTCGGTGTCGCCCGCTCGATCGGCCGGGGCCACGGCGGAGACCTGGAACTGCTGCGCCGGGAGCCTCGCGGAACCACCGCGCGGTTGCGTTTGCCGCTCGCGGGTTGACGGAGGGTCGCGAATGGCTTACGCCCTGGTTCTCGACGACGACGACGCCATCCGCGAGGCGGTGTCGGAGATTGTCGCCCAGTGCGGGTTCGAGCCGTACACCGCGGCGACCGTCGCGCAGGCGCGCGAGATCGTGGAGCAAAGGCCGCTCGACCTCGCGCTGATCGACCTCGAGCTCCCGGACGGCAGCGGTCTCGACTTGCTGCCGTTGCTCGACGAGCTGCCGCGCGTGGACGTGGTCGTCATCAGCGGCAAGGCGACCGTCGACATCGCCGTAAAGGCGTTCCGGAGCGGCGTCATCGACTTGATGACCAAACCGGTGCAACCCACGCAACTTCGCGAGTTCCTCTCCAAGGCGCGCCGGACCGCCGCCCTGTACGACGAGGTTCGCAAGCTGCGCGACCAGTTGCGCTCGTTGGGCCGATTCGGCCGCATCGTCGGCCAGTCCGAACCGATGCAAAAGGTCTACGACCTGATCGCGAAGGTGGCGCCCACCGACAGTACCGTTTTCATCATCGGGGATACGGGCACGGGCAAGGAACTCGTTGCCGCGACGATCCACGACCTCAGCAAGCGCGCCGACCAGCCGTACCTGACGGTCAACTGCGGGGCGATCCAGTCCAACCTCGTCGAATCCGAGCTGTTCGGCCACGAGAAGGGCGCGTTCACGGGAGCCGACCGGCTTCATCGCGGCCTGTTCGAGCGCGCCGGAGGCGGCACGATCTTCCTCGACGAGATCACCGAAATGCCGGTCGGGTTGCAGGTCAAGCTGTTGCGCGTGCTGGAAACCGGCGAGTACCGCCGGGTGGGCGGAGAACGTCTCCTGCGAGCGGAGGCGCGCATCCTGGCGGCAACCAACCGCGATCCGGAACAGGCCGCGAAGGACGAGGTCCTGCGCGAGGATCTGATGTACCGGTTACTTGTGTTCCCGTTGCGATTGCCGCCGCTGGCCGAGCGTGGTAGCGACATCGTGTTGCTGGCCAAGCACTTCCTGCGCGAGCTGAACAACGCTCACGGGACGCGCAAACGCTTGTCCGAGGAGGTACTGGCCGAGCTGGCTTCACGCGACTGGCCCGGTAACGTGCGCGAGTTGAAGAACGCCATCGACCGCGCTTACATTCTCGCCGACGACGAGGTCGAGCAGGGCGATCTGTCGACCCCTCAAATTCGGTCGGCGGGAACGCCGGAAACGGCGCTCGGGATACGGGTCGGCGACTCGATCGCCGAAGCCGAACGAAAGTTGATCGAGGCCACACTCGAATCGACCGGCAACAAGAAGACCGCCGCGCAGATCTTGGGAATCAGCCTCAAGACGCTGTACGCCCGTTTGAATCGTTACAAGGGTTCGGTCTGAAGGCCGCTTCGAGGATCTCGGACTCGACCTCGCCGAAGTGCGCCCGCATGCGATGGACCAGGTCGTTCATCCTCGTCCACCAGCGCTCGTCACCCTTGGGATCGTTGCGTAACTCGCGGAGGGTTTCCAGCCACTCGGACGGCCGCTGGCGCAACGGGTTGAGCCGGAAACGGCGCCACGCACCGGCGGCATCGTACACGTCGATGTAGGCCCGAAGCAGAGCCGCGAGCCGGCGGCCGATGAGGGCGAGCGCCTCCTCGTCCACCTCCGGCCGCCGTCGCTCGAGCCGATCGAAAGACCGATCGATCGCTTCGTGCAAGCTTTCCACACGCTCGATCGCGCGTCCTTGGCCCTTTGTTTCC
>JBFFZZ010000138.1:0-7882 GCA_041568335.1 Candidatus Polarisedimenticolaceae bacterium | reverse complement strand
TGGCGCTGCGCGAGACGGCGCGGCAGACCGCCGAGCTCACCGGGCGGGCGGTGGGCGGCGGGCTCTACGCCAACTACCTGTTCACGGCGCTGTGGGTCGGGGACGCCGTCTGGTGGTGGCTCGGCGAGTCGAGCTATCGTCACCGGTCGCCCGCCGGACTCCTGCTCTTTCATGGGTTCTTCCTGTTCATGATCTTCAACGCCACGGTGGTTTTCGAGGACGGCTTTGTTAGATTGCTCGGGGTCGGTGTGACGGCCGCCGGGGTATTCGGCTTGATTCGAGCCCTACGAGAGAGGACCCGCTCCCGATGAACGTCGCGTACATCACCTCGGGTGGCGCCGGCATGTTCTGCGGAAGCTGCATGCGGGACAACACGCTGGCGGCCGCGTTGCACCGGATGGGCTCCTCGATCACTCTCGTTCCGACATTCACGCCGATACGTATCGATGAGGACGACCACAGCATCGACCGGGTGTTCCTCGGCGGGATCAACGTCTACCTCGAACAGAAATCGTCCGCGTTTCGCCATCTTCCCCGTTTCATGCGGCGCGCCCTCGATCACCCGCGGCTGCTGCGGTTGCTCTCGAAGGTGTCGCTGCAACAACGTCGTTCCGAGGACGGCGCCGTGGCGATCTCGTTGTTGCGTGGCGAGGACGGTCACCAGCGGGAGGAGATCCGTGACCTGCTGGACTTCATCGACGACACGCTCGAACCCGATCTGGTCAACCTGACGAACCTGTTGATCGCCGGTTTCGTTCCCGCGCTCAAGAAGCGCCGCGACGTTCCGGTCGTCGTGACGCTCCAGGGTGACGACGTCTTCCTGGACGGGCTGGAGCCCGCGGACCGCGAGGCGGTCCTCGTGGAGATGCGCCGCGTTGCCCGGAGCGTCGACGGCTTCGTGGTGTTCAACCGCTATTACCGCGACGTCATGTCCGATCTGTTCGAAGTGGATCGAGAACGCTTTCACCTCGTCCCGCTCGGTCTGGCCGAACCCGAGGCGTTTCACCGCGATCGCCGCCGATCCGAAAACGATCCACCCACCGTCGGCTACCTGGCGCGCATCTGTCCCGAGAAAGGTTTCCACGTCCTGGTGGACGCGTTTCTCCAGCTGCGCGATCTCCCCGGGATGGAACGTGCGCGGCTACGCGCGGGCGGCTGGCTGGGCGCATCCGACCAGGGGTTCTACGAAGCGCAACTCCGGCGGTTGGAGGGCGCGGGCGCGGCCGACGCGTTCGAGCGGGTGGAACTGCCGGATCGCGCTGCGAAAGTCGATCTGTTGAGCACGATCGACGTCTTTTCCGTTCCCACCGTGTATCGCGAGCCGAAGGGCATCTACGTCCTCGAGTCGCTCGCCGCGGGAGTCCCCGTGGTGCTCCCGCGGCACGGTGCGTTTCCGGAGTTGCTCGGCGATCTCGGAGGCGGTCGCCTCGTTCCACCCGACGACCCCGTCGCGCTTGCCCACGAGCTGCGCACCTTGCTCCTCGACTCCGCCGAGCGGCGCCGTTTGGGAGACGAGGGCCGGCAGCGCGTCTGCGAGACGCGGCACGACGGGATCATGGCTCGAGAGACGATGCGGGCCTGGGAACGGGTGCGTGCGGGGACAAACGGGTAGCCGGACTCGATTTTGGGGGGAATCAACCGAAGAGCGTCCCTGTTCGCTACCTCCTGGGAGACACTACACAGATGATCGCCAGCGTCCGGGCGTTGTTCGCGCCCAAGAAACCGGAGCCGTCCTACCCGCATCTGCCGCGGGTGCGCGAGAACGGCGAAAGCTCCGTTCCCGGCGTTTTCCTGGTCGGGGAGGTCGGCGGGACCCCGCTGATCAAGCTCGGGTTGAACCAGGGCGTCGAGGTGATCGAACGGTTCCATCACGAGCTCGGTACGAGGGACGATACGCAGGGCGATCTCTACGACGTGGTCATCGTGGGCGCGGGTTCCTCCGGTCTGGGCGCCGCGATGCGCGCGCACGAGCTCGGCCTGCGCTACGTCGTGCTCGAATCCGAACGGGTCGCGATGACCGTGGTCAACATGTACAAGGGCAAGCTCCTGTTTGCCGAGCCGCTGGACGTCCCGAACCGCAGCTCGATGTGGTTCGAGGAATGCACGCGAGAAGAGCTCCTCGAACGCTGGAACGACCAGATCGAGCGCACCGGGTTGAACATCCGCATCCACGAGAAGGTCGTCGACCTCCGGCGCCACGGCGACGAGATCGAAGTCGAGAGCGTCCACGCCACCTATCGCGCGCGCCGCGTCGTGCTCTGCGTCGGCAAGGCGGGCAACCCGCGCAAGGCCGGGGTGCCGGGAGAAAAAGAGCACCCCGAAAAGCTGTTCCATCACCTGAGCGATCCGGACGAGGTGCGCGGCAAGAACGTCCTGGTGTACGGCGGCGGCGATGTGGCGGCCGAGGCGGCCCTCGCGCTGTGCGAGCACAACCGCGTCACGATGGCGACGATCGACGAGGAGCTGACCTTCCCGCGCAAGCGCAACCGCGACGCCCTCCTGGAACGGCAGCGCTCCGGTGCGATCGATCTGCGGATGGCGACGCGGTTGACACGCTTCGACCGCGACAGCGCGACGATCCGACCGGCGGAGGGTCGTGAAGAAGCCCTGCGCAACGACCTCGTGTTCGAGATGATCGGCGCCGAGCTACCGCTCGGTTTCTTCCGCCGGGCGAAGATCAAGCTGGAGAGCGACTGGGACGTCAAGCGCTGGGCTTATCTCGCGATCGTCTCGCTGTTCGTCTACAGCCTTTACGCGCTCAAGAAGTTCCCCGAGATGCCCTACGCCTGGCCGTTCAACCACGTGATGTCGGTCGACGGGTTCGCGCCGGTGCTGACGTCGATCTTCGACGTCGCGTTCGCGCCGTTCGCGTGGATGTTCGAAGCCCGGGTGCTGGAACAGATGCGCGGTACGTTGTGGTTCCAGCAGGGCTACCTCTACAGCCTGGTCTACACGATCGTCATGGTCGTGTTCGGTTGGCTGGCCTTCCGGCGCTGGAGCGGGATCGCGCGGAACGACACGTATCAGAAGTGGCGTTACGCCACGCTGGTCACGTTTCAGGTCCTGTTCTTCCTGATCGTCAACGTCGTCGCGGTGCAGGCGATGAGCATCGAGTACACCTGGCGCGCGTGGGGCCTGTACCAGCCGTGGCCGCTGTTCTTCAACACGTTCCACTGGTGGAACAGCAGTGACCCCCGGGTCGTCCTTTACGGGTTCATCGGGGCCGGTCTGTTCGGAACGTTCGTCGCGATCCCGATCGCCAGCATCAAGCACGGCAAGCGTTTCTGCACCTGGATCTGCGGCTGCGGCGGTCTGGCCGAGACGCTGGGCGACCGCTGGCGCCACCTGTCGCCGAAGGGGACCCGTTCGCGCGCGTGGGAGTTCCAGGCGTTCGTCGTCCTCATCGCGGTCTTGATCGTGACGCTGGTGACCGTCGGCGCCTTCCAGACCCGTGCCGACAACGGCTGGGCGAAGGCCTATGCGTACCTCGTCGATTTCTGGCTGGTCGCGGTGATTCCGGTCGCGGTTTACCCGTTCTTCGGCGGCAAGATCTGGTGCCGCTACTGGTGCCCGCTGGCGGCCTGGAATCAGGTCCTCGCCGCGTGGTACGGTCGGCTCAAGATCAAGGCCAACGACAAGTGCATTTCGTGCACGATGTGCAGCCGCTACTGTCAGGTCGGGGTGGACGTGATGGCATTCGCCAAGAATCAGGAAGCGTTCGACAACCGCAACTCGTCCTGCATCCACTGTGGCATCTGTATCGACGTTTGTCCGATGGACGTGCTGTCTTTCGACGCCGAAAAGCCCGATCGACCGGCAAAGCTGGTTCAGATCGGCTAGCGCAGCGACTCGGGGGGTAAAACGGCACGAGACGTGAGCGACCTTCGGGGGAGGTCCGATGCGACGAGGGCAACTGCCGCTTGCCGGTCTGGTGTTCGGCCTGGCGACAGTGTCGTTTGCCGTCGAGCCCACCTCGCGCGATCCCCGCTCGCTCGACCCGCCGGCCGTGCGCGCGAGACCGGAGCGCATCGCTCCGGGGAGCTCGACACCGATGGCCGCCGCCGCCCAGCGGTTTCTCGATCGCAGCGGGGGCGTGTGGCAATTCGATTTCGACCGTCGAACGGCACGCGCGACGCTGGTGCAAGGCTCCGGCATCCCGCTGATCCCCGGACGCGGCAACCGGCTCGCGCCGGAGGCGTTCGGCCGGGTGACCCTCGACGCGCTCGAGCCGCTCGCGCGTGACTTTATCGCGCGCAATGCAGACCTGATCGCACCGAGCGGGGGTCGCCTGGAGCTCGACCGCGTGAGCAGCAGCACCCGCGATGACGGGCGTCTTCACAGCCTTTACTTCGAGTGGTTCGTCGAGGACGTGCCGGTCGAGACCGCACGGGTTTTCGTCCGGATCAACAACGGCAACATCACCCAGTTCGGCGCGCCGCTGGTCGGGACCGTCGAAACCGACGTCACGCCGGTCCTCGACGGCCCGAAGGCGCTGCGTCGGCTGTTCGCGTGGTGCGGCGACGGCCAACAGACCGCTCGGCTCAGCGGCGACCCGCGTCTGATCCTCCAGCCCGAAGACGACGATGAGGTGCTGCGCTACCGGCTCGTCTGGGTCGTCACCTATCGGTTGCCCGGCCAAATCGAAACCTGGGAAGGACGGGTCGACGCCCGCACGGGGGACGTCGTCGGGTTCCGGGACGTCAACCGGTACGGTCGCGCCGAGGGCGGGATCTACCCGCGTACGGTGACCGACGCGGAGGTCCGCGTGCCTCTCCCCTACCTCAGCGCCGAATGCGAAACGCCGGTCTCCTCCGATGCCGCCGGCGCGTTCGTCTACTCGGGCGGCGCGATCGCGTCCGGTCTGGACGGGCCCTACTTCACGACGAGCTGCGAGGCCTGCAGCACCCCGCCGCAGGCTTCGGTCGACAGCGGAAGCGGCTTCGGCCGCATCGATTTCGGTCTCGGCGGTGTCGACGAGGTCGGCAACGGCCGCTCCACGCCCGCCGAGCGCAACGCCTTCTACCACATGAACCAGGTACGCCGGTTTTCGAAGAAGTGGCTCGATCTCCCGTGGTTCGACTCCAACGTCGGCATCCGCGTCAACGTCCAGGACACCTGCAACGCGGTATGGACCGGAGGAGAAGCCTACTTCTTCCGCTCGGGAAACGGGTGCAACAACACCGGCGAGATCAGCGATGTCGTTTACCACGAGTGGGCGCATGGCCTCGACGAGCACACCCGTATCGGGGACGGCGCGACCGGCGAGGCCACCGCCGACATCGTCGCGATGCACCTCACGCACAGCCCACTCATCGGGCCGGATTTCAAAACGACCGGTGAGCCTGTACGCGACCTCGACCGGCTCACCACGCCCAAGGGCTTGCTGACCACCTCGAACATCTCGTCCAAGTGCCCCGTGACGGGTTTTCTCGGCCCGCTCGGGTACGAGATCCACTGCGAGGGAGAGATCTACGGGCAGGCGGCCTGGGATCTGGCGCAGGCGTTGGTCGGCTTGCACGGACACCACACGGGGTGGAGAACCTCCGAACGGATCTTCTTCAACTCGCTGCCCGATTCCGGATCGTATCTCCCGAGCGGCAGCTTCCCGGTCTACGACGCGTATGTCCAGGCCGATGACGACGACGGCAACCTGGCCAACGGCACCCCGAATGGGGTGGCGATTTTCAATGCGTTCGACGCCCACGGGATTGCCGGCAGCCCGGTCGGGGGCTCCGCCTCCTGCACGCGTCCGGCCCAACCGGTGGTGACGGCCATGCCCGATTGCGACAGCGTGGAGCTGTCGTGGAGCTCGGTCGCCGCGGTGGGCGGGTACACGATCCTCAAGAGTGAGCTGCTCGCCGATCGCGGTTTCTATCACGTCGCCGACGTGAGCGCCGGCGAAACGACGTTCTCCGACACCGAAGTCGCCCCCGGTGTCGCCTACCACTACGTGGTCCTTGCAACGGCTCCGGACGGCTGCGAGTCCACGGTGGAGAACCCGGTGCAGGCGACTCTCGACGCGCAACCGGTCTTGAACGCGTCCGTGGTGAGCGCGATCGACGAGCCCCAGGGGAACCGGTCGGGCTTCGCGGACCCCGGTGAGACGGTCGATCTGCAAGTCACCCTGGAGAACGCGGGCACGCTCGATTCCACCACGGTGACCGCGACGTTGACGTCGGGCACGCCCGGCGTGACGCTGCTCGACGATTCGGACGGCTGGCCCGCGATCCCGGTCGGCTCCGCGGCGGTCAATACGGGCGTGCTGCGGTTCGAGACGGACGATCAGGTCGTGGAGTGCGGCGACACGTTGCGGTTCGAGCTCTCCTCCGTGGATGCGTCCCTGTGCGTGTCCGAAAGCTCCTACCTGGACGTTTCGCTGGGCGACCGCGTGATCACACTGCAGGACGACTTCGAGATCGACCTCGGCTGGTCTCACGACTCCGCGAACTCGACGGCGACTGCGGGGACCTGGACACTCGGTGATCCGGACGGGACGACGTTCCAACCCGAAAACGACGTGTCCGATCCCGGCACACAGGCCTGGTACACCGCACCCAACGCCGGTGGGTCGCAAAGTGACGACGTGGACGGCGGGGTCGTGATCCTGCTCTCGCCGACCTACGATCTATCGGCGCAGACGAAGGCGATCCTGTCGTACCACCGTTGGTTCGGCAATCGGGACATCGGCGAAGACGCCGGGGACTTCTTTGCGGTCGACGTGAACGACGGTTCCGGTTGGGTCAACCTCGAGACCCTCGGCAGCAACCGGTCCGCCCCGTACTGGACCTACGTCGAGTTCGCGCTGCACGACGCCGTCACGCTCACGTCGACGGTTCAGCTCCGATTCCGGGCGGCGGACGGACCGACGACCGACAACCTGATCGAAGCGGCGGTGGACGAGGTGCGCATCGACGAGCCGCTGTGCGATTCGACCCCGGCCTGCTTCGTCGAGCCGACGTTCGGCGGTCTCCAGAGCGCGACGCCGGGTGCATCCTGTGCCCAGGTGGATCTCTCGTGGCAGGCCGCGACGTCCCACTGCGTCAACGCGACCATCTCCTACAATGTCTATCGATCGACGACGCCGGGATTCGTGCCGTCGGCCGGCAACCTCGTGGCCGCGGGAGTGGCCGGCACCTCGTACCTCGACGACGACCTCGACCCCGGCACGACCTACCACTACATCGTGCGGGCCGACGACTCACGGTCGGGCGAAGACGACAACACGGTCGAGATGACCGTCGCCGCCACGGTGACCCCCGACGTCGTCGCTCCGACGTTCGCGGGTCTCGAAACACTGACCGGGGGAGCGTCGTGCGGTGAGATCGAGCTCACCTGGTCGGCCGCGCAGGACAGCTGTAGCGAGCCGGTCACTTACCGGGTCTACCGCTCGAGCGACCCCGCCTTCACCCCCGGGCCTTCGAGCCTGGTCGGCTCGACGCTGTCACCGGGTTTCGTCGACGCGGCTCTGATACCGGGGACGTCCTTCACGTACGTGGTGCGTGCCGTGGACGAGCTAGGCAACGAAGATGGCAACGACGTTCGCCTGTCCGCGGACGCGGGCGCCACCGACCTGCCGCTGCTGACGGTCGATTTCGAATCCGATGACGGCGGCTGGATGGTCGTCGCGCCCAATGACGCGCTGACCGGCCACTGGGAGTGGGGCGATCCCGAGGGCACGGCGAACCAGCCGGAGGACGACCACACGCCGGCGCCGGGGGTCAACGCCTGGGTCACCGGGCTGGCGGCGACCTTGCCCGGCGGCCGGGAGAACGACATCGACTTCGGCACGACGACGCTGCAGTCGCTGCAGTACGACCTCTCGACCGCCGTGAGTCCCGAGGTGCGCTACGCGCGCTGGTACGTCAACGAGCTGAACGGCACC
>JBFFZZ010000137.1:0-7884 GCA_041568335.1 Candidatus Polarisedimenticolaceae bacterium | reverse complement strand
ACGTCGTCGAACTGGTCGATCCCGGGATACGCGATGATCTCCGCCACAGGGCTGAAACCGGTCGTGTCGGCCGGGGACTTGCTGTACACGATCGTGTCCGCCGTCCAGTCCGTCCAGAAGGCGTACACCTCGTTGTTGGTCTCGTCGACGACGAGCTGCGGACGAGTGGCCGCGAGGGCCCCGCTCGCCAACGTCGTCTTGAGGCCCCACGCGCCACCGGCCGGACGCCTGTAGTAGTCGACGTCTCCGGGGTTGGTCCGGACGATCGCGAAGACATCGCCCGTGACACGGCTGGCACGAAGACAAACGTGGTCGTCGGCCTGCGTCATCGAATCCACCGTCTCGCTCGTCCAGTCCAGCGCGCCGTCCCCGGCATCGTCGTCGTGCCTGGCGAAGGTCAGCGTGTCCGCCGCCGAAAAATACAACAGACCCAATTGGCCGCCGTCGACCGCGTCGTTGTAGGGGATCAGCGCCGCCCGAGTCGACGCACTCGGGGGTGCGCCGGTCGCCAGCGTGTAACTCGTCCACGAGCTCCTGGCGGCATCCGTACTGTGGTCCACCGTGATCACACCGGCGGAGTCGCGGGCGACGAACGCCTGTCCCGTGGAGTCGACCGCGATACACGGGTCCGAACCGCGTGTCGCTCCGGGAAGCGAGACGTCTCCGAGGGCTCCGTCGATCTCGTACCGGTTGAGACCGGCGTTCCAGACGTATTCGTTGTAGGTGCCGCCGTTGTCGTGGAACCGGAGAACGTGCACCACGTCCTCCGTCTCGTTGTACCAGAGGTCGATCAGCGCGGTGTTGCGAGAATCCACGTTGACCGAAGTTTGCGTCCAGCCCCCCTGGGTGCCCGGCATCGCGGGGATCGCGCCGTCGTTCTCGAAAAGGAACCAATCATCGGTGGACGTGTCCTGTGCGATGCACCACCAGCGGCCATGCGCGTGCCAGAGCTTCGTGTTGTTCGTGTGTTGCAGCTCCTGGCCGCTTTCGGGTGCCAGGATGTAGCCGATCGGCTGTGGCAGATCGTCGACGAGTCCGTTGCAGTCGTTGTCCACGCCATCCGCGACCTCGACCGCGTTCGGGTTGATCGCGGGGTCGGTATCGTCGCAATCGTTCGAGTCCAGCACATAACCCGGCGGCTGCGCGCAGGTCACGATGACATCGCCGATATCTCCGAAACCGTCGCCGTCCGCATCGCGGTACCACGGGACATGGGGTGGAGAGCCGTCTTCCTCATCGACCATGCCGTCACAATCGTTGTCCTCGCCGTCGCAAACCTCGGTGCCGTCCGGATTGATCGTGGCATCGCCGTCGTCGCAATCTCCCGCGGCGAGAATGAAACCGGCGGGCTGGGTGCACGACACCTGGCTGTCCGTCGGATCTCCGTAGCCGTCGCCGTCGGCATCCCGGTACCAGGTCGTTCCCCCGTCGTCCACGACACCGTTGCAGTCGTTGTCCACACCGTCGCAACTCTCGATCGCCCCCGGGTTGACGCCGGCGTCGGTCTCGTCGCAATCGCCCGGATGTCTCACGTACCCGGCCGGAGGGGAGCATGCGGCGATGCTGGTCGTCGTGTCGCCGTACTGATCGCCGTCGGTGTCGAGGTACCACAGGACCTGGAGGGGGTTGTACCAGGTAGCGCCCGACGTATTGGCCCAGACCATCAAATCGGTCGCACAGGTTACCCCGTGCTTGGGCGTCTGGACGTCGTTGAACGCGTCGAGATTGTCGTTGCCGATCACCTCGAGCGGGATGCTGAAATCGACCGTCCCGGCCGGTGACCGGCTGTAGACGATCGCGTCGGTCACAAAATCCGTCCAGAAGACGTAGACCTCGTTGTTGTCCTCCTCGACGACGAGCTGGGGACGTGTGGCGTCCTCGCCTTCGCCGACGAGCGTCGTCGGAGGGCTCCAGCCACCCCCGGTGGGGCGCCGGTAGTAGTTCACCGCGCCGAGGTCCGTCCGCACCACGGCAAAGACGTCGCCGGTCTGGCCGTTGGACCGCAAGCAGACGTGGTCGTCGGCCGACATCGACACGTCCACTGTCTCACTCGCCCAGTCGGCCGTCGTGTCGCCGGCGTCGTCGTCGTGCCGGCGAAAAGTCAACGAGCCACCGGCCGCGTAGTACAGCAGGCCCATTTGAGGTCCGTCGACGCTATCGGGAAAGGGCATCAGGGCGGTCCGGTTCACCAGATCGCTCGGCGCTCCCGTGTCCATCGTGATGGACTCGAACTGTTTCCGGCTCGGGTTCCTGCTGTACTCCAAAGTCACGACGCCTCCCACGTCGTAGGCGATGAAGACCTGGCCGGTGGAGTCCTGGGCGATGCACGGCGACGCCTCCCGGGTTGCGCCGGGGATCGGCACGTCGCCGAACCCGGCGTCGTACACGTAGTGGTCCAACAGCGAATCCCAGATGTACTCGTTGTACGTTCCGCCGGAGCTGTGCATGCGGAGCACGAGGACGACGTCGTCCGCCTCGTTGTACCAGAGGTCGATGCGCGTGCTGTTGCGATTGTCGATGTTGACCGACGTGTTGGTCCAGCCTCCCTGGGTGCCCGGTGAACCCGGCACGGGACCATCGTTTTGATAACGGAACCAGTCGTCGGACGACGAATCCTGCGCGATCCCCCACCAGCGACCGTGTGCATACCAGAGCTTGGTGTTGTTCGTGTGTTCCAGCTCCTGGCCGCTCTGCGTGTCCATGATGTAGCCCGTCGGCGCCGCCCACAGCGCGGCGCTCGCCAGCATCCAGACCGCGATCCCCCTCAAGAGGAGCCATCGGGGGTTCGAGCGTGAACACCGGTCTCGAGTACTTGGGAGGGATCGCGTCATGTTCGTTGGTCTCGACGGGCGGATTCGTTCCGAGCGAAGTCTCGGTGGAATCCGTTTTTTCCTCTTCATTAGGTACGGGTGGCGCCGTTCGGTGTCAACGCCGGGAAACGCATCGGATTCCACAGAATCTCTTCATTTCTGGAATCCGACGGGACAACCTCGCGATCCATCCCGACTACGCCGCGGCAAAGGCCCCCGGTTACCGTTTTGAAAAAGGATCGCGGATCGGCCGATTGCAGGAATGAAGCGTTGGCCTACACGACATAGGCCACCACGAACCCGACCTGGGCGACCATCATCATCAGGTACATGTGCGTCCAGGACGGGTGGTTCTCGACCTCGGCCAGCGCCTTCGGATCCTCGAGCACCAAGGTCAGCGTGTACGCGCCCCAGAGTGCGAGCCCGATACCGAGCCCCGTCAGCAGCCACGGATTGCCGGTCAGGATAGCCTGTCCCGGGTGGCCCGGGTCCTCGACCCACGCGCCGACGGGCAGCAGCAGCCACGGCACGACGAAAAACGGCGAGATCATTTTTGCGGCGCGGTCGACACCGTAGCGGATCGGCAGAGTCCGGCACCCCGCCGCCGCGTCGCCTTTCATGTCGGAAAAGTCCTTCGTCGTCGAGGCACCGAGGAGGAACAGGAAAAAGATCCCACCGATGAACCAGGGCTCGACGCGGAAGATCGAGGCGACCATCGACCACCCGGCGACCTTGAGCAGGCATCCGCGGGGGATCGCGATCGTCAGGTTGGCCAGGAAGGCGTTGGCCTTGGTGCGGCCGAAGGCCGGCGCACTGTAGATGAAGGTGAACAGCATGCCCGCCAGGTACACGAAGAAGCACTCGTGTCTTTCCAGCCCGGCGAACAGCTTCTCGCTCACGGTGGTCGCCGGGTAGATCACGACGAGCCATGTCGGAACGACCGCGAGCACGTAAAGAAAAACCGCATACCACCAGCCGGCGCGCATCGAGATGGATCCGGTCGCGAGCGGGCGATGTGGCTTGTTGATGCGGTCGTTCTCGATGTCGTAGTACTGGTTGATCACGTTGGACGCCGCATTGAGCAGCCCCGCGCAGAGCGAACCCAGGGCGACCGTCCAGACGATGCTCCAGGTGACTCGCCGCGGCTCACCGGCCAGCACGTGCGGGTTGGCCGCCGATCCCCAGGCCGTGATCGCGCCCGAGACGACGCCGAGCAACGGGGGGAGCAGCGTGAAGGGACGGGTGAAGCGGACGTAGCTCCCGAGCCGTCGAAGCCCGGATTCCTCGCTCACCGCGGCCACCGCGCGTGCGTCAGGATCGGCGTCCGACGGCGACCTGCGCCGCGCGGATGATGTGCTCGCCGAGGCGGTAACCCGGGCGCAGGGTCTCCGTGATCTTGCCGTCCCGGTCGTCGTCCACCGGGTCCATGCGGACCGCCTCGGTGGTGTTCGGATCGAACTCCTCGCCGTCGGGCTCCATCCTTTCGACACCGTGTCGCTCGAGCGTCTCGAGAAACTTGTTGCGCACCATCCGGACACCGCGGGCCAGGTTCCGGGCACCTTCGCCGTCGCCGACGTGCTCCAGCGCACGATCGAGATCGTCGACCGAGCTCAACAGCTCCCTGACGAGCTCCCCGAATCGCAGGTCGACCTTGCGCTGGATGTCGCGGTTGAGCCGCACGCGCACTCTTTCCTGCTCTTTGCGAAACTGCTTGAACGCCTCGATGTACTCGTGCAGCTTCTGCTCGGCATCCTCGGTGCGCCGGCGATACTCGTCGACAATCGTCGGCCGGGCCGGTTCGACTTCCTCGGACTCGCCCTCGCCGTCCTGGTCGCCCCGCCGCCAGTGACGTTTGTCCTCGACCTTGAACTCGCTCTCCTCCGGCTGAAGGTCTTTTCGTTCGCCGTGGGTGCGGCTGTCGGTTTTCCCGCTCATCGCTTCACGAACTCCCATCCGATCCGGTCCGCCCGGCCGGGAACAAATGCTATCGCCACTCGGGGATTAGTGCGAGGAGACCTCGATCCGGCTCGGCGGCTCGTCCTTGCGCTTGGGCATCAGGACCTCGACCACCCCGTTACGATGGGTGGCCCGGATCGCCGTGTGGCGGACCGAGGGGGGGAGGGTGATCTGGACCGCGAACCGGCCCTGCGGCCGCTCGACGCGGAGGTAGCTCTCGCGGCTGACTCCGGGGTCCGCGCGACGCTCCCCGCGCAGGAACAGCTTGCCGTCCTCGATCTGGATCTCGACATCGGACGCGCCCACACCGGGCAAATCCGCCCGCAGCACGTAACGCGCGGGCTCCTCGATCAGATCGACGGGTGGCCTCCACGCTCCCGAGCCCACACTCTCGGCGGGCTCCGCCCCGATCGAACGCGACAAAACGTCGTCGAACAACCGGTTCATGCGTCCCTGCAACTCGATCATGTCGCGTTGCGGGTCCCAGCGCTGGATCGCCACGATTCCCATCCCTCTACGCCACCCGGGGCGAGTCTCGTCGAACCCCCTGCAGCGTCTTTGTGGCAGTTATTTTACGCTCAAGCCGCCGTGATTGCGGCCGTTTCGGCTTTTTCCAAGCTTATTTCCCCTTCGATCAGCCGCGCCACGACGCCATCGCCGTCGCTGAAACGGCCCTCGAGCAGGCCCAAAGCCAGCGGATCGAGGAGTTTCTTTCCCAGCACCCGCTTGAGCGGCCGGGCGCCGAACGCCGGGTCGTAGCCCGCACGCGCCAGCCACTTCTTGGCCTCCGGTTCGACCTCGAGGGTCAGGCCGCGCTCGGCAAGGGTCCTCGCCAAGCGGGTGAGCTGCAGATCGACGATCTGCTCGAGCTCGGTTTCGCTCAACCCGTCGAAGACGATCGTCTCGTCCAGCCGGTTGAGGAACTCGGGTCGGAACACGCGCCGCAGCTCCGGCTCCACCTCGGCCACCATCTCGTCGTGGCTGGCCCCCGTCCTCGCGAGGATGCGATCGGAGGCGATGTTCGAGGTCATGATCACGATGGTGTTGCGGAAGTCGACCGTCCGGCCCTTGCCGTCGGTCAGCCGTCCGTCGTCGAGCACCTGCAACAGCACGTTGAAGACGTCCGGGTGGGCCTTCTCGATCTCGTCGAGCAGCACGACGGCGTAGGGGCGCCGGCGGATCGCTTCGGTCAGCTGGCCGCCCTCGTCGTAGCCCACGTATCCGGGCGGCGCGCCGATCATCCGGGCGACCGCGTGGCGCTCGCCGTACTCCGACATGTCGAGCCGCACGACCGCCTTCTCGTCGTCGAACAGGCTCTCCGCCAGCGCCCGGGCGAGCTCGGTCTTGCCCACGCCAGTCGGCCCGAGGAAGAGGAAGCTCCCGACCGGGCGATCGGGATCCTTGAGCCCCGATCGCGCGCGGCGTACCGCCGCCGAGACGGCCACGACCGCTTCGTCCTGGCCGACGACACGGACGTGCAGGTTGTCCTCGAGCGCCACGAGCTTTTGAACCTCTCCGTCCAGCAGCTTGGACACCGGCACACCGGTCCACTTCGAGACGATCGAGGCGATCTCCTCGTCGCCGACCTCCTCGTCGAGCATCGCGCCGTCCTGTTGCAACGCCGCCAGCTCGGCTTTTTGGGACTCGAAAGTTTTTTCGAGCTCGGGGATCTCTCCGTAGCGCAGCTGCGCCGCCCGCTGGAGCGAGTCCGCGCCACCCTCCTTCTCGGCACGATCCGCCGCGGAGCGAGCCTGTTCGAGCCGTTCCGCCGTTTCACGCAGCGACGCGATCGCGGCCTTCTCGTTTTCCCAGCGGCGTTTCAACGCGGTCAGCTTCTCGTTGAGATCGGCAAGCTGCTGTTCGATCACCTTGCGTCGGGCCTTCGAGTTGGCGTCCTTTTCACGTTTGAGCCCCTCACGCTCGATCTCCAGCTGGCGCACGCGCCGTTGCGTCTCGTCGATCTCCGTCGGGACGGAGTCGATTTGCATGCGCAGCTGCGCGGCCGCCTCGTCGATCAGATCGATCGCCTTGTCGGGGAGGAAGCGGTCGTTGACGTAGCGGTTGGACAAGGTCGCCGCCGCGACCAGCGCGGCATCCTGGATGCGCACGCCGTGGTGCACCTCGTAGCGCTCGCGCAACCCGCGCAGGATCGAGATCGTGTCCTCGACGTTCGGCTCGCCGACGAGCACCGGTTGGAACCGGCGCTCGAGCGCGGCGTCCTTCTCGATGTACTTGGCGTACTCGTTGAGCGTGGTGGCGCCGATGCAGCGCAGCTCGCCGCGCGCCAGCGCGGGCTTGAGCAGGTTCGCGGCATCGACCGCGCCCTCGGCGGCGCCGGCGCCGACCAGCGTGTGAAGCTCGTCGATGAACAGCAGGACCCGGCCGTCCGAGGCCTGGACCTCGTTGAGCACCGCCTTGAGCCGGTCCTCGAACTCGCCGCGGTACTTGGCGCCGGCGATCAGCGCGCCGAGGTCCAGCGCGACCACGGAACGGTCCTTGAGCGTCTCGGGGACGTCGCCGCCGGCGATCCGCCCGGCGAGTCCCTCGGCGATCGCCGTCTTGCCGACGCCGGGCTCACCGATCAGAACGGGGTTGTTCTTGGTCCGCCGGCAGAGCACCTGCATCGCGCGCCGGATCTCGTCGTCGCGCCCGATGACCGGGTCGAGCTTGCCCTGGCGGGCGAGATCGGTCAGGTCGCGGGCGTATTTCTTCAACGCCTCGTACTTGTCCTCGGGGTTCTGATCCGTGACCCGCGCCGACCCGCGCACATCCTGCAACGCGGCCAGGATGCCGTCGGGCGTCGCGCCCATCCGTTTGAGGATCGCCGCCGCCTCGCCGCTCCCGCGAGCGAGGGTCAGCAACAGGTGCTCGGTCGACAGGTAATCGTCGCCGAACTCCTTGATCGCCTTCTCGGCCTGGTCGAGCAGCTCGCCGAGCGCGCGAGACAGGCCTGGCTGGGCCCCGCCACTCACCTGGGCAATCTGCCCGAGCCGCTCGCGGGTGGTCCGGGCGACCGCGCGGGGCTCCACGCCGATGCGTTGGAGCACCGGGCCGACCACACCCTCGTCCTGTTCGCAGAGACTCACCAACAGGTGGAGCGGCCTTATCTCGGGGTGTT
>JBFFZZ010000136.1:0-7886 GCA_041568335.1 Candidatus Polarisedimenticolaceae bacterium | reverse complement strand
TCCATTCGCGCTCCGAGTGGGTTTCGGCGCGAGACATGCACAAGGCGGTGGAGGTGATCGTCGAGCTGGCGCGTATCTGGGAGGAACGCTCCTGAAGCCTCAGTCGCGCGCCTTGATGCGTGCGATGTCGTCCTCGAGGCGGGATTCGATGCGCCTTCGATCGACCTCGTAATGCTCGTCGATCTCGGCCAGCTTCTGCGGGTCTCCCATCGCCTCCGCGATCGACTTTTGCCGCAAGATCTCGAGCTCGGCGAGACCCGCCTTGGCCTTTTGGCGCCGTGTCGCGATTTCTTTCTTCTGGGCGTCGCTCAGCGGCCGGGACTCGATTCCCTTTTCACGGTCCTCGGCGGTCAGCCGTTCCATCGCCAGCTCGTACGCGGATTTGGGTGGGGCGTCGTCTTGGGGCATCGATTACTCCAGGATGAGGCAGGAAACGAAACGGGGATCCAGCGGCACACCCGGATCCAGCTGCCCGCACTCGCCGGCCAGCCTCTCGCGAGCGAACCGGCCGAAGCCCTGCACGATCGAAACGTCGCGCGGGTCGAGCTGATGAGCTTCGGTTAATGCGCGGATCAGTTTCTCCAACGCGCGGTTGGCCGACTCGGGCGCCGCGGTACGTCGCGAACCCACGGTGCGCAGGAAGTCGGCGACCGGCCCCGGCGGCAACGGTGCCGTCGACCATGTTCCGTCGACGGTGAAGCGCGCCAGCGTCGTCAAGAACAGGGTGCTGAGCCGGTGCGGCTCCTCGGCGGAGCCCGGGGGCCAGCCGAGGCGGCCGAAAAGAAGCTCTCCGATACGCTCGGCCATCTCGATCGCTACGGCGGTCTCGTCGATCTCCGACCGGTTGCGAAACTCACGGTGCTGACCCGAGAGATCGTCTTCGTGGACTTCGACATAGCGCGGCCGTTTGCCGGTCAAGGCTCGGAGGCGCTCGTCCAGCGGAGGATCGATGGCGCGCAGCGGGTTGGGATGGGCGACTCCCCAGCCGCCGGAAACGAGCCGGATTGCGCGTTGCTGTAGCCGGACCGCCTGCGCCCAACCTTCGCGGAATAACTCCACGATCGGTTGCTCGGTCAACACCCGCGCGATGGCGTCAGGGTCGTCGGCACGCCGCGTCTCGAGCGCGATTCCGACGTACGCGGCCGCCTTGGCCAGAGCGGCGCGGTGATGCTCGGGCTCACCCGCGTCGGCGCCGTCGGCGACGAGCAACCGGTTGGCCACGGTCACCGCTTCATGCAGGACACGCTCGCGTTGCTCCCCGTCGAGGCGATCGGTCGCCGCCACGAGCGAGGCGTGGCTCCAAGCCGGCATCAGCGCCCGTCGGCTGGCCGCCAGCCCGTCGCGATCGGTGGCGACGGGTAGCCCGGAGGCTCCGATCGGGGAGCCCGGAGCGGCGTAGACGTCGATCGACTCGTCCCACGCGGGAAATCCGTGATCTTCGAGCCGGCTGTGTCGCCATTTCAAACCCTCTTCCTCGAGCTCGGCGGGGAGCTCCCATCTCGCGGCCCAGACGGCGTGCATGTAGCGCTCGGGCTGATCGACATAGAAGATCTGGAGGATCCGGTGCGCGGCCGCCGTGTGCTCCGGGATGGTCGGGGAGAAGCGGTGTTGCCCGTCCGGGGTCGTCGCGCCCGCCGACGTGCCGGCGTCGCCCAAGCCGTGTCCGTGAACCTCCGCGCCGTCCTCGTATTCCAACGGCTCGATGCGCAGCCAGAACTTGAGCACCAGCGCGAGGAGCTGCTCGTCGGCGTGGCGCAGGAAGCGCCGCAGCGCGGGCTCTCCCGATTCCAGCAGGACCGCGAGCCAGGCCCCCGCGCGATCGCCATCGAACCGATCCCGGCGCCAGGCCTCCAGGTCGAACAGGTGAAGCATCTGCTCGGGGGAGGCGAGCCTGATCAAGGGCAGCGCATCCGCCGGCCCGATCTCGCGGACCGTCACGTACCAGTCGAAGTCCGGGAGCGCGCGGACGAGACGCATCGGCTTGGGCGCGTGCAACAGCAGCTCCATGCGTTGCCGCGGTTTCAGCCGGATCGCCAGCTCGGCCTGCTCCTGCACGGTCATCCCGGCCACACGCTCGGCGAGCCGGGCGGGCGCGCGCCTGGCCAGCTCGTCCAGCTCCGCAGCGAGGGTGTCGGTTTCGGGAAGATCGGTCACGTGAGTGCGCCCCGGAAGATCGGGTGGCATGATATCAAGGCCCACGGGAGGTTTCGATGCGTGTACGTGTTTTCGTCCTGCTGATCGCCGTTGCCCTGATATTGCCGACCGCGGCATCCGACGCCAAGGACGACGAACCGAAGACCGACCTCCAGAAGATGCGCAAGACGCTCGAGGAGGTCAACGCCCAGGTACTCAACGCGGGCACCAAGCTGCGGCTCGGCGCAAAGGCGGTGGATTCGGGTGGGGCGATGCCCGGCGAGACGCCGCCGACTCCGGCGCGCATCTGCTGCGGGTCCAACATCGACAAGATCGCGAAGCATTTCAGCGCGTTGGCGACCAGCGCCAGATCGCTCCTCGCCTGTTACCAGGCCCGCGGACAGGCGGACCACGAGGTTTCGTTGAACTTCTTCCGCCAGGATGCCAGCGCGGTCTACGGCGCGATGGAGGAGTTCACGGCCGCGAGACAGGATGACGAGGTCGCGGCGGGCTATGCAAAGGTCGCGCAGGCCGTCCTGGACATGCGCAAGAGCGCGAAAGAGCTCGCCGAGTGCGAGCCGCCGGGCACGCCCTAATACGCCGCGAGCAGACGGGCGGCGCGCTCGATCCGGTCGATCCCCGCCAAAAAATGATCCTCGAGCGGTGGCGAGTAGGGCACCGGTGCGTCGAGCGCGCCGACGACTCTAACGGGGGCGTCGAGATCGACGAATACCTCTTCCTGGATGATCGCTGCGAGACTCTCTCCGATCCCGCCCGTCCGCGAGTCCTCGTGCGCGATCAACACCTTGCCGCAGTGACCGGCCACGGCGAGCAACGTCTCGCGGTCGAGCGGGGCGAGACAGCGAAGGTCGAGCACGGCGGCCTCGATCCCGTCGCGGCTCAGCCGTTCCGCCACCTCGATGCATCGATGGACGAAGGCACCGTAGGACACCAGAGCAAGATCGTTTCCGGCGCGTCGTAGCGCCGCCTTGCCGAGCGGGCTCGGTTCCGGCGCTTCTTCCGGAAGCCGTTGTTTGATCTTCGGGTCGCGGTAAAGACCGATGTGCTCGTAGTACAGGACCGGGTCCGGGTCGGCGACCGCCGCGGCCATCAACGCGCGGGCGTCGTGGGGTGTCGAAGGCGCGACGATCTTGAGACCGGGTGTGCGGTAGAACCACGGTTCGGTGTTTTGACTGTGGTACGGGCCGGCGCGCCTCAGACCGCCACAGGGAAGCCGTACCACCATCGGGACCGATCCACCCCAGCGGTAGCGGATCTTGGCCGCGTTGTTGACGAGTTGGTTGAATCCGGCGGCCACGAAGTCGTTGAACTGGATCTCGGCGATGGGCCGTTCGCCCGCGAGCGCCGCGCCGACCGAAGCGCCGAGGATTCCGCCTTCGGACAGCGGAGCGTTGATGATGCGGTCCCCGAAGTTCTTCAATAGCGGACGCAGCAGGAGAAACGCGTTGCCGTATTGGCCGCCGACATCCTGCCCGTAGACAAAAACACGATCATCGGCGGCAAGCGCATCGCCGACGCCGAGCATGACCGCCTCCAGGTAGGTGTTGCCTTGCGGATCAAAGGCGGGCGCCGGCTCGACGTCGGGGAGGTGCTTGTCCGACCGCGAGGTCGCCTCGACGAGCGGCTCCCGGTGTTGCCGCGGCGCTTCACCGGCGAACACTCGCGCTCCCGCCTCCGCGGGCTCGGGCCATGGCGCGTCGACGACGTGGCGCGCCTCGGCCGCCACGATGCGGTCGGCCTCGGCCTTGAAATCGTCGAGCTCGCCCGGCTCGATGATCCCGGCGTCCTGGAGCGTCCCGGCGTAGCGCTTGATCGGATCGCGTTGCGACCAGTAATCCCACAGCGTGCTGTCGGCGTAGCCCTTGTCGTCCAGCTCGGGGTACTCCCATCCCGGCTGCGGCTCCCGACCGAGGTACAGCATGTCGTCGTGATGCGCGTGGCCGCAGACGCGCAACGCGACCAGCTCGATCAGCGTCGGGCCGAGCCCGCGACGCGCTCGCTCCGCCGCCCAGGCGAAGGCACAGGCGACGGCTTCGGGATCCGTCCCGTCCACCGTGAGTCCGGGGATCCCGTAGCCGATGGCCTTGTCGGCGAACACACGCACGCGACTCTGGTCGGGGACCGGCGTCGACAACGCGGTCTGGTTGTTCTGCACGCAGAAGATCGCCGGCAACCGGCGGGCGGCACAAAGGTTGATCGCTTCGTGCCACTCACCGAGCGACGTCCCACCTTCGCCGATGAACGACACGGCGACGCGGTCCTCCCCGCGCCGCCAAAAGCCCAGCGCCATGCCGGCCGCCGTGACGGTCGAGATCGACAGCGGCGCGGAGGCGGGGAGGATTCCCCGATTCAGATCCCCGATGTGAAAGTCGCGCCCGTCCATCGGGGGGCCCGCCTTGCCCGCCTGCGCGGAGAGGATCATGCGCACCGTCTCCGCTTCCGGATGCATGGCCAGCGCAGCACCGGCATCGCGGATCAACGGCGCGACGACGTCACCGCGCCACGTTCCGTCCTCGCCCCGGTACGCCGGGCCGCGACGGAGCCTCAAGGGCGCCGCGTAGATCGCTTCCTGGCCGAGCGACCGGAACCCCTTGCCCTGGAAGCCGCCCCCTTCGTAACGGATCTCGCCGCCGAGGAAGAAGGCCTTGAGCTGGTTGTCCGTGGCCCGGGTCAGGCACATCCCCTTCAGGAGCTCGCGTTTTTCTTCGCGGCTGATCGACGCGCGAATCGCCTCGCGGTGCAGGAAACCGTCGACCTCGTCGACGAGTCGCCTCGTCTCGGCGGCATATCGTTCTCCCGCCTGAACCGCCGGGCTGGTCTCGAGCGACAGCGCGGGGGCGGCGGCCTCGAATCGCTCGCGAACGGCGTTCCGCGCGGCTTCCCGCAATCGATCGATCGCGATCCCGTCGCGGCCGTCGAGCGTCGCCAGCAGCGATTCGAGCGCCGCGCATATCTCCGCGGCACCGCTCGGAAAACGCTCGATGGCGAACGCCTGCAACCGTTCGGTGAGCGAATCCGACGTCGTCTTTTTTTTCGTTCGTTTGGCCACGTTCGCGTCTCGCGATCCGAAGAAGTCGCAACGAGCATAGCGTAGCCCGCGTCATGACGGTTGCCGCACGGCGGTCCGATGAGGCAAACTAATGGGTTCACCCCAGGGGAAGGGGCCGACACACTTTTCCCCCCGGAGCGCACCGTGCCGCGAGGCAAGACACCGACATCGACCAGGCCACCGGGGCTCCCGGCGGATCCGCGACTCCTCGAGTCCGACCTCGAGGCCTGGGCCGGGCGCCGCACCTTCCGCGGAGGCCGTCGCGACGCGCTGCTCGGCCGTGTCGAGTGGCTGCGTCTGACCCCCGACGGAAGCGGGCTCGAGGCGCGCGTCCGCGACCATCGCCCGGAGCCCTACGAGGTCACCGTGCGGTTGCAGGGCGGCGCGCTGCATTCCGAGTGCACCTGCCCCGACGGCGCCGGCCCGGCCTGCAAGCATGCGGTCGCCGCCGTCGAGACGTTGCGGTTTCCGCTGACCGGCACGCCGAAGGTCGGCAACGGTCGGCCCCGCCGCGCGGGCAGGCGCTCGACCGGCGGACCGGCGACGGCGCTCTCCGGTTACGTCGTGCTCGGTGGCGGCGAGCGCACGCTGACGCGCGAGGAACGCATCGCGCAGGTCCGCGAGGAGGAGATCGCCCTGCGGCGCCAGCGCAGCCTGCGCCGCCGCTACCGCGTCGAGCTCGTGTCCGAGGGTCACGAGCCGCCGACGTTCCGCGTGGTCGAGAGATCCGGACGGGAGCATCGCGTTTGCCTTCGCGGTCCCAAGGCCGAACGATCGAACTGCACCTGCGAAGACTTCGCCGAGACCGAGCTGGGAACCTGCGAGCACATCCAGCGAGTGCAGCGTTGGTACCTGAGAAAACCGAAGCGCATCCCACAAGACCTGATGTCCGTCTGGTTCTCTCCCCGCGAGTGGACCGACCGGATGCCGCACCCGCTGGAAGAGATCCGGCTGGATACTCCCTCGGGGAATGGCGAGGTGACGCTCGGGCAGTGGTTCGGTCGGGACGGTTATCTCCGCCCCGTTCCCGCGGGGAGGTCGACGGACGAGTGGCTCGCCACCGCCCTGGAAGCCGCGGCAAGTGCGGCCCGCGACGCGGGCTGGCGGTTGGATCGGGATCCGATCGTCGACCAAATCGCCGATCGACGGGAGAACGGCCATCCCGATGTCGACGCGATCGACACCGCCTGGGTCGACGTCGTCCCGCGGTTGGGGATGACGTTGCACCCGTACCAGGAGATCGGTGCCCGGTTCCTCGCCCGTCGCGGGCGGGCGTTCCTCGCTGACGACATGGGGTTGGGCAAGACGGTTCAATCCATCACGGCGGCGCTCCTGCTGCGCCGCGCCGAGGCCGCATCCAAAGCTCTCGTCGTTTGTCCCGCGTCGCTCAAGCACCAGTGGGCACGCGAGGTCGAGAAAGTCTGCGCGGAACAAGCGCGGGTCATCGACGGACCCCGTGCGGCCCGCCTCGAAGCGTATGCGGCGTGGAACGAAGGTTTCCTGATCCTCAATTACGAGCTGTTGCTGCGCGACCTGGAGTCGATCCGGGCCACCGAGCCCGACCTGGTGATCCTCGACGAGGCGCAACGGATCAAGAACCAAGGCACGAAGACCGCCCGCGCCGTCAAACGACTGGAGTCCGCCTGGGCCTTCGTGCTGACGGGAACCCCGTTGGAAAACCGATTGGCCGAGCTGCACTCGTTGGTCGAGTTCCTCCACCGCCGAGCCCTCGGTCCGCGTTGGCGTCTGCGACCGTTCCACGTCGTCGAGGATGCCCAAGGTCGCGTGCTCGCGTACGAGGGCCTGGAGGTCCTGCGCAAGCGTTTGCGCGGCTTCTTTCTGCGCCGCGATCGTGGCGAGGTCCTGGACCAGCTGCCGGAACGAACCGACAACACGTTTTGGACCGGAATGACCGCGCAACAGCGCCGCCCGTATCGCCGGCAGGCGGTCCGGGTGGCCACCCTGGTGCGCCAGGGGCGTGCGCTGGGCGGTGCCGAGATCCAGAAGCTACTGCGCGCGCTGACGCGGATGCGCATGTTGTGCAACGCTCGAGCGCAGGACGCCTGGGATCTGTGGGAGCCGCGTGTCGCCGACCCGCGGCCGCCCGAGCCCGAGGAGCGTCGCGCGATCGGGTCGCCCAAACTCGAGGAGTTCGCGCAGGTCCTCGAAGAACTGCTCGACGAATCCGAGGAGAAGATCGTGGTGTTCAGTCAGTGGATGCGGATGCTCCAACTGGCCGAGTTCATGACACGCGACATGCGGGTCCGCCGGGAGATCCGCTGCGGTCTGTTCCACGGCGGTCTGAAGAGCCAGGCCCGGGCCGCGTTGCTCGACGGGTTCCGCATCGACCCCGACTTCCGCGTGCTTTTCTCCACCGACGCCGGCGGGCTCGGGTTGAACCTGCAGGACGCGGCTTCGATCGTCGTCAACCTGGAAGTGCCCTGGAACCCCGCGGTCCTCGAGCAACGGGTGGGCCGCGTGCACCGTATGGGCCAACAACGCAGCGTTCGCGTGCTGCACTTCGTCACCCGAGGGGCCATCGAGGAGAAGGTCCGGCAGGTGGTGGAAGACAAACGGGCGCTGTTCGACGGCCTGCTGAGCGACGGCGTCGACCAGGTCGTCCTCGACGAGGAGGCCCGGGCATCCCTGGTCAGCCGGTTGAGCGGCTTGATCGATGACGAAC
>JBFFZZ010000135.1:0-7938 GCA_041568335.1 Candidatus Polarisedimenticolaceae bacterium | reverse complement strand
CTCCTGCCCGGCCGGCGAGAGCGGAAACCCTTCCCGCTCCCGTTTCGCCAGCCATCCGTCCGCGCAGCGGCAAGCGAGCCGCCGGACGCGCTGGATGTTGGCCGCACGCTCGGTGACGCTGAACGCGCCGCGCGCATCCAGCACGTTGAACAGGTGAGAACACTTCAGCGCCGCCTCGTAAGCCGGCACGACCAGCGGCGCGGGGACCTTCTCGCCGCCGCGCTCATGCTCGAGCAAGCGGCCGGCTTCTCTCTCCCAGCGGTCGAACTGTTCGCGGAAGAAGTCGACATCGGCCTGCTCGAAGGAGTAGATCGAGTGCTCGACTTCCTCGGCATGGCGGACGTCGCCGTAGCTGAGCGTAGCGTTCCAGGGAATCTCGTAAACGTTACGCACGTCGTTGAGATACATGCAGATACGCTCGATCCCGTAGGTCAGCTCCACCGAGATCGGGCTCAGCTCGCGGCCCCCGCTCTGCTGGAAATAGGTGAACTGTGAGATCTCCATGCCGTCCATCACCACCTGCCAGCCGACGCCTGCGGCACCCAGCGTCGGGGCCTCCCAGTTGTCCTCCTCGAAACGAATGTCGTGCACTCCGGGGTCGACGCCGAACGCCTCGAGCGACTCGAGGTAGATCTCTTGAACGTTGAGCGGTGCCGGTTTGAGGATGACCTGGAACTGGTAGTGCTTGTACAGGCGCATCGGGTTGTCGCCATAGCGACCGTCGACGGGACGTCGCGACGGCTGGCAGTACGCGACCTTCCAGGGCTCGGGACCGAGGACACGGAAGAACGTATCCGGGTGCATCGTGCCGGCGCCGACCTCGGTGTCGTACGGCTGCTGCACCACGCAGCCCTGGCTGCTCCAGAAGCCTTGAATCGACAGCAGCAAGTCCTGGAACGTCATGATTCGCTCCCGACGAGGTTGCGAACGTGACGGTAGCCGCGGAATCGCCGTTCGGCGAAAGCCTCGAGCCGGCTGCGGAACAACCGTTCGAGACGTCCACCGGACCGTGCCACACCACGCGCGTTGGGCAGCTTGTCAGGCGGTGTCCGCTGAAGCCGGTCGATCCAAGACGCCTCCTCACGGTTCAGCCGCGTGGGGGCATCGTCGGAGCCGCTCGCGCAATTCTCGCAGCGGAAACCATCCTCGGGAAACAACGCCCCCGCCCGCCCGCGCGCGATCGCCGTGCCGCAGGCGGCGCATTCTTCGGGGTCGCCGAGCAGGCCGTGAAGGCGCAGCGTCCAGAACTCGAAGTAGCGCAGGAGCCACAACGGGTCTCCCCCGCCCTCCAGCGCGTCGAGCACGGCGCCGAACAGCCGGAACTCACGCTCGTCCGCGGCTCCCTCCGCCCCGAAGGCCTCGCCGATCTCGGCCATCACGGCACACACCGACTGCAGTCCGGGGTCGGCTTGCATCGCCGCGTAGCTCCGCCGTGCCTCGAGCCGTTCGATGCGATGCAATTCGCGTCCCGACTTCACCGACCAGGTGGCCTCGACGTGCGTCATCGGTTCCAGCAGCCCGCCGAAGCGTTTGCGACTGCGCCGCCCCGAGCGGGCAACCCCGCGAATGCAGCCGTGCGAACGAGTGAGGAAGCTGACAATGAGATCCGCATCCCCAAGCGGTTGCGTTCTCAGGACGAATGCTTCATCGGCTTGCTGCATGGCGTTTCGAGCGCGGCATGATAGCAGACCGGCGCATCCCGCCGGCGGTCAGCTCAACCCGATTTCCCGTAAGGTGGACTCGTCTTCGCGCCAGTCTTGGCGCACCTTGACCCACAACTCGAGGAACACGCGGCGATCGAGCAGCCGTTCGATCTCGACGCGGGCCGCGCTGCCGACTTTCTTGAGCACCGAGCCCTGGGACCCGATCACGATCTTCTTTTGCGATTCCCGATCCACCAGCACCGTTGCGGCAATTCGGACGAGCTCCTTGTCGTTCTCGTTCCAGCTCTCGATGACGACCGCGGTTGCATGCGGGAGCTCTTCGCGGGTCTGGCGCACGAGTTGTTCGCGAACCAGCTCCGAGACCATTTGGCGCTGACTCTGATCGGTCAGGTACTCCCGGTCGTAGAGCGGCGGACCCGGCGGCAACTGTTGCAACAACACCTCGACGAGAGCGTCACAACCGTCGCCGTTCACGGCACAGATCGGGACGATCTCTTTAAACGTCGCCCAACCCGCGATTTCCTGCATCATCGGAAGCAGTTTCGACTTGCGCCCCACCAGGTCGATCTTGTTGAGCACCGCGACCTGCGGCGCCTTGAGCTTGCGCAGGGTCTCCGCGACCTCGCGGTCGCCGCCGCCGATCCCGCGCGAGGCGTCGATCAGCCAGGCGACACAGTCGACGCCGCCGAGTGTCGAACGCGTCAGCTCGACCATCCGGCGGTTCATCCGGTGCTTGGGCCGATGCCAGCCGGGCGTATCGACGAACGCGATCTGACCGCGTCCCTCGAGGTGGCGGACACCCGTGATGCGGTGACGCGTCGTTTGTGCCGCGCCGGCGACCGCGGCGATCTTCGTGCCGACGAGCCGGTTCAGCAGGGTCGACTTCCCGACGTTGGTCCAACCGGTCAGCGCGACGGTGCCGGACCGGTTCGCGGTCATGCGAGCTCCTCGGCCGATTCTTCCTGCGCACTCAGCCGCACGAGCTGCACGCGTTTTTGATCAGCCTCGAGGACCTCGACGTCGAGACCGCCGATCTGAACTCGCTCGCCGGCCGCCGGCACCCTGCCGAACGCGGAGACGACCAGGCCGCCGACCGTGTCGAAGTCGCGGCCGTCGAACTCGATCCCGAAGACCTCCTCGATCTCCTTCACGTGGACGGCGGCGTTGACGATCCAGTTTCCGTTGGCTTCCGAGCGCATCATGACTTCGACGGTCTCGTGCTCGTCGCGAATGTCGCCGACGATCTCCTCCAGAAGATCCTCGAGCGTCACCAGGCCCGCGACACCGCCGTACTCGTCCACGACCATTGCCAGATGCGTCCGCTTGCGCATCTCGTGGAGCAACTCGCGTGCCGACAGCGATTCGGGAACGAACGGCGCTTTCCTGACGTAGGCCTTGACGGTATCCGCATCGTCACCGGCGTCCCAGGCGCGAAACAGGTCCCGCGAGTGCAGGATCCCGACGACGTTGTCGATCGAACCCTCGTACATGGGAAGCCGCGAGTGGCCGGCATCGAGGAACACGCGGCGGGCCTCGCGAACGCTCGTATGGACGTCCACGGCGACGATCTCGGTTCGCGGGGTCATCAGCTCGCGAACGACCGTTTCGTCGAGGTCGACGATGCCACGGACCATGCGGCTCTCATCGGCCTCGAGCAGCCCCTCGCGCTCGCCGACCTCGATCAGGGCCGCGACTTCCTCTTCTTGTTCCCCTTCACGCTCCTCTTCCGTTTGACCGTTCGACCCGCACCAACCGAGCCAGAAACCGATCGGAGCGACGATCGGGAACGCCACGAGATGGGCCAGGCGGAGGATCCAGGTCGTCGAGCGGAGCGCGGTCTTCGGTTTCCATTCCGCCAGACCGCGCGCGACGAGATGATCGGCGAGCGTGCCCGAGATGGCGACGATGGCGACGACCCCCGGCCAGGGGATGGCCGACTCGACGCGAATGGCCAGCAAGCCACCGCAAACGACGGCCCCGAACAGCGCGACCGAGCGTAGCAGTGAGCCCGCCAGACGGTGGGTCGATGTCGGCTCTCCGAGCCCCTGGACGAAGGCGTGTCTTTCTCCGTATTCGTTTCCGAGTCGCTGCAGGGCCACGTGACTCAGACCCGCGGCCGATGCCAGCGCCACGCTCAGACCGAAGTGGAGCGCCATGAGAAGCAGCGCCGAGGCGCCGAGCGACAGGTTGGCCGCAAGCTCGCTCATCGCGCCGCCTCCGTGTCGATCAGCTCACGCTGGAGCTTGCGTTGCAATCGCAACATGCGTCCGCCGTCGGTCTCGTGGTCGTACCCGAGTAGGTGGAGGTAGCCGTGCAGCGCCAGAATCTGCAGCTCGCGTTGCAACGAGTGCCCGTTGAGGCCGGCGGCCCGCTCCGCCGTGGAAACCGAGATGACGACGTCGCCGAGATACAGGCTCCCGTCCGGGTCGGGCTCCGAATCGCCGGGGAACGAGAGCACATCGGTCACGCGATCGATCGCCCGGTAGTCGCGGTTGAGCTGCCGGATGCGCCGATCCGAGACCAGACAGACGCTCCAGGCCTGGGCTCCTTCTGCCGGTACGCGGCGGATCAAACGACCGAGGAACCTCTCGAGGCCGGCCCGATCGACGGCCACCTTTCTCTGACGGTTGAGCAGCGTCGTTTCCAACAAGTTCACCCGGGAGCGCCGTCGGTCGCTTCGACCTTCGGCTCGGTCTTGGGGCGGTTGCCGAAATCGAACCCGGGGTAATCCACACGATGGTGGTACATCCCGACGAGCAATCGATGGAACGCCTGCTGGATGCGTTCGAGATCGGCGAACGTGAGGTCACAGTGATCGAGCTGACCGTCCAGCACGATGGAATTCGTGATCTTCGAGATCATTTCCTTGAGTCGGTTGGAGGTCGGCTCGTCGATCGTGCGAGCGGCGGCCTCGATCGAGTCGGCGAGCATGAAGATCGCGGCCTCGCGCGTCTGCGGCTTGGGTCCGGGATAGCGGAAGTCCTCCTCCTTCACCGGCCCGAGCCCCGGGTCCGTCATCGACTTGGCCTTCTCGTAGAAGTAGGTCATCAGCTTCGTGTCGTGATGCTGCGGGATGATGTCGATGATCTGATCGGGAAGCCCGGCCTCGCGGGCGAGCTTGATCCCGTCTTTGACATGCGAGGCGATGACCAGCGCGGACATCGACGGTGTCAGCCGGTCGTGGGGATTATGGCCGCGCTGATTCTCGACGTAGTACTCCGGGTGGTTGATCTTCCCGATGTCGTGATACACCGCGGCGACGCGGCAGAACAGCGGGTTGGCGCCGATCGCTCGCGCGCCCTCCTCGGCCAGCGTGCCGACGACGAGGGAATGGTTGTACGAGCCCGGGGCCTTGACGGCGAGCTGCTGGAGCAACGGGTTGTCCACGTTGGACAGCTCCAGCAACCGCACATCGGTCAGGACGTGGAACAACCGCTCGAGCAAAGGGAGCAGGAACGAGATCAGCAGGCCGACCCCCACGGCGCCGCCGATGAAGGCCAGCGTCGCCCCGTACAGCGAGTACGCCAGCGAATCCGTTTCGCCGCGTAGCACCTCGACCGCGAGCGCGAGGATCGCCCCCGCGCTCCCGACGACGACCCCGGCCCGCAGGAGCGCGGTACGCGCGCTGTAGGCGGAAATCGCGTAGATGCCGGAAAGCTGGACCAGCATCGCCCAGGCCATCGCGTAAAAGTCGTAGCCGTTCATCGCACCGAAGAGCAGCGAGGCGAACGCGATGTAGACGGTCGCGATGCGGCCGTTGGCCAGCAAGGCCACGATGATGGCGCCGGCGCCGAGCGGGATCAGGTAGGTGTAGGCATCGAGCTGATTGAACGGCTCGCTGAGGTTCTCGATGGCCTCGCGCGCGACCCACTGGATCGCGCGTGTCAGGAACAACACGAGCACCAGCATCAACACCAGGAGCGCGTGCAGGTGCTCGTGCTTTTTGTAGTTTCGTTGATGGTAGGCGCTGTAGCGGTAGAGAAAGAACGCCAGCATGCTGAGGACCAGCAGGATCGAGGCCCAGCCGTGCAAGCCGAGACCGCCCTGGACGCGGTTGCGCGCGGCGTCGATGCGCTCGATCGCCGCCGCGCTCAGACGCTCGCCCTTCTTGGCCAGCACGTGCCCGCGGGGGAGCCGCACCGTCACCGGCGGAACCCCGGCGACGGCGGCGGCCCGTCGCTGCTGGGTCTGGTCGGAATCGAAGACGACGTTGGCATCCACGAACGACGCGGCGAAATCGGCCAGCGCCTGCTCCGCGGCCGCGCGCAGATCCAGCCGCCCCGCAACCTCGCGGCGGAGATCTTCGCGAGCGGCGCTCACATCGACGATCGCACCGTAGTCCGTCAGCACTTCTTCGCGGCGCGACGGGAGCTGGATCAAGGCGATCGAGTCGGCCCGCTCGAGGACCGCCTTGTTCCCGACGACCAGCCCGCGCATGGACCAGCCGACCGCCTCGCTGAGCGCGCGTTGCAGGCCCGGCGAAAAGCGTTCCTGCACCAGGACCGCCAGCGCCGCTTCGGGGACGCTGTCGCCCAGGGCGTTCTTGAGCAGGGCCTCGCGCGCGACCGGATCCAGGTCACCACCCGCTTCGAGGCGCTCGCGACCCTGTTCGAAGATCAGCGCCATCTCGGCGACGAGCTGCTCGCCGCGTTCCGAGTTGTGCTCGTAGACGTCGGGGACGGCCAGCCGCTTGCTCTCCCGCCGCTCCTCGGTGAGGGTGCTGTCGACGACGAGGGTCTCCTCGGGAGCCACGATGTCGTAGGGCGCGATATCCCCCAGCGCGAACGGCTCGATCGTCATGCCGCAGTGCTGGTTGCTCAGCAGCAACAGCGACACGGCCACGAGGGCGAGGCTCCACCCGACGTCGGACCCGAGAAGCCCGTCCATGGCACGACGCACCTGATCGCGAACGCGCGGCGCGAAGCTCAGCTTACGTGTGGGCTGGCCTTTTTTCTTGCCGCTTTTCTTGCCGCCCGAGCCACGTGATGGGGGTTTGTCCGTCATCGGACCGGGGAGACACCGTCTTCAGCGGGCGTCGTCTTGGCGTCGGCCGCCGGTTCCTCCGGACGCCGATACCGGTCGTACGCTCGCACGATGCGTTGGACCAGCGGGTGGCGGACGACGTCCTTCTCGTCGAACTCGATGAACCGGATTCCCGCGATGTCGCTGACGATCGGCCGCGCCTCGATCAGCCCCGAGCTCTTCTGCGACGGCAGATCGATCTGCGTGACGTCGCCCGTGACCACCGCCTTCGAACCGAAGCCGATGCGCGTGAGGAACATCTTCATCTGTTCCGACGTCGTGTTCTGCGCCTCATCCAGGATCATGACCGAGTGGTCGAGCGTCCGGCCGCGCATGAACGCCAGCGGCGCCACCTCGATCGTGCCCTGATCGAGCAACCGTTCGGCGCGATGCGGCTCGAGCATGTCGTACAGCGCGTCGTACAAGGGACGCAGGTAGGGGTCGACCTTGGCGGACAGATCGCCCGGGAGGAAACCCAGGTTCTCCCCCGCTTCGACCGCGGGCCGTGTGAGGATGATCCGCTTGACCTTCTTCTGGTCCAGCAACGACACCGCCATCGCGACGGCCAGGTAGGTCTTGCCCGTTCCGGCGGGGCCGATCCCGAAGACCAGGTCGTTGTCGCGGATCGCCTCGATGTACAGCCGTTGATTGCGGGACCGGCCGACGATGCTCTTGCGCGACGGGGTCTCGATGCGCGCATCGACGAAATGCCGCACGATCTTCGTATCGGGTTCGCGCTGCTTGAGGCGGATGGCCGTCTTGAGATCGGAGCGGCTGAGCTGGATCCCGCGATCGTGAAGGACGGCAAGGTCCTCGAGCAGGGAGACGACGTCCCCGACCCGTTCGGGCGCACCGTTCCCGTCATGCGTGACCGAAACTTCGGATCCACGCGCGGCGAGCTTGACACGAAACCTGTCTTCGATCAGGCGGAGCGCTTCTTCGTAATGATCGGAGATCGATCGGATTACCCGGGCGTCCAAGGTGATGGTTCTCATGGGTCAGGCGCCTGAGCACGGGTGGAGCGGTCCCGTGATTCGAACGAGCCGACCGGGTGACCGGCCGGCGGTTTCCGCGCCGTTCTCAGCCCTCCTCGTCAGGGTCGACGGTCAAGCCGCCCCCCTCTCTGGGGATGGATAACGCCCGCCCCGGAAAAATCAAGTCCGTCGAGCACGGTATCACAGCGTCTTTTAAAGGGTCAACGCGGCGCGCCGAGCGTCAATCATCGGTTTTTGCCCTGGATGGCAGTGTTTTT
>JBFFZZ010000134.1:0-8057 GCA_041568335.1 Candidatus Polarisedimenticolaceae bacterium | reverse complement strand
TCCAAACCACCCGCGTGGTCGTCGCAGGGCGCCCCGACGATCGCGACGTCGCCCGAAAGCGCCACCGCGGACCCGAAGAGGTCTCCGCCCCGCCCGTCACTCGCGCTCAGCTTGGCCTGCTGGATCCAGGCGTCGCCGCGACGCACGAAGACATAGGCCGAGCCGGACGACCCACCTCGATCGTCGTCGAACGGCGCGCCCGCCACGACCGTGTGGCCCGCGATGGCCACGGAGATACCGAACCGATCGCCGTGCCGCGCATCGTCCGCGATCAACCGTGCACTCCAGGGGACGCGACTCGCGAGCGGCGGCGCTCCGGGGCCCGGTTCTCCCGCGTCGGAGAGCACCGGCCGGGCGGGCGTCTCGTCCAGCAGCAGCGTGTCGAAGGTCACGCCACGGTCGTCCTCGATCGGATTCCCCAGCAGATAGTTCGCCCCCCGGTCCGTACGGACCACGAGGGTGTCGCCGCTCTCGAACGACCGGTCGACCCGTGATCCGGTGAAGTCGAGCGTCGCCAGGGCGGCCGTGTCCACCCGGTGGAACGCGACGCCGCCGAGGAAGGCGATCTGCGCACCGACGCCGGGATTGTTGAAGACGACGGCGTGGATCGGCCGATCGGAGTGATAGGACACCACGATGTCCGGTTGCGGGTCCGCGGGATTCGCTGCGACCGTCGAAGGCTCGATCGGCACGATCGTACCGGTATCCAGGTCGAGCCCCTCGCTCTCGAAGGCCAGCGTATAGGGAACGATCGGAGCACTCGCCGCGGGCGGCGCGGCGATGAAAAAGAGGACCGGCGTCAGCACCGTCCGGGCAGTCCGGAGCCATGTCGAAGAGCTCACGATTCCCCCTTCCCGAACCCGGAGATCTGCCCGTATTTATACCGTGGCGGGACTTCGCGAGCTGCGAGCTCCCTCGTTTTTGGGGCTAGCCGGCCTCGGGAATCCAACGTCGAAACAGTTCCGGCGGTGCCAGGCGCCGTTCCGCCTCCCCGATGCGGCCCTCGTGCGTCCAGCTCGCGGAGAGGTACTTCCAGCAACGTAGACCGGTGACCCTCTGCGACTCCCAAGCGGTCTTTTCGTCCGGTTCGAGCGTGATGGCGAATCCTCGCTCGAAGCCAGCGACGATGGCAGCGTCCAGCTCGCCGCGGCCCGGCTCGCGCCCGAGCGCGTCGGACAAACCCGCGAACAGCGAGTCGTCCGCGGGCGAGCCGATCGCCGCGCCGAGCCGCGCGGCATCGAGCCGCAGCGGGATCGAGCCGTGCTGGAGAAACGCCTGGCGTCGCCGCATCTGGGCGGAGCCCACCAGCTTGCGGCCGCGGTGCAGGAGCTCGTGGCTCGAGGGGACGTTGAAACAGACCGGGCCCCGAACGGGGTCCTCGCTCGACGTCCGCGTCGCCGTCGAGACCTCCGCGCCGAGAGTCTCCAGTGCCGACCGCAGCGCCTCGGCGATGCGGCGGTAGGTCTCCAGCACGCCGCCCGAGAACGGGGGCCGGTCGAGGCGTCCCACCACGCAGTAGGTCCGCTCGTGCTCGTGAAGAACGGCCTGACCGCCGGTCGGACGCCGGACCAGCCCGATGCCTTCCGTGTCGAGGTAGACGGGGTCGTGGCTCGCCGCCGCGGACTGCCCTTTTCCGAGGGACAGCGTCGCGGGGTTCCAACCGTACAGACGCAGTGTGGGCGGAGCCTCGGCGCCTTGCGGACGCAGGTAGGCGTCGAGCAGCGCCTCGTCGGTCGCCATGTTGGTCGCGCCGTCCGCGTCCGGCTCGATCAACAGCCTCCAGGCCGCGGCGGTCTCAGTCGGCGTGCGGGCCACGCGCGCTTGGAGCCTCCTTGGCGGGCGATTGCCGACGGAACTCGGCCGACTTCAGTCCGTACTTGCGAAGCAGGCGTTGCAGCGCGGAGCGCAGCATCCCGGCGGAACGCGCCGCCGCCGTGACGTTGCCGCGCTCCCAGCGCATGAGTGCCGTCAGGTAGGCGCGCTCGAACTCGGCAACCACCCTGCCCTTGGCCTCGCGGAACGGACGCGAGGCGAGGCTTTCTCCGCTTTCCGCGGGGGTCGAGGCGCCGTCGTTACGGACGGTCTTCGGCAGGTGCGGCAGGTCGATCACCCCGTCGGCGAGAATCGCGGCGTGCTCGATCGCGTGCCGGAGCTCTCGAACGTTGCCCGGCCACCCGTAGGACTCGAGACGATCCAGCGCCGCCGACGAGAGCCGTAGCGGGTCCAGCTGGTTGACGCGACCGATCGACCGCACGAAGTGCATCGCCAGCGGCGCGATGTCCTCCGGGCGTTCGCGTAACGCCGGGATGGAGAACCGGGTCTGGGCCAGCTGCGCCGCCAGCGGCTGCGGGAGCCGGGCCTGCTCGACCGCCTCGGCGAGGAGCAGCGTCGAACCGCTGACCACCCGCAAGTCCGTGGATTTCGTCTCCGCGATTCGCAGCATCACCCGTTGCAGACGCTCGGTGACGTCCTGGCGGTACGACGCGGGCTCGACGAGGTACAACGTTCGCTTCGTCCCGCGATCCGGATCGGCCGGCTCCAGGATGCGATCTTCCCACCCCGTCGTTTCGAGATCGTCGGCCTCGAGGACGACGAACGGGTCCCCCGGCTTCGCCGTCAGCTGGTGCAGCCACCGCGCGCACCACTTCTTCCCGACACCTTTTTCGCCCTCGATCCAGATCGCCTCGTTGATCGCCGACAGGCGTTCGAGCCGTTCGCGGATCGACTCGAGTGCGGCGCTCCGGCCGACGAGCCCACCGAAGCCGTCGCGATCAAGGTGTTCGCGCCGCAGATCCGCCTGCTGCTCGCGCTGCGTGGCGAAGGAGGCCGCCCGCTTGAGAACCAGATCGAGCGAAACGTCCCCCTCGTCCAAGGCCAGGAGGTCGTCGGCCCCGCGATCGAGCCAGGTGGCTCCGGTCGCGCGCAGCTCGTCCGCCGCCGCGAACACGGCGACGACGACCGGACGGCGCCGCCAGGATCCGCACTCGACGATCAGGTCGCCCGGTGCGACGAGCAGGAGGTCGGTTTCGTTCCCGCGAGCCCAGGCGGTGGCGTCCGCGTCGGAAACCGCCCCCCGCGCCTCGATCGCGTGCACCGCCAGACGGTCCTGCAACCGGGCTCGAATCGCGGCATCGCGGTCGACCACCAGCGCGGTCAGGCGTCCCATGCGTCCCCCCTCACCGGCGCACGGGCAGCCTCCCGGGCCGACCGGCCGGTCTGGTCCCCGCGAGTATACCCGGTCGCGACAAGCGGACCTCGCGGGCTTGGATTCTATCCGTTTTTATTCGGAAACGGCGGCGCTGAGCTGGGACACGCGCTCGGCCACGTCGCGGAACCCCGGATCGTGCTCGTGCAGGTCGCGGAACAGGTCGAGGGCACTCCCGGTGTCGCCGTTTTCAAGCAGCACGTCGGCGAGGTCGTAGCGCAGCTCGAACGCACCGCTGTGACCTTCTTCGAGGGCCTCGAGGGCCTGCCGGTACCAGTCCGCCGCCTGATCGAGTCGTTCCAGCTCCCGGCAACACAGTGCGAGCATCACGCAAGATTCCCGGAACAGGTCCTCGCTCTTGGAGCTGATCTCGAACTCGGCAACGGCGGCGTCGATGAGTCCCATCTCCTTGTAGCCGATGCCGAGGTCGTAGTGGGTCCGGTAGTCGTCGGCGCCGACTTCCTCCTCGACGCGCTCGCGGAACGCGGCGAAGACCTCGTCCAGGCTTTCCTCGCTCTCGGAGCTGGGCGCGTCGCCGAGCGGGTCTTCGTCGAACAGCTCGTCGTCCAGTGCCGCCGCGATCGCGCTCAGGTCGTCGTCGTCCTGGCCGTCGTCGACCGCGGGCAGCGGCTCGAAGCGCATCGCCGCTTCGGTGCCGCGGGAATCCTCGTCCGCGGCCGGTGGAACGCTGTCGACGACCTCCGCTGCCGGTCGGGGTCTCGGTGCCGGTTCGACCTCGGCCGGCGGCTTCGCCGCCGCAGGCTTCGTTTCGACCGCGGCTTCCGCGGCGACCTCGAGCTCTTCTTCGTCCTCGTCGAACGAGTCGAAATCGATGACCGCGTCGCCGCCGGAGTCGACCGGGGATGGCCGGGCCTCGACCTGCGGCGTCGCCGGCTCGGCCGGAGCCGCCTCCGCTCGTGCCGGGGCCGCCGCGGTCGGCTGTGGCGCCGCTTCGTCCGGGAACAGGTCGAGCGCCGTCAGGATGCTGCGGGCCTCGGCATCGATCCCACCGAGCTTGTCGGCCTCGGCGGCGGCCTGCTGGCCCAGTTCGAGACGACCGGCCGCGCGGCGCGCGATCGCGAGCTTGACCAACGCCTGCGCCAGTGCCGATTCCTGCGACGTCCCGCGGAGCAGCGTGACCAGATGCTGGTTCGCCTCGAGGTGTCCGGGGAAACGCTCGATCACCTCGTAGACCTGATCCATGGCCTGGGTCATCAGGCCGTACTTCTCGAGGATCTCCGCCTGCGTCATGCGGCCGGAGACGAACTCCTCGTCGGCGCGGGACAGCGGAACGGCCGGGGCTTCGAACTCGATCGGGACATCCTTGGCGGGTTCGGCGGTGGCCTCGGCCGATGCCTCGGTCGCCACCGGTGCCGCTTCGGCGGATTCTGCCGGGGTCGGCTCGGGCGCGGTTTCCACCGGAGGCCGCAGCTCGTCCAGCCGGTTTTGAGCCTGCTCGGCCTCGGCCTTCATTCCTTTCCTCGGGTAGGCCTCGACCAGCTGCTCCAGCACACGGATCTGGACCGCTTCGTCACCGCCCTCGTCGGCGAGCGCGAGGCGCCACTCCAGCGCGGCGAGGAGAGGCTCCTCGGTCCATTTGGGCCAGAGGTCCAGCAGAGACACCAGCCGCTCGCGCTGACCCGCCGTCGGCCAACCCTTCATCAGCGGCTCGACACGCGACCACCAACCGGCCTGCGCGTCCTGGCGATCGTGGAACCGGGCGAGGGTGGAGAACGTCTCGTCGGGCAGCTCGTGGGCTCGCCCGGAAGCGAGCAGCTCACCCGCCTTGTCGATGTGGCCGTTGACCTCGTAGAGCACCAGCAGCTCACCGACGAGCTCGATCGCCGCGTCCGGTTTGGCGGTCTCTTCCTCGAGCAGCTTTTGCGCCTCGTCGTCCCGTCCCGTTTCCGTCAGGCAGGCGATCAGGCCGGTGATCACCTCGGGCCGGTCGCTCACCAGCTCGCTCGCCCTCCGGTAGGCCTTCTCGGCGTCCTCCGGCTTGCCGGACTCGAGCAGCCGGCGGCCCAGCTCGACCAGGTCGCCGGCGGCCTCGTCGGTCTCACCGGACGCGGCGCGCGTCTCGGCCAGACGGACGCGATGTCGCGGATCGTCGGGCTCCGCTTCGACCAGTCGCTGGTAAACCTCCTTGGCTGCGGTGAAATCCTTCGCGTTGAGCAGTAGGTCCGCCGCGCGCAGGTAGTAGCTCCGCGCCTCCGCCGGGTGCTCCTGTCGGACGTAGAGATCGCCCAACCCCACCAGCGCCTCGGCGGATTCGGGGGTCAGACGGAGGATCTTCTTTCGGATGGCGATCGCCTTGGGGAAGAACCCCTGGCGGCAGAATTGATCCGCAATCCGGGCGTAGTAGGGAACCGCTTTCTCGGGATTCCCCGAGGCGACGATCGCGTCGCCGACCCGGTTCACGGTCAGGAGATCGCCGTTGCACGAGTCCACGACGCGGTCGAACTCGGCAATCGCCTCCGCGACCTTGCCCGCCTTGAGCAGTTTCTCGCCGGCAGCCAGAGACTGCTTTGAATCCGAGCCCATTCCAACCCTCGCCGGGAACTACCCGGCCCGCGTCACCGCACCCGGCTTTCGCGGATTCGGGCCTTCTTACCACGCAGTCCCCGCAGGTAGAAGAGCTTCGCCCGGCGCACACGACCCTGGCGCACGACGTCGATCCTCTGCACGTTCGGCGAGTGCAGTGGGAAGACCCGTTCAACCCCGATCCCACCCGAGGTCTTGCGAACGGTGAAGGTCGCCTTGAGACCTTCCCCGCCTTTGCGGGCGATCACATCGCCCTCGAAGACCTGGGTGCGAGACTTCTCACCCTCGACCACCCTGACGTGGACACGTACGCGGTCACCCGAGCGAAACTCGGGTAGTTCCGGTTTGAGCCCTTCGGCTTCGATGCTTCGAATCACGTCCATGTTTCCGTCCTCGCCTCGCGCGTCAGCAGCGCCTGTGCTGCCCGTCTGCTTCCAGCAGATCGGGCCTCTTCGTTCTCGTCGCCTCGTGAGCCATCTTCTCGCGCCAGCGAGAAATGGCCCCATGGTCGCCCGAGAGCAAGACTTCCGGCACCGCCCTCCCGCGAAACTCGGGGGGTCGCGTGTAATATGGGGAGTCTAACTGCCCTCGGGCAAATGAGTCTTCCTCGGCCGCCTCTTTGCGGCCCAAAACCCCGGGAATAAAGCGCGAAACCGCGTCGATCGCCACCATGGCCGGCAGTTCGCCGCCCGTCAGCACCATATCCCCGATGCTCAGCTCCTCGTCCGCGAGCCCCTCGCGGACCCGCTCGTCGATGCCTTCGTATCGGCCGCACAGCAGGATCAGCCGGTCGAATTCGGCCAAACGGCGGGCCGAATCGTGCGTCAGCCGTTCGCCCTGCGGGGAGAGCAGCACGACCCGTTCGCGACCCGCGGGATACTCCCGTCGGATCCAGTCGACCGCCTCGAAGAACGGCTCCGGGCGCAGGATCATCCCCCCGCCGCCGCCGTACGGCGTGTCGTCTACCTGCCGCTGCTTCCCGATCCCCCAGCGTCGCAGATCGTGTAGCCGCACACCGACGGTGCCGCTGCGCCGGGCGCGACCCAGGATGCTCTCTTGCAGCGGGCCCGAGAACAGACCCGGGAAGAGTGTGACGACATCAAAAACCATCGCTCTAGTCTTTTCCTCGATTCAGATCCAACAAACCTCGCGGAGGATCGATCCACAGCGTCTTGGTCGCTTCATCGACCTCGACGACGATATCCCGGTGCAGTGGAATCAACAACTCGTCGTCTCCGTCACCGTGGACCACCAGGAGATCGGAGCCTGCGGTCGGTTGGATATCGCGAACGATCCCGATCCGCTTGTCGGCGACCAGGACCTCCATACCGACCAGGTTCGCATGCCAGTGCTCGAACTTGCCCAGCGCCGGCGCTTGATCGCGGGAGACGGCGACCGCCGCGCCGCGCCAACGTTCCGCGGCGTTCGAGTCTTCGATGCCCTTGAGCTTGAGCACCCACCGATCCCGGTAGGCCCGCTCGTGTTCAACCTCGAAACGTTCGGCCGCAGCGTCCCCGCGTTGAAGCCACACCTCGGCGACCTCGCTCCAGCGCGCGGCGTTGCCCGCGGCGACCCGGACCGTCAACTCCCCGGCGCGCCCCCGGTGTCCGTGGACACGACCCATGGCGAACAGCTCCGGCACGGGTTCACTCGACGATCTCGAAATCGATGCGGCGGTCCACCTTGACCCCGCCCGACGCGAGGATCGTGCGGACGGATCGGGCGGTCCGACCATGTCTTCCGATGACCTTCCCCAGATCGTCGGGTGCCACGCTCAGCTCGTAGAGCGTGCGCCCTTCGTCATCGAATTCGTGGACGGAAACCTCGACCTCGTCGGGCTGGTCGACGAGCGACTTGGCGATCAGTTCAACGAGCTCTTTCACGCGAGGCGCCCCCCCGACCGAAATCAGACGGCCTGAGCGTTCTTGGCCTGGATCAGGAGCCGCTTCACGGTCGGTGAGACCTGCGCGCCTTTGACGATCCAATCTTCCGCTCGCGCCACGTCGAGCTTGACCGTCGCAGGGTCCGTGCCGGGATCGTAGGTCCCCAGGTTCTCGATGAAACGTCCCGTCGGTCGCTTGCGCGAATCCGAGACCACCACGCGATAAAAAGCGCTGTGTTTCGAGCCCATTCGCCGTAGACGAATCTTCAGCACGTGATCCTTCCTCCAACGGCGCTGCCGCGCCAAACGGCTCACTATAGCCCAGTCGCCGGGTTTGCCCCACCCGCCCCGTCAGCGTCCCGGGAAGGGAAACGGGAGCCTTCCCTTCTTGCCCTTCTTGGCGCCGGATTTCATCGATTTCATCAT
>JBFFZZ010000133.1:0-8087 GCA_041568335.1 Candidatus Polarisedimenticolaceae bacterium | reverse complement strand
CAGGTTCCGGAGCGCCGGCGCTCGGGTGGTGGCATCCCCGTTTCCCGGGTACGTGAACGTCAGGTCGTGGATCTCGATATCGGTTCCGACGACCGGCGGCCGAGGGGCGTCCGGCTCCGCGGTTTCCGCGAAACCGGAATCGATCCGTGGCGTGGCGACAAACACTTCGTCGAGACGCTCCATCGCGCCGAGGCCGCGCTGGAACGTGTTGATGATCCAACCGAAGGCGATCGTGGGCCAGACCAGCAGTCCCAGGTAGGCGTTGAAGGCGACGAAGTCGCCGAACCCGATGCGGCCCGAGATGACGAACCTCCCCCCGACGTAGAGCACGACGAGGGTCCCGACACCGGTGACGATCCCGATCAGCGAGAGCATCACGCCGCGGAGCGCGGCCATCGAGAGGTTGCGGCGGCGGAACTCCGAGCAGAGCTCGCGGAACCGGGCGATCTCGCGTTCCTCCTGCACGTAGGTCTTGACCTGCTGGATCCCGCTGATGTTCTCCTGCGCGTGGTTGGAGATCGTCGCCAGCTGCTCCTGGACCGCCAGCGAGCGCGCATAGACGCGCCGGCTGGCCCGGTTGACGGCCAGCATCAACGGCGGGTAGATGGTCAGCGAGACCAGGGTCAGCAACGGGTCGATGCTCAGCAACAGGGCGATCGCGGCGACATAGACGATCGCGGTGTTCAGGAGGTTGAGCACCGCCGGGCCGAAGAACGCCTGCACCAGCCGGATGTCGTTGACGCCGCGCGACATGACGTCGCCCGTCCGTTGCGTGTCGTAGAACGTGGCGTCCAGACGTAGCAGGTGAAGAAAGAAGCGGCCTCGCAGGTCGTGCGCGATCTTGCGGCTGTTGCCGAGAATCTGCAGTCGTGACACCGTGCGGACCACCGCCTGGAGGATCGCGATGCCGCCCATGGCGGCGGCCAACCGGCCGATCTCGGCGAGCGGAGAGCCCGCCTCCAGCCGCTCGATGACGTCGCGCAGCAGCCACGGGATCCAGAGACTCAGCCCGTTGGTGGCCAGCAACAGCAAGAGGCCCACCGCGTAGGAGGGTGTGTACGGCCGGGCGAACTCCCAGAAACGAGATGAGACGGCCGCGCGCATCGCGTCAGTGTAGAGGCCGCGCGGCGCACGCACCACGCCGCGAAGCGACGAACGATGGCGCTGCAGAGGGGCCGCTTAGCGCAGCGGCATCAGGTAGATCGCCCCGGCCGACAGGGAGATCGCGACGACGGCGATGAGCAGGAACACGGCGACGCGGCTGGCGAACCGCAGCAGCCCACGCGTCGTGCTTTCCGAGCCCCTGCCGGGGTCCCGAGCCGGACCGGAGCCGATCCGGGCCAGGCTGAAGGCATCACCGAGATCCTTGGCCAGCTCCGGGGAGAGCGTCTCGAGGAGGTTGGAGGGACGTGTCCCCTGTTGTGTCGACAGCTGCTGCACACCCATTGTCCTGACTCCGATGCTGAGGAATTACGGACACCTGGCGCCGAATCCATCACTTTTTTTGTAATCGGAGGCCGTACCGAGCCGGTAAACGGGCTCCCCATGAGCCGGGTCACGCTCTCGAGTCGAACTTTTTGACGCGTGCCAAAAACCGGTTGCATCCGAAAGCTGCGGCAAGGTAGCGCAAGAATCGGGTCTTGCCAAGAAAAAGGTCTTTATTTTCAATCTTTCTTGTAGTTATTTGTCTTTTGAGTGACCAAAAAATGGAATCGGGTGGGTGGGACGGATGGTGGTGCGGAGGGATCGGTCAAGTCATGACGGCCGAGAAGAGCGCCGCGTCGACGTTGCCCCCACTGACGACGCACACGACGCTGCGTCCCGTGAGCCCGGTCGACCCGCTCAGCACCGCCGCCAGCGCGGCCGCTCCGGAGGGCTCGGCGGCCAGCTTGCTTCGGGTCCAGAGCAGCCTCAACGCTTCCAGGATCTGCCGATCGGAGACCCTCACGAGCCGATCGACCCGGGCCTGCACGTGTCGCAACGTGTGCTCGCCGGCGAACGGTGCCGCCAGCCCGTCGGCCACCGTGTCGGGCTTCTGCGTGAGGACCTCGCCCGCCGCCACACTTCTTGCCATCACGTCCGCGCCGACCGGTTCCACGCCGATCACCTCGACGTCCGGGCGTGTCGTCTTGATCGCCGTGGCAATCCCGCCGATCAGGCCCCCGCCGCCGACCGGCACCACGACCGCATCGAGCTCCTCGACGTCCTCGAGGATCTCGAGCCCGGCGACGCCGTGCCCGGCCAGCACGTCGGGATCGTCGAACGGGTGCACGAAGGTCATCCCGCGCTGTTCCTGAACCCGCCGGCAATCTCCCATGTAGTCGCCGTCGGTCGGGACGACCTCCCCACCGTAACCCTCGGTCGCTTCGATCTTCGATCGCACCGCGTTCCGCGGCATCACGATCACCGCGCGGCAACCGATGCGCGACGCCGCCCAGGCCAGTGCGGCGGCCGCGTTTCCGGCGGAGATGGAGACGAAACCGGCGGCGCGTTCCTCCTCGGACGTGCGGAGCAGGCGGTAGAGGATGCCGCGCGGCTTGAAGGATCCCGTCTTTTGAAACAGCTCCGCCTTGAGCAGGATACGGCTGCCGGTCATCGCCGAGAGCGTCGCCGACTCCAGCAGCGGCGTGCGGTGGAGGGCGTCGCCGAGCGCGTCTCGCGCGCCGATGAGGTCTTCTCGTTCCAGCAAGCCGTCTTTCACGCCGTGCCCTCGTTGTTTCCGGCGGATTGGGTTAGAGTACACGTCCGTTGTTATTTTTAGTGCTCAAATCTATACTCTCGACCGATCAAAAGAGGATTTCAATGACTTACCGAACGGCGATCTGGATGACGCTTCTCTTGCTCGTTCCCGGCATCGTGGCGGAGCCCCCCGAGCTCGTGACGGATCGGCCGGACCAGACCGAGTCGACGGAGATCGTTCCCAGGGGATTCATGCAGACCGAGCTCGGTCTCGGTGACGCCGACGGTGCCGACGCGACCGCCGCGGCGCTCGTCCGCATCGGCCTGGCTTCGCGGGTCGAGCTTCGCGTGGGCGTCGACGAGCTTTTCCTGAGCGGTCCCGAGGACGCGGTCGACCTGTCGCTCGGCGCCAAGTTCCGGCTGGCTGAAGAGGGGCGCCGCCGGCCCGCCATCGCCGTCATCACGGCGTTGAACCAGAAGGTCGGTGACTCGCTCTCACCGGTTTCCGACGGAGTGCGTCCCGGCTTCCGCTTCGCCTTCAGCAACACCCTGACCGACCGGCTGTCGATCGGATACAACGCGGGGGTGTCGTGGGACGAGACGATCCGGTTCGTCGGGATACCGGCCGTGCCCGACAAGGAGCTGGAATCGCGGTTCCTGTGGACCGCCGCGCTCGGTATCGGCGCGACCGAGCGTCTCGGTTTCTTCGTCGAGGCCTTCGGCGACACGGGCCTCAGCGACGACGGCCCCACCGAAACGGCCCTCGACGGTGGTGTCACGTACCTGCTGCGGCCCAACGTCCAGCTCGACTTTTATGTCGGCGCCGGGATCTCCGATGCCGCGCCCGATTGGCTCGCCGGCGCCGGTGTGAGCTTCCGCCTCCCCGAGTAGCCGTCAGCCGCGCCGCCACGGAATCGGGAAGGTGTAGGGCGTGTAGGGGGTGTCGGGCTTGCTCTGCAGCTCGAGCTCGGTGACGACGAGGGCCGGGCTGATCGTCGAGACCGGCACGTAGCCGGACTCCGCGCCGCACCAGGCGTTGTCGACGTCGTGGCGATCCCCGGTGGCGAGGATGCCGCGCACGGCGTTGAGCGGCGTGCCGACGAAGTTGACGCCGCGCACCCATTCCTCGCGACCGTCCGGGTAAACCTTGGCGGCCAGATTCACCTCACCCATGAACGCCTGAAAGTTGTAGGCGTCGGTCGCCGTCTCGCCGCTCGTCGCCTCGATGATGCGCATGCCGTAGGGCACCCCCTGACGGGCGATCTCGTCGAGCAGGACCTGCTTCAGATCGGCCGGTGGCAACCCGTTGTCGGTTTCCGCAAGCAGCACGCCCATGCGGCTGATCGGGCGTTGGTGCAGGCGACAGCGTGCATGGCCGTTGCCGGCCTGGCGCCTCAGCACCTCCGCGCGGCCCGTCAGGTAACCGGTCAACCGGCCCGACTCGATCAGGCGGGCGTCGCTCGCGGGGCTGCCCTCATCGTCGTAGCGGTAATGCCCCACGAGCGATCGACCGTCGAAACGCTCCCGTGTCGGGTCGTCGCGCAGGTGCATGTAGCCCGGCAGGATCGGCTCGCCGAGCGCGTCCTTGAAGGTCTGCCCCTCTCCGGCCGCCAGCAGCCGGCTCCCCTCCAGCCGATGGCCGAGGGCCTCGTGGAGCAACAGGCCGGCGGGAACGGGTTCGAGCAGCGCGGGACCGCTGAACGAGTTGAGCATCGGCGCCTTGCTGAGCTTCGTCAGCGTCTCGACGGCGCGGACGACCGCCCGCATGAAGGTCTTCTCGTCGGGCAGCTCATCGATGTCGGTCACGGTGTAGCGCACCGACCAGGGGAACGCGTCCCCACGCTCCGATAGCAGCCACAGGTAGGCTTCGAGCGACAGGATCGCCGAGCACTCGATCAGCCGCGAACCTTCCGAGTTGACGAACATGCGGCACAGGTGATCGGCCTGGAACTCGACGTGGGAGTCCGCGATATCGACATAGCGCTTGATCTTGCGCGACGTACGCTCGACGAATCGGCGCCAGTGCTCCTCGTCGATCGGAGGTGGCTTGCGCCAGCGAAGATCGACGACCGGCTCGGCCCGATGAAAAGACTTGAGGTGCCGGTTTTCGTTGCGGTAGGTCAGCTCGTGGGATTTCTTGTCCAGCAGCGTCTCGACCGCCTCACGGTAGCGCGCGTCGATCAAGCGCCACAGACCGTGCCGTAGTCCGTCGGCGTCGGAGCCCCAGGGCAGATCGATATAACCGTAGGACTCGTCGTCCTTGTCGTTGTCGTCCAACCCTCCGTCGCGCACCTGGTCGTTGCCGTAAGAACCGACACGCACATCGACGTAGGCGTTACGCTTGCGATCGCAGGCGTCCGTGCTCAGCGAGCCGTACTTGGCCTGGATCGTCCACGAGCGTTCGTCACGGACCAGCGTGGAAACGTAGTACGGCCGGGGGTGCCCCGGAATGCGCATCGTGGTTATCGCCCGCTCGACCTCGGTGGCGGCGATGTCGACCGCTCGGACGGCGTTCCTGCGGTTCAAGGATCTAGCCGTCGAGCTCCAGGATGCGGTCGATCGTGGCCAGCAGACCGCGGATCTCCCACTCCTGGGTGTCACCCATGTGGGCGATGCGGAAGGTCTTTTCCTTCAGCACCCCGTAACCGTTCGAGATCATCGCCCACTGCCCCGCGAGCTGCTCGTTGAGATCCGCGATCGACGCGCCGCGGGTGTTCTCGACGCAGGTGATCGTCGGGGATTCGAATCCCTCCGCCGCAAACAACGCGAAGTGTCGGCGCGCCCAGCTGCGCACGATGTCGGCGAGGAAAGCGTGGCGCTCGTAGCGCGCCTCGAGGCCCTCCTCGAAGAAATCGTCGAGCTGCGCGTCGAGCGCCTGGATCTGTGGGATCGCCGGCGTCGAGGGCGTCATGCCCTTGTCGTCGTACTTGGCGATCTCGACGAGGTCGAAGTAGTAGCCTCGATTCTCGATCGTCGCGGCCTTCTCCAGCGCGCGATCCGACACGCTGGCGACCGCCAGCCCCGCCGGGAGGGCGAAAGCCTTTTGCAATCCGGCAAGGCAGACGTCGATACGGAGCGCATCGACATCGATCCCGGTCCCGGCCATGGAGGAGACCGCGTCGACGAGGAAGCTGACCTCCGGGTACTCCTTCATGACGGCGGCGATCTCCTCGAGGTGGTTCATCACACCCGTGGACGTTTCGTTGTGCACCACCGTGATCGCGTCGTAGCCGCCCTTGGCCAGCTCGGCGTCGATCATCTCCGCCGTGATGGCCTGGCCCCACTCGACCTTGAGCGGCACCGCCTGCTTGCCGTTCGCCTCGGCGACCGTGAGCCAGCGATCGGAAAAAGCTCCCTGCATGCAGCACAGCACGCGATCGCGTACGCAGTTGCGCACCGCGGCTTCCCACACGCCGGTCGACGAGCTGGTGAACAGGAGAACCTTGCCCTCGGTCCCGAGCAGCTTTCGTAGCTTCGGGATCACGGAGGCGTCGAGCGCCTTGAACTCGTCCGATCGGTGACCGACCTGCGGACGGGCCAGCGCGGCGAGATTCTCGACGCGCACCTCGGTGGGTCCGGGGATGAACAATCGTTTGTGGGGCATGGGTTGATCCTCGAAAGAGCTGAAGTCGTCAAAAGCGTTCGATCAGGATGCGGTTTTCGATCCGCTCTGGATCCCCTGCTCGACCCACTCGAGGAGCTCCCGCGCATCGAGATAGCCGGAAGTGCGCGAGCGGACCTGGCCGCGGGGACCGAGAACCATCAGTGCGGGGTAACCGGCCACACCGTAGCGCGCGGCCAGCTCACGACCGCTGTAGCCGTTGATCTTCTTGTCGTCCTCGGCGTTGATCTTGACCGCCACGAGCTCGTTCAGCCGATCCACCACACCGGGATCCTTGAACGTGCTGCGGTTCATCTTGCGGCAGTAACCACACCAGTCGGTCTCGAAGACGACGAACAGCGGTTTGGACTCCGCCGCGGCGAGCTCGATGCCGGAACCGAAGTCCTTCCACGAGACCCGCGGTGACAGACCGGTGATCTGGAGCGGGGCGTCGGTCGCGCGCGACTCCGGTGCCGGGGTCAGCGTGCCCCAGACGAGGGAAACACCGAGCGCGAAGACACCGAAAATCGAGGCGATGGCGAGACCGCCGAAACGCCGGGACGGGTCCGTCGGCGACAGCTTCCCTGTCGCCGGCAGCGCCAGCAAGAGGATCGCGATCGCGCCACCGAACAGGATCGCGAGCTTGGCCACCGCCCCGCCGGGCGGCGCGAGCAGATCGTTGAGCACGAGCAGGATCAGGGCGGCGAACACGCCGCCCCAGCGAGCCCAGGATTGGCGCCGCAGCAGTCCGACCGAGACGTTCAGGCAGATCAGCCCGAGCGCGACACGGCCGAGTGCGGTCGGCGCCGATGCGGCGGTGAGCGCGGACAGCGGAAGAAACACACCGACCAAGCCCAGCAGAAGCGATGCGAACACGGCTCCGAACGGCACTGCGCGATTCTCCGGGATTCGGGGTAAGCCGCCCGCGGGCGGAGGATCATTCTAGCGCGACCGAGCGGTCCGGGCACGCCCCCGAAAGATGGGATAATGCACCCATCGAACGGGCCATAGGAGTGTTTGTGTTCGCGCTTGCGCGTATCGGATCCACCGTCTCCTTCTGTTTCTCCGTCTGGATCCTGCTGATCGGACCGGCCTGCGCGGGCCAGGATCCACCCGTACGTCTCGAGGTGCGCGTCGACGCCCGCTCCGTTGCCCCGGGAGAACCGCTGCGCCTCCGTGTGGACTCGGACACGCCGCTCGACAAGCTCGGGGCGACCCTTCTCGGTGAGGAGATCTACCTGACCGCCGCGGATCCGGAGGGCCTGCGCTGGAGCGGCTGGTCGATGATCGGGCTCGAACAGGAGCCCGTCGTTTCGAGCATCGAGATTCGCGGCACCACGAGGGACGGCCGCGAGGCGCTGTCCACCCGGGAGCTGACCGTGGTCGGGAAGACCTTCCCCGAGGAGAACCTGACCGTCGCCCCGAAGTTCGTCGAGCCGCCACCGGAAGTCCTGGAACGGATCGCGCGTGAGCGCGCAAGACTGGCCGAGATCTACCGGCGCCGCGAACCCTACACCCCACCGGCCGAGCCCTTCGTCCGTCCGGTGCCGGGGGTCAAGACGTCGATCTTCGGCATGCGCCGGCTGTTCAACGGGAAGCCCCGCTCGCCGCACCCGGGGCTGGATCTGCGCGCCGCGGAAGGCACGCCGGTGCGCGCCTCCGGTCCCGGTCGCGTGGTGCTGGCCGAGAACCTGTACTACTCGGGCAACATCGTGATCCTCGATCACGGCGGTGGCCTGTTCACGCTCTACGCGCACCTGTCCGAGATCGGGGTCGAGGAGGGCGCGTTCGTCGCCGCGGGCGATCT
>JBFFZZ010000132.1:0-8107 GCA_041568335.1 Candidatus Polarisedimenticolaceae bacterium | reverse complement strand
TCGACACCGGAGGGCCGACGGCCCCCATCCTCGAACGGATCGAGGAGCTTCGCCTGACCGTGACCCACGTGCTGTGCACGCACCACCACATCGATCACGTCCAGCACAACGGCGAGTACCGGAGCCGGTTCGGTTGCCCCGTCTGCGGTCACTCGAGCGAGGCGCGTCTGTTCGGCTCACTCGACGTCGAGATCGCTCACGGCGACGAGCTGGTCAGCGGCGACCTGCACATCCGCGCGCTTCACACGCCGGGCCACACCCTCGGCATGCTGGCCTTCGTCGTCAACGACGAGCGGATCTTCACCGGAGACACGCTGTTTCGCCGCACGGTCGGAGGCACACGCGCGCCGGGCCACACCAGTTTCGAGGAGATCCGCCACTCGATCATGGAAGTCCTGATGCGTCAGCCCAAGGAGATGATCGTTCATCCCGGGCACACCGACCCGACGACGATCGGCGAGGAATGGGAGGAGAACCCGTTCATTCGCATGTGGCGCGGCAAGGAGCCGGAAGGGAACCGGCGCTGCACCGCGTTCGGCGAGCCGGCCACCCTGCTGCTCTCCGCGCGAGATTATGACGGCGGCTCCAAGTGCTGGGTCCGGTTCGACGAGGGCAACAAGCTCGATATCGTCCCCGGCTCCCAGGTCAAGACCTCATCTTGACGGATACCTGGCGCCGTGACGGGATACCGCTCCCACCGTTTCTTGCCCCGCGGTCCGAATCGAGGTAGTGAGAGGGCAGGTGGTGCCTACGGGCCGCCCTTTTTCTTGCCCTGCAGCTCGTAGCGCATGATCGAGGCGTGACGTTCGGATTCACGCTCGAGCCGGTACACGTCTCCGTGGAGTCCATCCGGGGCGTCGCGCTCCAGCGTCCGGTGATCGTTGCCGTCCAGCTGAAAACCGAAGATCTGTCCGTTGCGCTCGATATGGCGCGCGCCGCCGGCCCCGACGACGGCCGCTCCGACCGCGGACCGCTCGAGCACCCAGCGCACCGCCACGCTGGTGAGATCGACCCCGTGCTTCTCCGCGATCGACCGCACGGTCTCGAGCCGGCGCTGCTGCGCCTCCCAGCCGCCGCACTCCTCGATGATCAACAGGTACTTGACCAGCGAACGATTCAGATCGCCGGTGTCGGGAGCCGCCTCGCCGAGCCAGCGTTCGCTCAGGAACCCGCCCGCGAGCGTGCCGTAGGCCAGCAAGGCGACCCCACGGCGTTTGCAGATCGCCGACAACCCGTCATCCGGCCGGCGATCGAGAAGCGAGTACTGGACCTGGTTGGTGCGGATGGGAAGACCGGCGTCGAGCAGAACGCTCAGCCTCGCCGCATCGAAGTTCGTGACGCCGAGGTGACGGATCTTGCCCGATTCTCTCAGACGATCGAGCGCATGCAGGGCCTCGATCCACCCGTCCACCTTGAAATCCCACCAGTGGAGCTGGACCAGATCCAGCCGTTGGACCCCGATGCGTCGCAGCGAGCCGTCGATCATCGCCTCGAGATCGGCGGAACGGAGCCCGGCGAGTTTCGACCGATCGGGGACACACTTCGTGTGCACCTGGACCTCGCCCGGCGCGAACCGCGCGGCGACACGGCCGGCGAGCTCCTCGACCCCGGTGTAGATGTCCGCGACGTCAAATGTCGTGAAACCGGCCTCGACCCGTTTCGACCACGCATCGACGGTTCGCGCCGCATCCGTGTTGCTCTTGGAGTGGCCCGGTGAGAGCTGCCAGCCACCGTTGATCACACGGCAGAAATCGTAGCTACCGGCGAGTTCGTATCGTCCTGGCGAGACGAAGCCCATCGATCAGGAGGGGGCCTCATCGGGCAGCGGGACGACGGTGACATCGCCATGTTTGAAGATCCGCTTGCCGGTGCGCGTGATCCGGAACAGCGCCCCGCAGTGCGGGTCGGGGCAGGCGATGTCGGTATCCGTGGTCATCCAGTCCGCGTCATCGGTGATCCGTTGCTTGGCCGGGAGCAGCGGCAACAGGGCCGCGAGAGCGTAGATCGAGAAACTCTGCCCCGGCGGCAACGTGAGGTCTTCCCCGGTCAGCTCGAAGTAGTCCCCCAGCTTGTGATTGCACACCATCCGACCGCGACATTCGGCGACCTCGACGCGCAGATCGTAGAGCGTGAATTCATCCCGCGCTTGCGCCATCGCGACCCTCCTCGCAGCGAGCGTAGCACGCCGTTCCCGGCGCGCGCGCTGTTAAGCTGGGCCGATGAAACGACTCGAGTTTCGTTTCGGCGCGGCGGGCATTTTGGCACCCGTGGTCGTGTTCCTGGCGGGTGTCGTCTGGCTCGGCCTGGCGGGCGCGCCCGACGAGCGCGGCTTCTGGCCCGTCTTGCTGGCGGCTCTGGCACTGGGTCTTACGCTGGCCCGGGATCGCCGGGCCTATGCGGACGCCGCGGTCCACGGTGCGGCGCGCCCGATCGTGCTGGTGATGATCTTTGCCTGGATCCTCGCCGGTGTGATGGCGGAGCTGATGAACGCCAGCGGGTTCGTCGAGACGCTCGTCGGTACGGCCTCCGCGGCGGGCGTCTCGGGGGGCCTGTTCGTGGCCGCGGCGTTCCTGATCTGCTGCGCCGTGTCGACCGCCACCGGGACGAGCCTGGGGACCATCCTGTTGTGCGCCCCGCTCCTGTATCCGGCGGCAGGAGAGCTGGCGGCCGACCCGAGGATGCTCATCGGCGCGATTCTCGCCGGAGCGACCTTTGGAGACAACATCTCCCCGGTATCCGACACGACGATCGCCTCGGCGACCACACAGGGTGCCGAGATGGGTGACGTCGTGCGCTCGCGTCTGCGTTACGCGCTCCCCGCCGCCGCATTCGCCCTGGTGGCGTTCGCCGCCTTCGGGGCGGGCCCCGGGGCGGGCACGGCGGCTCCGACCGCAAGGTTCGTCGACCCCACCGGCTGGCTCCTGCTGGCCGCTCCCGTCCTCGCCGTGGTGATGCTGCTGCGAGGTCGTCACCTCATCGAAGGGCTGTTCGCCGGGAGTCTGGCCACCCTCGTGATCGGCCTCGCGAGCCGCCGGCTCCACGCCGGGCAGCTGATGTACCTCGACCTGGAAAACTTCACCGCAAAAGGGCTGATCGTGAGCGGCGTCGATCGCGCGGTGGGTGTGAGTGTCTTCACGATCTTGTTGATGGCGCTGGTCGCCGGGCTGGAGGCGAGCGGCCTGCTCGAGCGCTGGATGGCCACGGCGGGCCGGCGCGTCCGCACGGCTCGCGGCGCGGAGCTGACGATCTTCGGGGCGACTTCGGTGTGCGTGTTGCTCACGACTCACGCCGTCGTCGCCATCCTGACCGTCGGTGGGGTCGTGCGCACCCTCGGCGAGCGGTTCAGGGTCGGCCGGAACCGGCGGGCCAACCTTCTCGACCTGACGGTGTCGACCTACCCGTTCGTGCTGCCGTGGTTCATCCCCACCGTTCTCGCCGCGGGCATGACCGGCCAGGCCGATGGGGTCCTACGCCTTCCCGTCACCCAGGTCGGGCTGTTCAATTTTCACTCGTGGGCACTGTTCGTGATCGCGCTGTTCGCGATGATCACCGGCTGGGGCCGCCGCGAGCGCTAGCCACCCCCCTCTTCGAGGCCGGGGGCAAAGGTCATCCCGGTGCTCGAGAACTCGGTCCCGTACGTGCGGTTGAGGCTGATCACCTGGCGCATCCCGGCCTTCAGCTCGTCGGCCGTCAGCCAGGACAGCGGGTGGACGAAGGTCGCCCAGACCTGTTTTTGCCAGATCGCGTATTTCGCGTCGAGGGCACGGTCGAAATTGACTTCCAGCAGGAATTGCAGCTGATCCCGATCGAGGGCTTCGGCGTCGTCGACCAGCGCCATCACGCGCATGCGATCGGCCGCTTCGTCGGATACGACGAGCATGTCGACGTCGTACCAGGTCAGCAACCAGCGGCCTTCCCCACCCTCGATGTCCTCGGCGAAGGCCCGCAGCGTCTGGTCGAGATAGTGATTGTTCATCGCAACTCCCGGCGCCGGTCCGGAAGCACGGGGCGCGGGCGGTGGCTCGGCCGGCCGCTCCGGCTGGACCTCCTCGGCCGTCGACCCGGGACCCACGGCGAGAAAGACTAGAGTCACGAGGGCGAAGCGATTCGACATGCGGTCCTCCTCACCGGTGAAAACCCCGAATCGGATCGTGCCATTCCATCCGAATCGGCCGGTGAAGTCCAGCGTCGCGGGAGAGCCGGCGCCGCGCGGCGGAGGGTCAGCCGTCGCCCTTCGCGGCCTCGCTCGAGACCGGTAGGTCGTGATAGTGCTGCTCGCGGCAGTTGTCGCACAACGAATGCGTGAAGCTCGTATCGTAGGTCTTCGCGATGTACGCCTCGATCTGATGCCACGTGTTGTCGTCGTCGCGGATCGACTTGCAGTGCATGCAGATCGGGAGCAGCGCGCGCAGCTCGCGGACCTCGGCAAGCGCCTGCTCGAGCTCGACGACCTTGTCCTGGAGCCTGGTGTTGAGCCTCTCGACCTCGCTGATCCTGAGCTCCTTCTCCTTCAACTTGCCGTGATAGGTCGAGTAGAAGTTCAACAGCACCCAGATCGGTGGGAGGCCGAACGCGAGGCCCAGCGGGCCGAGGTAGTCGTACGCCGCCACCAGCCCGAGCGCGAGGATGCCGCCCGTCAGGTAGGACGGGGCGGTCCAGCGCAGGCCGTCCCAGGCGCGGTGGACCGAGAGGCTCCGCTCGAGCGCGACGGCCAGCGCCACGAGACCCGTGTTCACCACGTAATAGACCGCGGTAGCGGCAAACAACGGCCAGAACAGGGTCGGCGCCATCTCACCCGGTACGCCACCCAGGGCGAAGAAGACGTGCGCCGCCGTCGCCGTCGAGACCAGCACACCGGCGACGTTGAACACGCTGCGGATGATCTTCGGCCTACGCCGCCGGATGATCATGGTGGCCACGAGTCCGGCAACGGCGATCCACAACGCCGGACCGGCACCGAGCACCGCAAGACCGCAGATGATCGTCGAGTGCGTTGCGGTGATCTCGTTGCCCTGGCCCACGAATCGGACTGGGCGGGCGCCGGCGACGACCGACAGCAGGACCAGCAATCCCAGAGCGACCAGGTCGACGGGTATACCCGTCCGCGGCAGCAGCGCAACGGCTACCCCGGCGGCGGCGACGACGGCTGCGACGTACAGCCTGAGGACGGTGGTTCGCATGGCTACGTTCGTTCCGTTACCTTTCTCTTATTCACCGATCACGACCGAGTCGGACCACAGCGTCGAGTCGCCCCAGATCGTGGTATCGCCCCACATCGTGGTATCGCCCCACATCGTGGTGTCGCCCCAGATGGTCGTGTCGGACCACAGGGTCGTGTCGCTCCACATCGTGGTGGCATCCCAGATGGGGCCCCAGACACCGGACAGATCCTCGACGTAGAGCTCGCAGCAGACCGCCGCCCGGAGGACTCTCGGGGACCTCGCGTCGTCCGTCTGCGAATCATCGGCAAGCGCCGCTGCAATGTCGATTCGGCCGGCGCCGTGCTCGAGCGGGTTGCCCGGCAGGTCGTCGGCGGTGAGCATCAGCCGCGCTTTGATGTCGTCGGGTTTCAACGACTCGTTCTCCAGCATCAGGGCGGCGGAGGCGGCAACGATCGGCGTCGCCATGCTGGTGCCCGACATCTCGATGTAGTGGTCGTCCACCACCGCGCCCATCGGCTCGAGCATCTGATCGAGCGTCGAACCCGGCGCGCGGGTGGAGATGATGCGGTTGCCCGGTGCGACCAGGTCCGGCTTCAGGAAGGCGTCGATCAGCGTCGGCGAGATGGACGAGTAGCTCGATTTCAGGTCGTCGGGCAGCAGCATCGAGTTCCAATCCGTGAGTGCACCGGCCGTGATGATCTTCGGCGAGTTGCCCGGCCGGGTGATGGTGAAGTGGCCGAACGTGCCGAGATTTCCCGCGGAGGCCACGACGACGATGCCGGCGTCCCAGGCCGCCTCGACGGCCCGGACCAGCGGGTCCTGCGCTGCAGGAACGAAGAACGGACCGCCCAGGGACAGGCTGATGATATCGATGTCGTGCGTGCCTTTGTTCTCGATCGCCCAGTCGATCCCGGTGATCACGTCGGCGACGTCCGCCATACCCTCCTGGTCGAGCACGCGAACCGAGATCAGCTCGGCGCCGGGGGCGATTCCTTTGTAAAGACCATTGGACGAAAAACCGTTGCCGATCAGGATCCCGGCGATATGAGTGCCGTGACCGAACGGATCGGAAGAGGTCGTACAGGGAAGCGGGTCTCCCTCCAGGTCCGCGGTCGATTGGTACGGGTCCAACGGGTTGACGAGCGGATCGCGTAGATCGACGCAGCCGATCAGGTTCCCCAGATCGGGGTGCGCACGCACACCGGAGTCGATCAGCGCGATCGTCACGCCGCCACCGGTCAGGTCCTCGAGGGCGTTCCCGACCAAGGACGAAGCCCCTTCGGAGGTCACGCCCTCCTCGATCTCGTTGAGCGGGAGCTGTTTTCCTCCACCGCCACCGGGCGGAGCCACGGGGACCTGGGCGGCGGTCCGGGCCACGTCCATGCTGAAGCCCATCGGGGCGTTCCAGTCGATCTGAGTCACCTTGGAGTTGTCGAGCAGCTCGCTGGCCTTGTCGGCGGGCACGCGGACGGCGCAGCCGTTGATCGAGCTGAACACCTGCACCACGCTGCCGCCGAGGGCGGCGACATCCGAGAACATCGACGTTGCCATCGCGCCGTTGTAGGTCATCGTCAGCTCGACCATCGCGGCGGGGTCTTCGGCGGAAACCTCGGTGATCTGCTCCACGACCACTTGGGTGACGCGGGAGTCGGCGTCGAGCCGCAGGAGGTTTTCCTCTTCCGGCGTGAAGGACCGCGGCATCAGCGGGGCCTTGGTCTTGCCGGCGCGCCGCGGGAACTCGTCGGAACCGTTCGCGGTCGTGATCTGTCGCGGCGTCACCTGGGACAGCGCCGCCGGAGCGGCCAGCGTGCCGACCAGCAGGCAGCCGACGGCGAGGTGGACGATCTTCCGCATCGTGTTATTCACTCCATCCCCTTGGGCCGTTTCCGAATCGCTGCCCTTGATTGAAGCAATCACGGTGCCAGGCGAGACGATCGGAAACGCTGCCTCGTGGGGTACCGCATACGGACGCGTGTCCTGTTTCCAGACGCCGGCTTCGAGGGTTCGGAGTTGACGACCAAAAAAATCCGAATGACGACGTAAATCGTGAGTCGCGAGATGCGTCGCGGTGTCGGGGATCGCGACACAACTACTGTAAGTGTGGCGCGTTTCAGTGGAAGTCGTGGCTGCCGCCGGAGGCGACCTCGACGCGGACTTTCGGAATCCAGAAGGATTCGGCGATGACGTGGGTGACGTTGTCCCTGCTCTGGACCTTGCCGGTCACGCCGATGAAGCTGGTGGTCTTGATCAGCACCGCGTACTCGCGGAAGATCTTGTCCCAGACGACCAAGTTGACGAAGCCGGTCTCGTCCTCGAGGGTCATGAAACAGACGCCCGAGGCGGTCCCCGGGCGCTGGCGGCAGATCACCATCCCGGCATAGCGCACCCGTTTCCCGTCACGCATCCGCTCGACCGAGGCGGCGTCGGGGAGGCGCATCCCGCGAAGCTGCTCGCGCAGCGGCCCGAGCGGGTGCCCGCGTGGGCTGTGCCCCCCGGCGCGGTAGTCCCAGTTGATCGTCTCGAGCGCGTCGAGCGGCTCGAAGCCGGGTAGCCGCTCCTGTTCGGTGACGCCGATCGACGTGGCGCCGGCGCGCGCCTCGCCGCGCACACGCCAGATCGCCGATCGCCGGTCCGCGTCGAAGCTCCCGAAACCGCCGACCTCGGCCAGCCGCATCAGCGAGCCTTCGTCGAGCCGCGTGCGTTCGACGAAGCTCTCGATCGACTCGTAAGGCCGCCGGGCACGCTCGGCGCGGATCTTCTCACCGTTGGCCTCGGCGAGCCCGCGCACGTAGCGCAGTCCCATGCGGATCGCCAGCGGCTCGCTCTCGGAAATCCCGGGTAATCTCTCCAGCGTGCAGTGCCAGTCGCTGTGGGCGACGTCGATCGGGAGCACGGTGACGCCGTGGCGCTTGGCGTCCTCGACGATCGTCGAGGTGGAGTAGAAC
>JBFFZZ010000131.1:0-8185 GCA_041568335.1 Candidatus Polarisedimenticolaceae bacterium | reverse complement strand
GGTGCTCTACACCGGACCCGGCGGTCGCGTCGCGCACGAGTTCATCCTGGACACGCGGGAGTTTCGCCAGAGCGCCGGCCTGAGCGTCGACGACGTGGCCAAGCGTCTGATGGACTTCGGGATTCACGCGCCGACGATGTCCTGGCCGGTCGCCGGGACGCTGATGATCGAGCCGACGGAGAGCGAGTCCCGCGAGGAGCTGGACCGTTTCTGCGAGGCGATGATCCTGATCCGTGAGGAGATTCGTGCGATCGAAGAAGGCCGCATCGATGTCGACAACAACCCGCTGCGCAACGCCCCGCACACCGCGCAGGACATCGCGTCGGATGTCTGGGAGCGGCCGTACACCCGCGAGCAGGCGGCCTTCCCTTTGGAATGGGTCCGCCAGCAGAAGTTCTGGCCCTACTCCGGTCGGATCGACAACGTCTGGGGCGACCGCAACCTGATCTGCACGTGTCCCAGCGTCGAAGAGCTGGCTCGACTGCAGGATCCCTGAGAAAACGGTGTTTTTCGTGGTGCGGACGGATCGTCCGCGCCAAGCCCGTGGTCGACGTTGAGGGAAATCCGGGCGCGATGTACTTATATCGGCGTCCGAAAGGACCTCCCCCCGGTCCTATCGAACAAGTGGGTAGCCCCGAGGACCGGAACCCCTCGGGGCTTTTCTTTGCCCCCAATTCCCGCGGGCGGTTGGGTAGAATGCCGTCCGTCCCCCGACAACTGTAATCCGTACGCCGGACCGCATCCGCGGCCGGACGAGGGAGTGGATGGAATCGCTGATCGGCCGGATGGTCCTGCACTACGAGATTCTCAGCGAGCTCGGCCGTGGCGGCATGGGTGTGGTCTACGAGGCGACCGATACCCAGCTCGGCCGCAACGTCGCGCTCAAGTTCCTGTCCAAGGAGATGGAGCAAAGCGGCAACTCGTTGGAACGTTTCGAGCGCGAGGCACGCGCCGCGTCGGCGCTCAATCACCCGGGCATCTGCACGGTCTACTCGATCGAAAAGCACGCCGATCACACGTTCATCGTGATGGAGCTCCTCGAGGGCGAGACGTTGGCCAGGATGATCGACGGACGTGCGATGGAGATCGGTCCGCTGCTCGAGCTCGCGATTCAGATCACCGACGCACTCGAATCGGCGCACTCCAAGGGTATCGTCCACCGCGACATCAAACCGGTCAACGTATTCGTCAACGCGCGCGGGCAGGCCAAGATCCTCGACTTCGGGTTGGCCAAAGTCGAGGCGGGCCAGCGCGGGCCCGCGGGGCCGGATCAGGAGACCCTCGCGGACAGCGCGGCGTTGACCAAGGCCGGGACGGTCATCGGGACGGTGGCGTACATGTCGCCCGAGCAGGCGCGCGGCAAGCTGACCGACGCGCGCACCGACCTGTTCTCGCTCGGGACCGTCCTGTACCAGATGGCCACCGGCATCATGCCCTTCGAGGGCAATACGTCGGCGGTCGTGTTCGAGGCCATCCTCAACCGCCAGCCGGTCCCGGTGTGCACCGCCAACCCTTCGATCCCCGAGGATTTCGCGCGCATCCTGGACAAGGCGATGGAGAAGGACCGCAACCTGCGTTACCAGACGGCCACCGACCTGAAGACCGATCTGGTGCGGCTCAAGCGGGATCTCGACGCGGGGAGCCGTCAGACGGCCTCGAACCCGAATGCGAGGGCGACCGCGGGTGAGGCGACCGGCGAGAACTCGGTCGCGGTGCTGTACTTCGAGAACCTCAGCGGCGCCAAGGAAGACGAGTACTTCCGCGACGGAATCACCGAGGACATCATCACCGAGCTCTCCAAGATCCAGGGTCTCAACGTCTTTTCACGCCCGACCGTCCTCACCTACCGCGACAAGCCGGTGACCCCGGCGCAGATCGGACAGCAGTTGCGCGCCTCGCACGTGCTTGCGGGCAGCCTGCGACGCGCCGGTGACCGGCTGCGGATCAATGCGCAGCTGATCGACACCCAGACGGATTTCCCGCTGTGGTCGGAGCGCTACGACCGGGAGATGAAGGATGTTTTCGAGGTCCAGGACGAGATCGCGCGCCAGATCGCGGAGGCGTTGCGGATCAATCTCTCCCCGCAGGAGCAGGAGGCGCTGGCCGCCAAGCCGACGGACAACCTGCAGGCGTACGACATGTACCTCAAGGGCAAGAGCTACGCGCGCCGCCTGACGCGTCAGGACGTCGATTTCGCGCTGCAGATGTACGAGAGCGCCGTGGCGCAGGATCCCAACTTCGCGCTGGCCTTCGCCGCGATCGCGAACGTCTGCGCCCAGTACCAGGGCAGCTTCGGCACCGACGAGGCGCTGCTGGAGCGTGCCCGCAAGGCTTCCAAGAAGGCGTCCGAGCTTCAGCCGTCGCAACCCGAGGTTCTCGTCGCGCAGTCCTGGGTGTACTACTCGCTCGGTCAGTTCGACGCCGCCGTGGCGACGGTGCGTACGGCGATCGATCGCAAGAGCGACTGCGAGGGCGCCTACTACCTGCTCGTCCGGGCGTTGTTCGCGGCGGGTGAATACCAGGAAGTCGCCAACATGGGTGAAGCCGCCCTCGACGCCGCCGGTCCGGACTACAACGTCTACGTTCCGGTGGTCAACGCGCTCACCGCCCTGGGGAAGATGGACGCCGCGAAGAACGTGAGGCAGCGTTTCGTTCAGGTGCTCGAGAAGCACCTGCAGGAAGTCCCCGAGGACGCGCGTGCTCGCATCCTCCTGTCGTCGAACTATGCCGACGAGGGACGAGTCGAGGAAGCCATGCGCGAGGCCAACCTCGCCATGGTCCTGCGTCCCGACGAGGCCGCGGTGCTGTACAACGCGGCATGCATGTTCTGCGGTCTGAACAAGAAAGAAGAAGCGCTCGACGCGCTGGCCAAGTGCCATCGGGCCGGCGGCACGGATCCGGTGTGGACGCGCCGCGATCCGGACCTCGCCGCGCTTCACGGGGAGCCGGAGTTCGAGCGACTGTTCCCCAATCCCGATGGCGGAAATTGAATCTCCGGGCGGCATTTGACGGAGTCCGATCCGAAAGTCGGCCACACGCGAGCGCCAGCGTTATAGACTGGCGCTGTCGAGGGTAGCCACATGCACAGTGCGGGAGACCAACTGACGCATTACCGGCTCGTCGAGCGGTTCGACGACGCGCTCAGCGAAGTCTGGCGGGCGGTCGACACCCGGAACGACCGCGCGGTGGCGATCAAGATCCTCCCGCACCTGGCGGATTCGGCCAAGCTCGACCGGCTCCAAAGCAACGCCGCAGCACTCGCCTCCGCCGCTCATCGATCCCTCGTCGGCATCCTCGATCACGGCGAAAGCGGCGGCAGCCCGTTCGTTTGCACCGAAGCGATCGAGGGCACGAGCCTGCTCGAAGCGGTGCCGCGCGGCGGGCTCGAGCCGGGGGCAACGCTGCGCCACGCCGCGACACTGGTCGAGGCCGTGCGCGCCGCGCACGAGGCCGGGGTCACGCACCGCGAGCTGGGTCCCGACCGGGTCTTCCTGACCGATGGGCAGGAGCTGCGCATCCACGATTTCGGCCTGTCCGAGACCGACGAGGGTGGCGAGGATCCGGACCTGGACCCCGACGATACGCCGACGCTGACGCTGACCCGCGAGGGCGCACGCCGTAACCTCGCCTACCTGTCCCCCGAGCAGATCAAGAACCACCCGCTGGACCAGTCGACGGATATCTACTCGCTCGGTGCCATCCTCTACTGGATGGCCACCGGGGTCCACCCGTTCCGTGGCGACAGTCCTGCGGATCTGTGCGTCGCCGTCCTGCGGGACGCGCCACGACCCGTGAATCAAATGCGACACGACGCGCCCGAGGGGCTCGGGCCCATCGTCGATCGTTGTCTGCAAAAGGAGCGTCGAAAGCGCTATGCGACCGCACGTGATCTACGCGAGGACCTCGCGAAGCTCACCTGATCTCGATCGCGTGCGTTTGGTCGTAGATTGTCTCAATGGAATCCGGACTCTCACTCGCGCACTACAGGCTGATCGAGAAGATCGGCGAGGGGGGCATGGGCGAGGTCTGGAAAGCCGCCGATACCAAGCTCGACCGCGAGGTCGCCGTCAAGGTGCTCAACGCGGAGATCTCGGCCGACAAACGCCGGCTGGCGCGTTTCGAACGCGAAGCCAAGCTGCTCGCCTCGATCAACCATCCCAACATCGCGACGATCTTCGAGCTCGACGAGCAGGATGGCCGCCACTTCATCGCGATGGAGCTGATCCCCGGCGAAGATCTCGCCCGGCGTCTCGATCGGGGGGCGCTGAGCCTCTCGGACACGCTGCGGATCGCCCGTCAGGTCGCGGCGGCGCTGGAGGCGACCCACGAACGCGGGGTGATCCACCGCGATCTCAAACCGGCGAACATCTACGTGACCCCGGCGGGGGACGCCAAGGTCCTCGACTTCGGGATCGCGAGGGATATCGCGCAACCGGGCGGCGAGACCGAGCCGGAGCACACGCTCCCGGGGAGCATCCTGGGTACGGTCTCGTACATGAGCCCGGAGCAGGCGCGTGGCAAGGGAGTCGATGCCGCGACCGACCTGTGGGCCTTCGGCTGCGTGCTCTACCGGATGCTCGCGGGCAAGAACGCCTTCGGCGGCGACACACGTTGGGACCGGCTCGCGGCCGTTCTGCGCGAGGAACCCGATCTCAAAGCGCTGCCCGCGGAAACACCGCAGGCGATCCGCGACCTCATCGCACGCTGCCTCGAAAAGGACCGCACCAAGCGGATGGACGATGCCGGCGCGGCGCGGAGGATCGTGGAGTCCGTCCTGGGGGTCTCCACGATTTCCGCCGAGGGCGTCGGCGTTGCCGATCTCATCGCGGTGGAGCGGACCCGCGGAGGCGCGGTGCGCTGGATCCTCTTCGTGGTTCTCGTGGTCGCCGCGGTTTGGGTGGGTATCCGCGAAATTTCAAAAATCAACCATCCGGAGACCGTCAGCGCGGCCGTCGGAAGCGCGGATCGATCGATCGCGATCCTCCCGTTCGAAAACGTCGGGGGCGCCCCGGAGAACGCCGCATTCACGGCCGGTATCCACGACGACATCCTCAGCCGCGTGGCCAAGATCGGCGACCTTCGTGTGATCTCCCGCACGTCGGTGATGGAATACAGCGAATCCACCAAGAGCATCCAGGAAATCGGCGCCGAGCTCGGCGTGGCCCACGTTCTCGAGGGGGGTGTCCAGCGCTCCGGGGATCAGGTCCGCATCAACCTGCGATTGATCCAGGTCGCGAACGAAAAGCAGCTGTGGACCGAAAGCTTCGACAAGAAGCTGAGCGCGGAGGAGCTCTTCTCGATCCAGAGTGACGTCGCGGGGCAGGTCGCGGTCGCGCTTCAGGCGGAGCTCTCCGTCGACGAGCAGCTCCGTATCGACAGCCTGCCGACCACGAATCTCGAGGCCTACGACGCATACAACCAGGCGCGGGAGTTCTATCACAAGCCCGGCCAGCTCGAGAAGAACCTCCGGCCGTCCCGCGTGTTGTTCGAGCGGGCCATCGAGCTGGACCCCGACTTTGCCGAGGCCTACGCCGGGCTGTCGCTCGTGGCGGGGGATCATTACTGGCTCGGCAGCGGCGGTCGTGAAGCGCTTCACAAGGCTCTCGCGTCCGCCGAACGTGCGCTGCAGATCGACCCGGATCTTCCCGAAGCCCATCTGGCCATGGGTATGTACCACTACATGACACGGGACTACGACTCGGCGCTGGAGCAGCTGGATATCGCGGAGCGGGGTCTTCCCGGCGACAGCGAGCTGATCAAGACGAAGGCCTTCATCATGCGTCGCCTGGGCAAGTGGGACGAGGCGCTGGACGGTCTCGAACGCGCGCTTGCGGTGGACCCCCGGGACGCGGAAACGCTCTTGGAGCTCGGCTTCACGCTGCTCAACTTGCGGCACTACGAGGACTCCGCCGGGTACTTCGAGGACGCCCTCGCCCTCGCGCCCGATTACGCTGCCGCCAAGATCTACGGGTCGCTCGTGCCGTTGCTGCGCGACGGCTCCGCGGCCAGTGCGCAATCGGCGGCGGACGGCATCATGGGCGTCGAGGACGTGCAATGGAAGTGGGTCCACGGCTGGCAGGCGCTGCTCGCCGTCGGCAACTTCGAACGCGCGGCGCGAACGGCCACGGCTCACGATCGATTCAGCGGGCAATGGTACGACTATCCCCGGTCGGTGTTGCTGGGTTGGACCTACTACCTCGAGGGCCGCGAATCGGAGGCCGCCCTGCAATTCCGTGACGCGGTGGACATCCTCGAGGACGACGTGTCCGCGCGCCCCGACGAGGCGCGTCTGTACACGTCGCTGGGGATCGCCTATGCGGGTCTCGGTCGCTTCGCGGACGCGGTCCGCGCCGGGGAGAAGGGCGTCGAGCTGATGCCGATCGCCAGGGACACGTTCGTCGGGACCTGGCTGATGCAGGACCTCGCCTGGATCTACGTCATGGCCGGGGAGCTCGACAAGGCCGTCGACGCGCTGGACCGCATCCTCGAGATCCCGTCGGTCTGGTCGATCGAGCTGTTGCTCGCGGATCCACGCGCCGATCCGTTGCGCGACCACGAGGGGTTCCGGGCGCTCGTTGCCGAGCACGAATCGAACGCGTAATCGCGCAGCGTGACGCTTCCCATCGCCCGCGTTCAAGAATCGAGCCGGCGGGCCGATAGAGAACCGGTCGTCCCCAAGCCGGGGATCGAACCGCTGTTGGGAGGTTGTGGTCCGTGAGCTGGGTGTCGCGTTTCGTGCAAGACGTGCCGCACGAGGAAACCGATTCGTCCGTCCGGACCGGTCGGCTCGGGAAATGGGCGGTGTCGGTGGGCCTCGTGATCTGGGGCGTACTGCTGATCGTCGTCTGCGCGACGCTGCTCGCCGGCCATTTCTACACCTTGCCGGTTCCCGCCACGGACAGTCCGCTGCTCTCCGCCGGCATCGGCGAGATCCTCTCCTCGACTCGGCGCGCGGACTGGGTCGCCGTCCACGTGTTGTATGCGGAGTGCTCATGCTCGAACCGCATCGTGGAGCACCTGCTCGACTCCGAGCGGCCCGCCGGCGTCCACGAGAAGCTGCTTGTCGTCGACCCGCAACCGGACTGGGAACACCGCGCGCGCCGTGCCGGATTCGAGTACGCCACGACGACTCGCGAGCACCTCAAGCAACGTTACGGCATCGAGGCCGCCCCTCTGATGGTGGTCGTTCGTCCAGACGGTGTCGTCGCCTACGCCGGCGGATATACCGACCGCAAGCAGGGTCTCGCCATCCGCGACCGCGAGATCCTCACCGAGCTAAAAGCGCAAAGAGAGTACCCGATGATTCCACTGTACGGCTGTGCGGTCAGCCGCACACTACAAGAGGCGTTCGATCCGCTCGGGTTGAAGTACCGCTAGTCGCGAGAGTTCGATGTCGTGAAGAAACTTCTCAATTATGTCGTGTTGCCCAAGGAGATCACGCCGTTCGAGCGGAAGTACCTGACGCGGCTCAATCGCGTTGCACTGATCTTCTTCTGGTGTCATATCCCCGTGTTCATGGGCGTTGCTTGGGTGGCGGACACGAGTCCGTTACTCGCGCTGGTGCTCACCCTGTTCACGCTGATCGGGCCCACCGCGGCGTACCGGTTCCTCGACGGTGTGCGCAGCAAGGCCATGGTCTACGGCTTCACAGCCATGGCGATGGGTGGCCTGCTGGTCCATTTCGGGCAGGGTCCCGTGCAGATCGAGATGCACTTCTATTTCTTCGCGTTGCTGGCGATGCTCTGCCTGTTCGCCAACCCGCTCGTCAACATCGTCGCCGCGGTCACCGTGGCCGTGCACCACGGGGTTCTCTGGTACCTCCTGCCGTCGAGCGTTTTCAACTACGACGCTCCGTTCTGGGTCGTCGGCGTCCACGCCGCCTTCGTGGTGCTCGAGACCTGCGCCTGTTGCTACATTTCGCGGAGTTTCTTCAACGACGTGATCGGCCTGGAGAAGATCGTCTGCAAACGCACCGCTGCGCTCGACGCCCGCAATCGCGACATGCGCCTGGTGCTTGACAACGTCGGTCAGGGCTTCCTGACCATCGATCTGGACGGCCGCATGTCCAGCGAGCGGTCGACGATCGTGGAGCGCTGGCTGGGACCCTCCCCCGACAGCCAGATCTTCGCCGAGTACGTCGGCCCGGCCGACGAGACCTTCGCGCAGTGGTTCGAGCTGGGTCTCG
>JBFFZZ010000130.1:0-8211 GCA_041568335.1 Candidatus Polarisedimenticolaceae bacterium | reverse complement strand
GGGTCGAAGCGCCCGTACAGCAGGACCAGACCGCCGTTGGCCACGACGGCGAGCGGGATCAGCCACCTCAGCGACGCACGGATCTTCGGCAACAGCGGTTGCGTCTCGTGGAACAGACGATGCCGATCGAACAGCAACCCGATGATGAAGATCCCGAGGATCGTCGGGATCCCGATAATGGCGTAGACCGCGATTTGCGACCATTGGTCGAAGTTGAGACGCAGGATCTCGCCGTACCCGGCGACCGGGTAACGCTCGAATGCTTCGTCCAAGCTTGCTTGAACAGCCGCGACCGCGTCGGCCTGCTGGATCTCGATTTGCTCCGCGACCTCCGGGATGGCGCCGAAAACGGCGACCGCCGCCACCATTGCACCGATCAGGGCCACCGAGAAGGAGATGAGGATCACCGACCAGATCTTCAATGTCCGTGGCTTGCAGTTGCGAAACAGGAAAAGGAGTAACCCGCCAATCGCGTACCAGACGAGGATGTCGCCGTACCAGATCAACCAGGCGTGGATCAGGCCGATGGCCAGCAGGCCGAGCATGCGACGCACCCAGAAACGGCCGAACGTCATCCCGCGCGAGCGGAAGCGCTCCAGCTGGATCGCGAGACCGAAACCGAAGAGGATCGAAAACGTCGTGTAGAACTTGCCCTGGGCGAAGAACAGGATGCCCTTCTTGACCCCGACATCGACTGCGTCGTCGAACGCGGCGGGGCCGATCGCTTCAACGTAGATCGGCGCAAAAAAGAGCCCCATGTTGACGATGAGGATTCCGAGGATCGCCGCGCCCCGTACGACATCCACGTGGTGCAAGCGCTCGGCGCCCGAGACGGGCGAAACGGCTTCGCCGTTGGACATGGCGGCGATTCTACCCCTTTTTTTCGTGCCTCAAAAAATCCACGTTTAGCCGAAAACCAAAAAAGCTCTAAGATGTTGACGGTGCCGCCGTGACCCAATCGACGACCTATCCGGTGTTCGCGCACGGTCTTCCCGATCCGGGCGAGGCGCGCGGCAAGTACCAGTTCCGCTTCGCCACCTCCTTGGCCGAGCTCGAAGCGATCCAGCGGCTGCGCTTCGAGGTCTTCAACCTGGAGCTGGGAGAGGGGCTCGAAGAGTCTTTCGACACCGGACTAGACCAGGACCGCTTCGATCCCGTTTGCCATCATCTGATGGTCCTCGACATCAACGAGCACAAGGTCGTCGGGACTTACCGCATCCAGACCCACGACATGGCCGAGGCCTATGCGGGGTTCTACTCGGCGGACGAGTTCGATCTCGGGGGCTTGCCCGAGGACGTGCGTGGCCAGTCCATCGAGGTCGGGCGCGCCGTCGTGGCCATGGAATACCGCAATCAGAAAGTCCTGTTCCTGCTGTGGCGCGGGTTGGCCGCGTATATGGAAAAGAACGCAAAGCGCTACCTCTTCGGCTGTTGCTCGCTGACCAGCCAGGATCCCGCCGAGGGCAAGTGGGTCATGGACTATCTGCGGGAGAAGAATCACTGCCACCCGGACTACCGCGTCCTCCCGCAACCGGACTGGGTGTGTTACGAGGAAGGGTTCGACCCCGGCCCGCCGCCACAGCCCGTGAAGCTCCCCAAGCTGTTCCGGACCTACATGCGCTACGGCGCCAAGGTGTGCGGCCCTCCGGCGATCGACCGCACGTTCAAGACCATCGATTACCTGGTGCTGCTCGATGTCGATCAATTGGATGGAATGACGCGTGCGCTATTCTTCGGTGGATGAAATGGTTGCGTGTCGTCTTTCGGGCCTTCGCGGTCAGTGTCGTGTGCACCGTGACCTGGATCGCCGCCTCCGGCGGCGCGATGATCGCCCGGTTGTCGGGAAGGCACGGCGATCAGTGGCGCACCGCGGTCTTCCAGCGCGCCTCGCGGATCCTGTCGCGGGTCATGGGGATGCGGGTCAAGGTCGCCGGCGAGCCCCCGAAGGCCCCCTTCGTGCTGGTCTCCAATCACCTGAGCTATGTCGACGTGATTCTGATAGGCTCTCAGGTCCGCTGTGTTTTCATCTCCAAGGCGGAGGTCCAGGACTGGCCGTTGATCGGCAGGGCCGTTCGTGCGATGGGCACCCTGTTCCTCGACCGGGACGTCAAGCGAACGCTGCCGCGAATGGTGAAGAACATGGAGGAGGTTTTAGAAAGCGGTCGCGGGGTGGTTTTCTTCCCGGAAGGCACCACCGGACGCGGCGACCGGGTCGCCCCGTTCCGCCCCTCCCTGCTGGAGCCGGCGGCACGGAGCCATCGGCCCGTCCACTACGCCAGCCTATCCTACCGGACCCGCGAGAAGTGTCCCCCCGCGGAACGGGCGGTCTGCTGGTGGGGTGATATGAAGTTCACGTCCCACATCGTGCAACTCTTGGCGTTGCCGGGATTTGACGCTAGCCTGACGTTCGGAGCGGAACCTATCCGCGCGTGCGACCGTAAGGTACTGGCGACACGTCTGCACCGGGCGATCGAGCAACAGTTCGAAGCGGTGGGTTGAGGAGTTCTTCGATGAGTCTCAAGCGGCACCCGGCCGACGACAGCATCGGCTACCTGCGCCAGGGCGCGGAGCTCATCCGCGACCTGGACGACGACCTGTTCACGCGCTCGACCGGTGGCAGGTTTCGCGGTGGCGTCGGAAGCCAATTCCGTCACTGCATCGATTTCTACGAATGCCTTCTTCGCGGTCTCGAAAAAGACAACCTCGTGGACTACGCCGCGCGGAGCCGCGACGTGAAGCTCGAGACCGAACGCGCGGCGGCCGCCGACCGGCTGGAGCAGATCGCCGACCGGCTCGCGACGATCGACGCGGCGGCGCTGAACCGTCCATTGAAAGTGCGCTCCGAGCAACCCGTGGACGGGATTCCCGAATGGTGCGGCTCGACGCTGCATCGAGAGTTGCAGTTCCTCGTCAGCCACACCGTGCACCACTACGCGTTGATCGTCTCGCTGCTCGCGCGACTCGGGTACGAGCTCGGCGCCGAGCATGACAACTTCGGCATCGCGCCCTCGACACTCGCCCATTGGAACGAGGCCAGCCCCCTGGCCGGATGAAGCGCCGCTTCGGCCTCGTTGTTGCCGCGTGGCTCGTACTCCTCGCGGCATCTCACGTGGTCCGTGCCACCCGTGCCACGCTCGCGCCGGTCGTCGAACCGCCTGATTACGCGATCGAGATGGCCGCGGTGCGCTCCGACGGCACGCGTGGGGACCCGTTACGCCTGGTGTATCGCGACACCGGCCCGCGGGCCGCGCCGGCCGTGCTGTTGCTGCACGGGAGCCCGGGATCGCGCTTCGACTTCCGCGCGGTGATCCCACGGCTCCGCGAGCGCTACCGCCTGATCGCGCCGGATCTGCCCGGGTTCGGAGCATCGTCCAAGCGTGCCCCGGATTACTCGATCCGTTCGCACGCGGCGTACTGCCTGGAACTGCTGGAGCGATTGGGCCTGGAACGGGTTCACGTCGTCGGTTTCTCGATGGGCGGCGGGGTCGGTCTCGAGCTGTACCGCGCCGAACCCGAACGGGTCGCCTCGCTCACGATGCTCTCGGCGATCGGGGTGCAAGAGCTCGAGCTGTTCGGCAATTACCGCGTGAATCACCTGGTCCATGCTGTTCAGCTCGCCATGATCCGGTTCGTCGAGGCGGGGATCCCGCACTTCGGCCTGTTCGACGATCTGTTCTTCGGCCGGCCCTACGCGCGGAATTTCTACGACACCGATCAACGCCCGCTGCGCGGCATCCTCGAGGACTTCGAGCCGCCGATGCTGATCCTCCACGGAGACGCGGACCCCCTCGTCGCCCCCGCCGCGGCCTACGAGCACGCGCGGATCGTCCCGCACGCCGAACTCGTGATGCTGGCCGACGATCACTTCATGGTGTTCCGCGACGGGCACGACATCGTGCCCCGGCTGCAGGCGTTCCTCGATGCGGTCGAGGCGGGCACCATGCCGCGCCGCGCCGACGCCGATCCCGAACGTGTCCGTCGTTCCAGGGAGCCTTTCAACCCGGGCGGTGTCCCGCCCGCCCGCGGTTTCGCGTTGGCGTTGCTGCTCGTTTCCATCGCCATGGCCACACTGGTGAGCGAGGATCTGACCTGCATCGTCGTCGGCCTGCTCGCCGGGCAGGGCCGGTTGCCGTTCATCGCGGGCGTCGCCGCGTGCTGCGCCGGCATCTTCATCGGCGACATGCTGCTCTTCGCGGCGGGTCGCTGGTTCGGCCGCCCGGCGCTGCGCCACGCCCCGTTGAAATGGCTGATCCGGCCCGAACAGGTGGACGCGTCCTCGCGCTGGCTCAACCGCCGTGGTCCGGTCGTGATCGCGATCAGCCGCTTCGTGCCGGGGTTGCGATTGCCGACCTATTTCGCGGCCGGCGTGCTGCGCACCAGCGCGTGGCGATTCGGAATCTACTTCGCGCTTGCCGTCGCCGTGTGGACCCCGCTGCTCGTGGGGATCGCCGCCGTCGTCGGCGAGCGGACGATGGGTTATTTCGAATGGCTCGAGCAGAACCTGCTCGCGGCGCTGCTCCTGCTGGGTGTCTGGATCCTGGTGATGGTGCGGCTGATCGTTCCGGCCTTCACCTGGCGCGGCCGTCGCCGGCTCATCGGAGCCTGGCGTCGCTGGACTCGCTGGGAATTCTGGCCGGCCTGGTTGTTCTACCCGCCCGTGGTCCTGTTCGTGCTGTGGCTCGGCCTGCGTTTCCGGAACCCGTTGTTGTTCACCGCGGCCAATCCCGCGATCGAGGCTTCGGGGTTCATCTCGGAATCGAAACACGCCATCCTGCGCGGGCTCGAGGGCTCACCCGACTACGTCGCTCGACACACCCTGATCCCCGCCGCCGACCCGTTCGAACGCCGCCTCGACCGGTTGACGTGGTTTCGCGAAATCCACGGGCTCGATTATCCGCTGGTTCTCAAACCGGACGCAGGGCAGCGCGGTTCGGGCGTGGCGATCGCGCGAAGAGAAGAAGAGGCTCGCGCGTATCTCGAAGGCGCCGCGTTCGACGTGCTGGTGCAGGAGTACGTGCCCGGGAGCGAATACGGCGTGTTCTACGTACGCCGACCCGGTGAGAGGCACGGCGAGATCATCTCGATCACCGAGAAGAAGATGCCGATCGTCGTCGGGGACGGTTTTTCGACGCTTGAGTGGTTGGTGCTCTCGGATCCCCGCGCCGTCGCCATTGCCGAGCGCTACCTGCGACTTCTCGGCGCACGGCGCGAGGATACCCCGCACACCGGTGAGCAGGTCCGGCTCGTCGAGCTGGGGACGCATTGCCGCGGGGCGATCTTCCTCGACGGCGGGAGGCTCGCAACCGCCGCCCTCACGGAGCGCATCGATCGCATCAGCGCCGGCTTCGACGGGTTCTATTTCGGACGTTACGACGTGCGCGCCGAGAGCCCCGAACGGTTCGCCAAAGGAGAAGGTTTCAAGATCCTGGAGCTCAACGGTGTGACCTCCGAGGCGACGCACATCTACGACCCGCGTTACTCGGTGCTCGAGGCCTGGCGGACCTTGTTCGCGCAGTGGCGGCTGGCCTTCGAGATCGGCCGGGCCAATCGCGATGCGGGCCACGAGCCGGTCGGGTTGAGCGACCTGCTGAAATTGCTGCGGAAGTACCGGGAAAGCTCCAGAACGCATCCGTAGTTGCAGGCCTCCTGTTTCCACGGCAGATTACTGGGATGCTCGGCACCGGAACGAGTCGTCGGATCACGGTCTTCTTGTTGGGGCTGCTTGCGTCGGTCGCATCCGTCGCCCAAGACGAAACGAGCGCTGCTCGTGCATCGACAGGTCCGAGTATCCCCGCCCCCGCGGACCTCGCGGCGCCTCCCGACGACGCGACGAGGACGGCCAGCGGCCTGGTCTGGCGCCGACTCGGCGATCCGGCGGAACGAACCGATCGACCCGGCCCGCACGACATGGTCGATGTGCGGTACACGGGCTGGACGACGGACGGCAAGGTGTTCGATACCACGGAGGTCGGCAAGCGATCGCGACGGTTTCGCGTCGGCGGGGCCATCCCGGGATTCGAAGAGGCGATCCAGCTCCTGGCGGTCGGCGAGAGCGGCCGGTTCTGGATCCCCGAGGAGCTTGCCTACCCCGGAAGGGACGACAAACCTTCCGGGATGCTCGTCTTCGACATGAACCTGGTCGGGCTCCAACGGGGCCCCGAGCCCCCGCCGCACCTCGCGGCACCGCCGGAGAGCGCCGAACGATCGGCTTCGGGCCTGGCGTGGGTGGTGCTCGAGAGCGGCGATTCGGAACTGGGATCCCCCGGAGACGAAGCAACCGTACTCGTCGAATACCACGGCTGGACGACGGACGGGGAGCTGCTGGACAGCACCCTCCACCGCGGCCAACCGCGAGCGTTCACCATGAGCATGGTGATCGACGGATTCCGCGAGAGCTTTGCGACGATGGTTCCGGGAGAGCGGCGCGTGATCTGGATTCCTCCGGCGATGACCGAGCTCGACGGGAAGGTCACGCTCGACGAGACGGTCGTTTTCGACATGAAGATGCTCTCCTTCATGTCGGAGCCCGACGATCGAGAGGACGTGATGAACGTCCCGGACGACGCGGAGCGGTCGGAGACGGGCCTCGCCTGGAAAGTGCTCCGGCCGGGCGACGGCCGAACGCACCCGGAAAAAGGGGATACGATCGAGCTGGTCTACACGATCTGGACCGGCGAAGGTGAGGTGTTCGATTCGTCGTACGCCCACGCACGCCCAGGCCGGTTCGTGTTGAACGACACGATGCCCGCGGGGTTCAACGAGGCACTGTTGACGATGGTCACGGGTGAGAAACGACTGGTCTGGATCCCCGAGGAGCTGGCGTACGGCGGACGCGCGGACCGCCCGCAAGGCATGCTCGTCTTCGAGATGGAATTGTTGTCGATCGAGCCGCGCGAGGTTGACGCGGGAGCCGGGACCCCGTAAAACCCCGTCCAATGAACCGATTCGCCCGAATCGCCTCCTGGATCCTGATCCTCCTCGCCGGCTGGACGTCCGCCGCCGGTTCGGACCGACCATTCCCCGTGCGCGTCGAGCTGGATCAGGACGGCACCGCTGTCGCGTTTCTCAAAGCCCTGGATTTCAACATCGACGCGGCGTTCGACGGGTGGGCCCGCGTCTACGTCAACGCGGAAGAGCTGGCAAAGCTCCAGGCCGCAGGGTTCACCGCGACCCGGTTGCTCGACGACGGCCCGGCGATGGCCGAGCTGGCGCGTCTCCGAGCCGCCGAAGCCGTGCACGCACCCGAGGGCGCGATCCCGGCGCAGTACCACACCTACGCCACGCTGACGGCGGGCCTGCAGCAGATTGCCGCCGACCATCCCGCGATCGTGAGGTTGACCAGCATCGGGCAGACCGTGCAGGGACGGGAGCTGTGGTTCATCAAGCTCTCCGACAACCCGGACGTCGAGGAATACGAGCCCGGCGTCACGTACATCTCCTCGATGCACGGCGACGAGGTCGTCGGCAAGGAGCTGCTCTACAACCTGATCGACTACATGACCGACAACTACGGCACCGATCCGCGGGTCACGAATCTGGTCGACACGACGGAGATCTGGATCATGCCTTCGATGAACCCGGACGGGACCGAGGCGGGAAGCCGCTTCAACGCCGACGGCGTCGATCTCAACCGGGACTTTCCCGATCAGTTCGTCGACCCGGTGAATACGAGCGCCGGACGCGCGCCCGAGACCGCCGCCATCATGGCCTGGCGCGCGCAGCACACGTCGACGCTGTCGACCAACATGCACGGCGGTGCACTGGTCGCGAACTACCCGTTCGACAGCAATCCCGCGGGCACGTCGACGTTCAGTCCGGCGCCCCAGCCGGATCACGACACGTTCGTCTGGCTTGCGCGCACCTACGCGGACAACAACCCTCCGATGTCGGTCAGCAATTCACACCCCGCCTGGGACGACGGGATCACCAACGGCGCCGACTGGTACGCGATCAGCGGCGGCATGCAGGACTGGGAATACCTCTGGTACGGCGATCACGAGGTGCTCGTCGAGGTCAGCTCGACCAAGTGGCCCAACGCCTCGCAGTTGCCGGGGTTCTGGACCGACAACCTGGAATCGATGCTGGCGTACATGGAGCGGGCGCACGAAGGCGTCCGCGGCCTGGTGACCGATCAGACGACGGGGCTCCCGCTCGCGGCGACGATCCACCTCGATGCGAGCCCACACCCGACCTACACCGATCCGGAGGTCG
>JBFFZZ010000129.1:0-8266 GCA_041568335.1 Candidatus Polarisedimenticolaceae bacterium | reverse complement strand
GCCTCCGTCAAGGCGGGGCGCAGGGTCGCGCCGTAGAAGATGTTGTCGCCGAGCGCCAGCGCGACCCGGTCGTTTCCGACAAACTCCCGGCCGATCAGGAACGCCTGGGCCAGCCCCTCGGGCTTCTCCTGGGCGGCGTAACTCAACCGGATCCCGATCTCGGAGCCGTCGCCGAGGAGCCGCCGGAACAGCTCCTGGTCCTCTGGCGTCGTGATGACCAGGATGTCCTGGATGCCGGCCAGCATCAGGGTCGAGAGCGGGTAGAAGACCATCGGCTTGTTGTAGATCGGGATGAGCTGCTAGCTCACCGCGACCGTCAGCGGATGCAGCCGGGTCCCGCTTCCGCCGGCCAGAATGATCCCCTTCATGCCTGACTCCTGTCGCCGCGATCCCGCCGGTGCAACGCGCACCCGCGAGCCCAGGCTATCGGATCATAGATCGCAAACCCGGTCACGCAACTCGGGTCGGTCGGATCCTGCCGGGCGGGCAGAAAACCCCCGTATCGGGCCGGGTGGTCGGTGGTTGGTCAAATCCGCGACTTGCCCGCAGCGGCCGGTGAACCGGGTTTCCCGCCTGTTGTCCTGGCCCCCGTCAGGCCGTATTTTCAGGAAAGAGCAACGATGGAACCCAGCCGAAACAGATCCAACATCCTGATGTTGAACTACGAGTTTCCTCCGATCGGAGGCGGCTCCGCCAATGCGACCTATTATTTATTGAAAGAATTTTCAAAGGACCCCTCGATTCGAATCGATCTGGTCACGAGCAGTCCGGGCACACGGTTTCAACAAGAAAAGTTTTCCGAGGGGATCGAGCTCTTCAAGGTGCCGGTGAAGAAGAAGGAAGCGCATTTCTGGACGGCGCCGGAGCTGGCACGGTGGGGCTGGAGGGCCTACTGGCTGAGTCGACGACTGACCGCGGCCCGTCGCTACGATCTGTGTCATTGCTGGTCGGGTTGGCCATCGGGGATGGTCGGGTATTCGCTCGCCTCGAGACTCCCCTACCTGGTCGGGCTCCGTGGGTCGGACGTACCGGGCTACAACGTCCGGTTGCGGCGTCTCGACCGCTATGTCTTCAGCTGGCTCTCACCGATCATCTGGCGGCGCGCGGCGGCGGTGACCGCGGTCAGCGATCGTCTCAAGCAGCTTGCGGGCAGGACGTCACGGAAGGTGGCTTTCCAGATCATCCACAACGGGATCGACGCGTCACGCTTCACCCCGGGAATCAAGCCGGCGCGGTTCACGATCCTCTACGTCGGTCGTTTGATCGAGCGCAAAGGCGTCGTCGACCTGCTGCGCGCCTTCGAGCAGATCCATGCGGAATTCGAGGATTGCAGGCTGCTGATCGTGGGCGAAGGCCCCGACCGGCTGAAGCTGGAGGAAATCTGCATCCGAGCCGGGATCGAGCCGTGCGTCTCGTTCCTCGGCGCGATGGATCACAAGGAGCTTCCGGCCATCTATCGTCGCGCCAGCGTGTTCGTCATGCCCGCTCTCGAGGAGGCCATGTCCAACGCGATGCTCGAAGCGATGGCCTCCGGCCTGCCTCTGATCACGACGGAAACCAGTACGCCCGAGCTGATCGACGATAACGGAGCCGTCGTCGAGAGACAGAATCCCGAACAGTTGCACGCCGCGCTCCGACGCTATGTCGTGAACCGCGAATTGAGGGAACGTCACGCCGAGCGCTCCCGGCAGATGGCCGAGGACTTCCCTTGGAGCCGGGCGGCTGAGGCGTACTTGGAGCTCTATCGGGCCTGCATCGATGCGGCCAGGGCGCGATCGGCCGCCTAAACCGACCTGCGTCCGAGGGTCGCCAGAATCTCACGATCCTCCGTCTCGATTCCCCACAGCCACAGCCCTCCGAAGTAGAGGGTCCCGAATAGCACGGCCGCGGGAATCGTGACCATCGGGGTCGCGGCACCCACCAGGACTCGAACGAGCGTGACGCTGATCAAGGCCGCCAGCACACCGGCGATCATCGGTTTGAGAAGCGCTGGCGCGAACTGTACCGTGCGGTAGATCTGCCGCACCTCGACCGTCTGCAGGAGCGACCAGACGAACAAGGAGAGCGCCACCGCCCAGGCCGCTCCGACCGCTCCCAGCCGCGGTATCCAGTAGACGCCGGACGCGATGCTCGTGATCACGGTGGCGATCATGTTGATCAGGTTGAGGCGCGGGTAGCCGGTCATCGACAGCAGCATCATGTTGCCGGCAACGAGTGACCACAGCAGGTGTCCCGCCGTCAGGACGACGAGACTGGCGGCCGCGCGCGGGAACTCGTCGCCGAAAAGCCCCAGAAGCGGACCGCCGAACAGCGCCACGAACAGGAAGACCGGCCATGAGAACGAAAAACACCAGCGGGTCACGAGACGCAGATGCAAACGAATCTGCCCGAAGTCGTTCTTGGCGTGAAACCTCGACACGACCGGCGCGAAGATGCCGGCGACCGACGTCGTCACGATGCTGAGGACGCCCGCGATGCGCGCCGCGAACTGGTACAAGCCCGTCGCCTCCGCCGTGGAGAGAAGTCCGAGCAGGATGACGTCTCCCCACCGCGCGACGTTGGATAGAAAGCTCGTCAGCATCAGCGGCAAGGAATAGCTCAACAGCTCGGGCTCCGGCGCACTACGGGGGCCCGAGAGCAACGGGACGCGTCGAAGAAACCACAGCGCCGAGAGAACGGCGACGAGCTGTGCCGTCACGAAGCTCACCGTGAGAGCCATCCTGGGCGCCGCGGCGGCGCGAAGCGCGAGCAGTCCGGCACAGATCACGAACTGCGGCAAGACATCCAGCGCGATGGCCCTTTGACCGAGCCGTTCGAAGCCCTGGAGAACGGCTGCGAGAACCTGGGAGATCGTCATCAAGGGAATCGCCACCGCGAATCCGGCGATCATCCAGGTCAGCTGCGTCTCCTGCGTTCGCAGGAGCACGGCTCCGAGATCCCCCGCAGCCCACCCCACGAGCAACCCGATACCGGCTCCGCCCGCGATGGAGTAGAGGATGCCCGCGCGCACCGTCGCACGCAGTTGCGGATATCGCCCGAGTGCGCGCAGCCGGGAGGCGTAGCGCACGAGCCCCTGATCGAGGCCGAGGTTGCCCACATCGGAGGTGATCCTGGCGATCGACTGGGCGATCGCGAAGACGCCGAGCCATTCGATCGAATACAACCGGGCGATCAGGACGCCGGATAGAAACCGAAGCACGCCCGCGAGAACGTTCCATCCGACCGTCAGACCGGCCTGTTTCGCGATCGTCTCACCCGCTGTGGCCCGCGGGTCCGGCTCGGAAAGCGTTCGATCCACCGGGAGGACTCTAACGAGGGAATCGGCGGCCGACAACAGAATTCAACAGGATGCGCAGCAGGCCGTTGCTGGCCAGGTCGTAGTCCCCGAACAGGCGAACGGGAGTTCCGGGAAAGCCCATCTTGAAGTAGGTCACGCCATCGACGTCTCCGTCGGAATGCGGCAGGATGCCGCCGAGATCGACAAAACGAACGCCGTCGTTCCGCAGCGTCTCCAGCATTCTTGTCACCATGAAGTACGATGCCCGTACTTTCCGGCCCAGGGGATTCGACGCGGCGAGGTAGTAGAACGCGTGTTGGTCGAAGCGCATCACCAGACACGCGGCAACCGGGTTATTCTCGTGGACGACGGAGAACATCGTCATGTGCTTTCCGAATGCTCGCGCCGCGCGTTCCAGGTCTTCGACGGGAATTCCGATGCGAGGTTTGTCCTTGAGCTCCGACATCGAACGGCTCACGGCGGCGAACTCCGCGGGTATGACTGCGGTTTCCCGGAAGCTCAGCTCGTGCGCGAGCGATCTCCGAAAAGCGCGCCGGTGGTGTCGCGTCATGCGCTCCAGGATGTCTCGCTCATCCTCAAGATCGATCACGAGTTTGTGGGCCAGGCGGGTCGACTTGCGCGCCGGCGCCAGCCCCCGAACCGACCGCAGATCCGGTGTGTCCGTCCCAACCCGGTCCACGTTCAAACAGAGTCGACAGACGAAGGAACCCGGGTCGAACTGGGGTCTCAGCGCTTCGAGGATGGGTGGGATTCCATCCGGTTCGACATGGGCGACGCCACCAGGGGCCCAACCGACGGTCACACCGAACGCACGTTTGGACAGCAGCTGGATCGCGCCGCGTGGGTCCCCGTCTCGAAAGAAAGCCAGACGTCGGACCGCCCACCCTCGACGCTTGTATTCGCCCCACTCGAAGGTCGAATACGGACTGTACCCGGAGCACTCGAGGATCAGGCGGTTCCACTCGCCCCGATCTTGGATGAGCCGTTGTTCCAATTGCATCGAGCGCGATATTACCGTGATAGGATGAGCGGCCAAGTAATTGCCGACCGTGAAACGTCCAGTCGTAGCGACCCCATGTTATCCGTCGAGATCGTGGATTCCATCCGTGGCGTCGATGCGCGCGAGTGGGATCGTTTGGCCGACGGCGAGGTGCTCGCGAGTCACGGTTGGTTGAAGGCGGTCGAGGAGTCACGGCGCGAAGACCTCGGTCCACGCTATGTCCTGATCCGGCAGACGGGACGGCTGGTTGCCGCGACGACCTGCTGCCGCTCCCACCCGACCGCCGCGGCGCCCGACCCGGACGATTTGTTGTTCGGCAGGTTCGGGCGTGTCGCGACCCGGTGGGGTCTGTCGTTGCGACCGGCCCGGGTGCTCGGCTTTCCGAGCGGTCCCGGGATCCACTTTCTCATCGATGGGACGATCGGGCCGCCGGAACGGCGGACGCTGGTCGCCAAGCTGCTGGACTCGGTCGAGGCGATCGCCGCGACGGAGAATTCCGGCATCTTTTTGTGGAACGTCCGTGCGGATGACACGGAGCTGCTCGCTCCGTTGGAGCGTCGGCGGTTCCACGGGACGCTGTTTTTTCCGGCGTGTTATCTCGATCTGGTCTGGCCGTCGTTCGACGACTATGTTGCGCACCTGAAGAAGTTCAGGAACATGCCTCGAAATGTCCGCCGCGAAATCGAAGCCTGTCGCCGGGCAGGCGTCACCATCGAGCCGATCGAGGAGGCCGGCTCCCACCGGGCCGCGCTTCACGAGCTCGCGAATCGACACTGGATCCGCTACAACGACGATCCCTTCCCCTATGACGAAAATTTCTTTCCGCGGGTCCAGGCGTACCTCGGAAGCGCAGCGGTGATCCTCGGGGCGTTCAAGGACTCGGCATTGATCGGCTTCATGCTGATGCTCAACGGCCGGCGCGAGGGACACGCGCTGGAAATCGGCGTGGAACGCGGCGCGGCGGCGTCCGCCGCCACCTACTTCAACCTCGCCTACTACGTGCCGATCCGGCGGACGATCGGGAGCGGATTGGAACGGCTCTACTTCGGACGCGGGCTGCCGGAGGTCAAGATCCGCCGCGGTTGCAAGAGACAGGACACGCTCCTGATGTACCGTGCGCACGGAAACCTGCGTAACCTTGCCTTGCGCCCGTTGTTCTTCTTCCACTCGCTGTGGCTGAGACGTAAGATCGCGGCTCAGTCACGTGCGGCTCGCGACGGTTCGTTCTCGCGGCCGCGACGAAGGCGTCCTCCGGTCGAGGCGAATCCGGGATGATCCGGTACTGGCGAATGCACCGGGACCCGTGGCTGCCCGCCGATGTCTTGCGTCGACGCCAGTGGGCCCGGCTCCAATCGATCCTCCGGCATGCGTTCGAGACGTCACCGTTTTACCGCCGCCGGTTCGGCGAGGCCGGGATCACACCCGACGACGTCACGAGCTTCGCCGATCTGCGGCGCCTTCCGGTGACCACGAGAGAGGACCTTCGGGATCCGGACGAGATCCTGTCGTCCAGCTACGAACGATCCACCCTGAAGAGGTCCAGGACCTCCGGATCCACCGGGCGTGTGACCACGACTTATTTCGACCGACGGGCCTGGTGGACCGCGAAGATCTCGCTCAAGATCCGGGCGCGGCTCGCATGTGGCGTGCGTCCATGGGATCGAGTCGCGCTCTTCCAGGAGTCCGATGGAGTGGACGGCGCGTTGCGAAGCTGGATCCTCCGACGAAAGTCCTTTCCCATCTTCGACCCGCTGTCGAGCGTCGTCGACGAGGTCCGGGCGTACTCGCCCACGGCGCTCTACGGTTTTCCGAGCTACCTGGCCAGGCTCGGAGCCGTCGCGACCGGGGTCGTCCGGCCGCGGGTGATCTTCACATCGGGTGAAATGCTCGACAACGAAACGAGGCGCAAGATCGAGACGGCGTTCCGGGCGCCCGTGCTCGACGTGTACGGGAGCACGGAGCTGAAGGAGATCGCGTGGGAGTGCCCGGCTCGTGAGGGCTATCACATCAACAGCGACTGGATCCTCGTCGAGGTGCTGGACGATCGACCGGGAAGCGGACGGCGGGACGGGCCGTTGCTCGTCACCTCCCTGTACAACTACGGGATGCCGCTCATCCGATACCAGCTGGGGGACACGGGGTACCTGATCGAGACTCCCTGCAGCTGTGGGCGCGGCTTACCCCTGATGGCCCCCTGCCTGGGCCGGAGCGTCGACTACTTCGTTCTCCCGGGCGGCGCGACGGTATCGCCCTATCGGATGACCTGCGCGGTGGAGAACGTGAACGGGTTGCGGCAGTACCAGATCATCCAGGAGGCGATCGATCGTGTCGTGGTCAAGGTCGTGCCGGTCGATGGACCTGCTCCGGTCGTGGAGGGGCAAATCCGAGAAGTCTTGGGGCCGCTGCTCGAAGGCGTGCAGACGAGCGTCCGTTTTGTCGAGAAGATCGAGCCGGAGCCGAGCGGCAAGCACCGGATCGTCATTTCTCGGGTGGCCAGTAGCGGCGGCTGAACCGTTCCAACGCTCGACGCCGACGACGACTGGTCAGCAGTCGGTCGGACAACGGCAGGAGCAGCACCCGCCTGGCCAGTGACTCCGTTTGAGGGAGTTCGAGCCGGGTTGCCCGCGGGGTCCGATGGAGCGGTTCGTAGCCGGACCTCGCCTCGATCCCGGCCTCTTCCAGGCTCCGGAGGGCTCGCGCGGCGGTGTCCCCACCGGAGGGCACGAGAAAGACCAGTCGCAGAACGAGACCCGAGGACGACAAATCCGAGATGCAGCCCACGGCGCCCGATTGCATGGCGTCGAGCACGTCCTTCGCGATCCGACGTCTGCGCTTCGCGCTCCGCTCCCACGTCTTGACCTGACGTAGCGCGATCATCGCATCGAGGTTCGACATCTGCGCCGGCCGGTCGCCGGATTTACCGCCCTGCGGCAGCGCGCGATCCGAGAACCCCTTGAAACCGAGAAAGAACCGCCGAAACCGGAACCAGACCCAGAAGGCGCCGAGCCGGCGAATGACGGAGAGTCGGTTCTCGCGGGGGAAATCGTTGGAGGACGCGCGCTCGTACAACGCGCGATCGCGTGTGACGAGGATCCCGCCGGCGGGGCCGGCAAGCGATTTCCCGGGTCCGAGCGCCAGGACCCCACACGCGCCGAACGTCCCCACGAGCCGGCCCGCGCAACGGGCCCCGAACGCCTGCGCCGCGTCGTCGATGAGCCGGATGTTCGTGCCGCGCAGCAGCTCCTCGATCTCGTCGATCGGCGCGACGTTGCCGAACAGGTGCGGGACGATCACGGCTCGTGTGTCGTGCGTGATCGCCCGTCGCACGGTCTCCACGGTCAGATGAAGATCCGGCCCGACCTCGGCGAAGACCGGGGTGGCCCCGACGTTGCGGATGGGTTCCAGGACCGCGTCACAGACGTAGGACGGCACGATGACCTCACCCCCCGGTCCGATCTCCATCGCCTCGAGCGCGAGCTGGATCGCGTAGCGGGCGCGGTTGACGGTGACCGCGTAGGGCAACCCGATCTCGGTTTGAACGAGCTCACACAGGCGCCCGGAATGGTGACCGGCGATGAGCCGACCGCCGAAGAAACAACGGATGGCGATCCAGAATTCGGCCCAGCCCCAGCGCGGCACGAACGACGGGACGGTGTAGAACTTCGCTGTCGACTGATCGTTGGCGGGAAGCAACTGCCGATCCTTCAACCGGGCGGGCAAAAAAACGGCCCGGGCCATTGTGGCCCAGGCCGTTGTATTCGGCTAGTGGCGACGGGTGTCGCCGCGCTCCCGACGATCAGTCGTGCAGGAGGATCCGTGCGTTGCCGTTCGGCGGGCCGACGGAGCGGATCTGAACCGTGTTCTCCCCCGGCACGAGGATCTCAAACAGGTCGTATTGGACGTCGCCGTTCTCGGGCATCATGTAACGCCCCGGCCCGCTGGTGCCGGTCGTCGAGAACGTCAGCTGG
>JBFFZZ010000128.1:0-8371 GCA_041568335.1 Candidatus Polarisedimenticolaceae bacterium | reverse complement strand
GCGTCCACCGCGGTGACTTTGTAGTAGTGCTGGACACAACTTGCGGACTGGACATCCAAGAAGTCCGGGGTCGGGAGGTTGGGCACGGCGAGCTCGTCGGCGATGCGGTTTGTCGCGGACGGGGTGAAACTGGCTACCGTGCTGCGATAAACCCGGTAGCCGGCGAGATCGCGGATCGCCGGCGAATCGGGGTCGCCGGGCGTCGTTCCCGTGTTGTCGACGGTGGCGGTCCAATCGAGCGCGACCTGGCCCGTCGAGCTCGCCCCGTTGAGCGATACGACATCCGAGGGAGTGTTGGTATTCGCGGTCGTGACCAGCTCCGACGGTCCGAACGGCGAGACGTTACCCGCCGCGTCCACGGCCTGAATCGCGACGTAGTACGGGGTGACGTCGGTCAGGCCGCCGAGGTAGAAGCCGGGCGAGACCGAGGTCTGCAGGTTGTCCAGGGCGCTCGAATCGGTCCCGTAGGCGATGCGGTAGTAGGCCACCCCGTCCTGCGGCGGATTGGGGGACCAGTCGACGAACAGCCCGCCGCAGTGGCCGGGGTAGAGCGATGGCATGACCGGAGCGCTCGGCGCCGTCAGATCGGCCTGCAAATCCGGGATCGCACCGCGACCGAGGTTCGGAGGGGCTATCTCGCCCTCGAGGTTGAATTTTCGGAACTGCCGCGTGTCGGGGTCGGGATCGTCCCGGTCGACCCAGTGTGGATCGGAATCGCGTGTCAGCGCTTCGATCTCGATCCCGACGCGCCGCACGGCTGCCCGCGTCGCGATCGCCGCTGCGGTCTCGACTCCGCCGGGTGGCGTCAACTCCGTGCCGGCGCGATCGAAATACCGGAAGCGTAAAGAACGCACGTTGTCCACGACCGGGGTGCGCCGCGCAAAGCTCGTCCCACAGCAGCCGCTCGGGTCGTTCTCGAGGACGACCTGGTACAGGGTGTACGGGGGGTCGGACTGGGTCAGATCGACCTCGCCGACGCTGATGGTCTCGATCGAGCCGTCGCGCACGGTGTCGCCGACGTCGGCGCCGAACGTCAGCGTCTCGGCGCTGGTCCCGTCGGGCTTGGCCAGCACATAGCTGACGATCTCGTCGTTGCCCGTCGAAACGGAACCGAACGCGGCCCCGGTGCCGGAAAGCGTCTGCTCGGGTAGGTCGACCTCGATCGGGTCGTCCGCGTCGTAGTCGGCGCGCACGGTGATCGCCGTCGCGTAGGCCGCCTCGATCTGTTCGTCCGGGCGGTCGCGGTTGCCGTCGGGATCGGTGTTGAAACCGGCCATGCGGATGTCGGACGTGAGGACATCGAATGCGAGGCGCGCGACTTGCTGCTGTTCGGTGACGTTCTCGCCGTGCTTGTACGCCTGACGCGCGCGATCGTAGACGACCAACGCGACGGTGGTCGCGAGGGCCAGGATCGTGATCGATACCAGCAGCTCGACCAAGGTGATCCCGAGCTGGCGTGCGGGCCACCGCATCACAGCCTCACCATCGCGAGGGTCGACCGGCGCGTGCGGGTTAGCTCGTCCCACATCACCGTGACCGTGACACGCACGGCGGCGCTGGAGCTCAGGTTGTTGCCGTCACAGCTCTCGAGGCGAATCTCGGCCCGGCCGTTGGCCAGCGCGTCCCGGAGCATCGGTTGCCATTTCGATGCGATATTGGCGGGGTTGGTGTCCGTCGTGTCGGTCGTCAGCGTGACCACGTCGCCGGCGGAATCGAATCGCTCCCACGTCGCCGCGTAGCTCCAGACGCCGATCTCGTCGACGATGGTCTGCGCGGCCGCGAGCGCGCGTGATTGATGTCGACCGCGAACCACCTGGCGCTCACCGATCACGAACAGACCGGCGACGGAAACGAGCACGCCCGCCAGCAAGCCGAGCGCGACGATCACCTCGACCAGGCTGAAGCCCGCCTGGCTCGCTGGGGTCCGGGCCCTCAATCGATCACCCGCGTCACACCCATGCGGCTGGTGCGAATCTCCCAGGTCGCCAGACCCTGGCGTGTTTGGACCTCGAGCACCGTGGACGCCTCCGCATCGAGCGTCCCGTTGGGCCGGAAGACGATCGGTGAGGTGGACGAGACGATGCGAATCCCCGAGGGCATCCTCTCGGTCCGCGGAAGACCGCGAAGGTCGGTGAAGGTGTACTGGTTCTCCGTCGGCCCGGGGGGCGTCGGCGCCGCCGGCCCGGTCCGGACCTCGACCGTCATGTCCGTTCGTTGGGTGACGGCGACGATCCGCGCGGCGCGGAACGTCGCCTCCATCGAGCGAGCCGCCGAGCGCAGCCGGGCGGTTCGGATGGTATCGGTGATCGTGGGGACCGCGACGAGGACCGCCATCGCGATGATCGTCACGACCACCAGCAACTCGGGTAACGTCACCCCTCGTTGTCGCCGCGCCGCTTCCATCGCACCTCTCCCGGGGACTGTCCGATCTCCGACGCCCGTGACCTCCAGCGAGGCCGGCCGACGACGATCCGGCAGTCGAACCCACACCCCCAAAGCTACGATGAACGACCCATTCTAGCAGCGTCCTGACAAGGAAGGCTCGGGAGAGCGACGTTTTGGGCGGGAAATGGCGCGCTAGCGGGTCGGGATGACGATCCCTAAATAAAATTCCGCTACCTGGCGCGCGAAGAACATGGCCAAAAGGGCGGCGGGCGCCAGGAAGCAACCGAACGGGAGTGTGTCCTGCAACGAGCGGCCACGGAGCGGGATCATCGCGACGCCGACGATCGCGCCGACCACCGAGCCGCCGAAGATCGTGAACAGCACCCCCGCCGGGCCGGTGAACGCACCGACCATGGCCATCATTTTGACGTCCCCGAGTCCCATCGCTTCGACGCCGCGGAGCTTCTCGTAGGCCGCGCCGAACCCCCACAGCAATCCGGCTCCGACTCCCGCGCCCGACACCGAGGCCCAGACGGCAGCCCACCCCTCGCCGGGGAGAAACGGGTTGTACCAGGCGACCGCGAGCCCGGCGACGAGGCCCGTCAAGGTGATCGCATCGGGCAGCAGTTGATGATCGAGATCGGTGAAGAAGAGCGCCAGCATGGCCAGCGCGAACAGGGCGGAGATCGGGAAGCCCGGCGTCAGCCCGTAGATCTTCCAAGCGCCGAGAACGATGAGGCCGGCAAGCAGCTCGACGAACGGGTAGCGAACGCTGATCCGTGTTCGGCAGCTCGCGCAGCGGCCGCGCAAGACCAACCACGAAAGGACAGGGACGTTCTGGTACCACCGGATCGCCTCCCCACAACCGGGACATCGAGAGCGCGGCCGTACCACACTCTGACCCAACGGGAGGCGATGGATACAGACGTTGAGGAAGCTGCCGAGGACGAGACCCACCAGCGCGAAGTAGACGCTGGCCAGCGGCTCGGGGACGAAGCTCACGACTCCTCCGGTAGGATCCGATCCCGCGGCGGGGTGACTTTCCCGGACCACGGATCGTAGGCGTAGGGTCGACCGAAGGGGTCGAGCGGCAGGGCATCAGTGTAGCCGCCCTGAATCAATTCCGTGAGCGAGCTCGGCCAGCGCTGGTTATCGAAGCGAAACTTCCCGACCCAGGATTGAATATCTTCAACGTCGATCTTCGCCTTGAGCTGCCGGAGCTGCCGTTCGGCGATGTCGATCGTGCCGGCGTCGGCGGCCGGATCCTGCAGGACGTCGAGCCACATCGCGTACGCCCGCCGCAGATCGCCCTTCGCCGCGGCCATCCCGATCCGCGTGCGTTTTACGTAAATCGGCACTTCGGGCAACGCCTCTGCTCGTGCGAAGTAGGCCTCCGCACAATCGAACCGGTCGGCGTGGTAGCACTCCCACCCGGCGAGATACGGGAGGATCCAGTTGTCGGGGTTGGCCTCGATACCCTGATCGAGCAAGGCGAGCCCCGCCTCGAGATCCTTGGCCTCGACGATCAGGATGAGCGCGCCCATCCAGTAGGCGTCGACGTAGTGCGGGTCGAGCTCGGCGATCACGTCTCCGAAGATGTGCCTGACATAACGGAAGCGGTCTTCACGCTCGTAGACGGAGTAGTACTGGATCGCCCACAGATAGATCAGGTCGGCGAGCAACGGCGCCTGGCCCAGGCTGGCCACCTTCAGATGTTTTCCGTTGGGTAGCAGCAACAAAGATTTTTCGCGTCGCTCGTGACCGGCCTTGTCCTCGAGGCGCAGCCCCGACCAGCTCGTCGCGACGGCGCAGGCGAGGACGAGCGCCACGATCCCGATCCTCCCACGCATCAATTGAACTCCTTGCGTGAGAAGGCCCAGCAGGCCAGCGCGACGATCACCACGCCGTAGCCGAGCCCATAGATCGCGGCCAGCCCGACGTAGCCGTCGGGCATCTCGAACCCGTGGACGACCTGAGCCTTGAGATCGAGCCGCTTCAGGTTGGGTAGGATCCAGTAGAGCCCGTCACAGATCCAGCGCGCGATCCCCTCGGGGACCTTGTCGCGGAGCATCTGTAGCGACCAGGAAAGATGACCCGCCGCGTAGACCGCGAACGTCCAGACCGAGGAGAGCACCGGGTTGGTCAGGCTCGAGAAAAGCAGGGCGAACGCAGTCACGATCGCGAGCTCGACCGCGATCAGCAGGACCGCAGGCAGGAGCGACCACGGCGGCTCCCCGCGCACCAGCAGCAGAGTGAACAGCGCGACCGACATGAGCCCGACGTTGAGCAGAAGGACGGAGAACAACCCGAGGAACTTGCCGAACAGGAACTGCGAGCGCAGGACCGGTTGCGCCAGCAGCGTGTAGACCGTACGCCGCTCGATCTCCTTGAAGACCAGCGAGACACCGACGAACACGGCCGTCATCACCCCGAACAACGAGATCGCGGAGAGACCGACGTCCTTGATGATCTTCTCCTCGTCGCCGACGGTGAGCAACGAGAGCAGCCGCGAGATGCCGATGATGATCAGCGCGAAGACGAGCAGCAAGTAGAGCACCCGGTCGCGGATCGCCTCGCGAAACGTGTTGAGCCCGATCGCTGCGATTGCGCCGAGCGCGCTTGGCCGGCGCTCAAGCATGTGTCTTCTCGGCGGACTCGTGGTCGGGCGACGGCGGCTCGGTGGCACCCACGCTCTCCATGAACAGGTCCTCGAGCGTTTCGCGGCGCGGCCACACGGAGACGACCTGACCGTCCCCGTCGTGGACTCGATCGAGCAGCTCGCGTAGTGCCTCGATATCGGCGACGCGAACGAGGTGTTCGTCCTCGCGGCCCGCCGGACGGCCCGCCTCGACGCCGGGTGGCAACGAGCCACGAACCGTGACCTCGAACCAGCGCACCCGATCGGAGACCAACTCGTCGAGGCTTCCCACGGAGAGCAGGCTCCCGCGCTTGAGGATGGCCACACGATCGCAGATCATCTCCGCGTCCTGGAGGATGTGGCTGGAGAAAAAAACCGTTTTTCCGGACTCGCGAAGGGACAGGATCAGATCGCGTACCTCACGACGGCCGATCGGATCGAGGCCGGACATCGGTTCGTCGAGGATCACCAGATCGGGCTCGTGCTGGATCGCCTGGGCCAATCCGATCCGCTGGGTCATGCCCTTGGAGAACGTGCGGAGTGCTGCGTTCTCGCGACCGCCGAGTCCGACGCGCTCGAGAGTCCGGCCGATCAGCTCGGCCCGGTCCGTTTTGGTGATGCCCTGGAGCCGCGCGTAGAAATCGAGAAACTCGCGCGCGGTGAGGTAGTCGTAGAAGTACGGGTTCTCCGGCAAGTAGCCCAGCCGCGAGCGAGCTTCCCGGCTGGCGGCCGGGTTGCCGAAGATACGGATCTCCCCGGCATCCGGTCGCAACAGGCCGAGGATCAACTTGATCGTCGTGGTCTTGCCCGCGCCGTTCGGTCCGAGGAGACCGAGAATCTCTCCCTGCCGCACCTGCAGATCAACCCCACGGACCGCGCGGTGGCGGCCGATCCCGAGGTGTCCGCTGAATGCCTTGTGCAGACCGCTGATGGTGAGGGCCACCGGGCTCTCAGACGCCATGCCCCACCCCCCGCTCGATACGCCGGGCGACTTCCAGACCGTCGAGCAACGCGCGCTCCATGTAGGAGTAGGTCCAGGCACCGTAGCGGCCGATCAGGTGCACTCCGATCTCGGCGAGTTGCGGCAGGACCTCCGACAGGACGCGCTGCCGTTCGGCGTCGAAGATCACGTAGCCCGGATCGATCGCGATCCAATCCGAGGCGAGGATCTTGTCGTCCGTCTGGAGGATGCCCTCCCGCTCGAGCGCCGCGCGCGCCTCGCGCTCCAGGCGCTCGCGATCGGGGCGCCGCCCACGCGGTAGCCCGAACTCCACGTAGAGCGACGACGTCCCGGGTGGGGCCACGCTGGACGAGAAGTTGGTCGGTACCCCCACGCGATAGAACGGTGCGTCCGCATCGGGGAAGTAGATCCAGTGGGCGCCGTCGGCCGCTCCGGTCCGCTCGATCCCGAGGTTCCAACAGGCCACGACCGACCAGTCCAGCCGTCCGGCCTGTTCGGCCAGTCCACGCGGGCCGCCGCGAGCCATCTGCAGGAACGCGGGCAACGGCAGCGTCATCACGAGCTCGTCGTAGTCGAACGACTCGCCTGCTTCGCTGCGCACGCGGCGACGATCCAGATCGACCTCGCGGACCCGTTGACCCAGACGCATGTGTTCGACCCGGGCCGCGACCGCCTCCGGGAGCACCCCGATCCCGCCCGCTTTGGGATAGCGGAAGGTGGAGTTGTACCCCAGCCCATCGTTGCGCACGCCCAGCGCGCCGTCGACGACCTCGCGCAGGGTCGGCTTGGGAACCGCCCACGAAACCCAGTCGGCCGTCATCTCGGCCGGCGGGCGGCAGAACAGCTTGCCGTTGTAGGGCAGCATGAACGTGTCGCTGATCCCGCGACCGAACACCGCCAGCGACCATTCCTCGAAGGACGTCGTCGGGTCGTCCGGGATCGGTTGCCCCAGACTTTCCGCGAAGCCCACGAGGCAGTCGGAGACCACGTCGCGCGGCAACCCGTGGAGGTTGGCCTGGAACGGGAACGGCAACGTAACGCCGTGGGTCCGGATGCGCGCATCGCGCTCGATCGTCTCGAACGCGTCGGGGAGCAGCTCGTCGACAAGCCGGATGATGCGCTCGTCGCGCAGGTGCAGCAGGTGGCCGGTGTAGTCGAACAGGAAACCGCCGACCTCGCGCGTCCGGCACAGACCACCGGGCGTCGAGTCCGCCTCGAGCACGAGGTGCTCGCGGTCGCCGAGGTGCATCGCCGTGGACATCCCCGCAAGACCACCGCCGAGAATCAGGATCATCGTTTCCTCACAGGCTCATGTCGATTCGTTTCAACAAGACACCGAGAACGAGCGCCGCCGCGCTCACCGAACCGAGGACGATCAATGCACCGCGCAACGAAACCAACGTCATCATGATCGCCGCACCGCCGAGCGCTCCCGTCGCGACGTAGGAGGCGACCACGGTCTGCCGCGTGCTCCAGCGCCACCTGCGCATGCGCAGGGCGACGTGGTCCGGGCTGCCGAGCATGACCGGCAGGCCGCGTAACCGGCGAATCACCATCACGAAGAGCATGTCGAAGATCGGCACACCCAGGATCAGCGCCGGTGCAAGCGCCGCGATGGGGTTGCGTTCGGTGTACGAGTTGCTCATCGCCAGAGCGCCCAGCAACAGACCGAGGAACATGCTCCCGGTATCGCCCATGAAGATCCGCGCGGGTTGGAAATTGTACTTGAGAAACCCGAGACAGGAGCCGGCCAACGCTACGAGCAACGTCGCCGAGACGGTCCCGGAATCGAGATCCGAGACCACCGCGAGCACCAGCGCCGCGACCATCGCCGTTCCCGCGGACAATCCGTCCATGATGTCGATCAGATTGAACGCGTTGGTGATCCCGACGAGCCAGACGACCGACAGCGCGATCGCCAGCGGCTCGGGGAGAAACGTCAACTTGATGTAGATGCCCGACTTGATCAGCACCAGGATCGCAACGAGCTGGCCGGATAGCTTGGTCCACGGACCCAGCTGGCCGAGATCGTCGATCAGACCGAGGATCACGACGATCGACCCCGCGAGCAACAGTCCCAGGACCTCCTCGCTGAACGAGAACGTCAGCGCGACGGTGAGCAGGAACGACAGGCAGATCGCCAGGCCTCCCAGATAGGGGATCGGCTGGCGGTGGTTCTTCAGCCGCCCGTCGGGTTTGTCGACGATACCGAAACGGATCGCGGCCTTGCGCACCTGCGGCGTGAACACGGCCGCCAGCAGCGCCGCGAGCGCAAAGGTCAGCGCGTAGGACAGCCAGCGCGTGGCCGCTCCACCCTCTTGCCAAAGCTCCATCACTCCTCGGCACCCGGTCCCGTTCTGCGGCAACCGGCTCTCCGATTCAAACCT
>JBFFZZ010000127.1:0-8376 GCA_041568335.1 Candidatus Polarisedimenticolaceae bacterium | reverse complement strand
GGTAGTCGTCGAACGAGCTCTCGACGGGGAGATCGATCGGCACCTTCGACGCGTCGCCCAGCTCGGGCCAGTGTTGTTTCATGCGATCCGTGTAGTCGACGCGCAGGTTGGAGTTCGGCAGGTGGAACCACTCGAAGTTGTCCGACCCGTTGGGCCGGCTGCGTGGCGTTTCCCCGACGAGCAACGCCTCGGTCTCGCGCTTGAGGCGGATCGCCGTGACGACCGCGGCCGAGAAGCTCTCCCTCCCGAGGATGACGTAGAGGCCTCCGGGCCGGTTGATCTTCTCCCGCTCACGGATGCCGTCGATGATCGGATCGGAGCGGTGGTAGTTGCCGCCACGGTTGGCGCGCATGTCCAGCACGAACCGCTCGACCGGATGCTCGTCGACCAGCTTGAACAACTCCCTGGCGAAGCGCTTGATGCTGGGTCCACCCTCCTGGTTCGCGCAGCGGCGGTAGGAGACATAGACCGTCTTCTCGGGCTCGAGCCACTCGTACCAGTAGTGCTCACCGGAGTTTTTCGCGTAAAGCGGCGTGGTCTCCTCGGCGCGCGCCCGGATCCAGCTCGCCCCGGACAGCGATTCGAGCGTGCGGCCTTCGAGAACTCTCTCGAAGGCCTCGCCGTCGTCTCCCTGGAAACCGACGGTCGCCCTGCCGGGATCGTCGCTCAACCCGACCGCGTGGAGCACTTCGGGGACCGACAGGTAGACCGGCGCGCTCAGCAGGAACTCCACCTCGTTGTCGTGGGCGATCAACGGCAACACGCGCTCGTACGCCTCGTCCGCCGGAACGCCACCGATCGAGACGACCCGCGCGCCGACCAGCTCCTCGTGTCCGGGGAGCGCGGCGAAGACCCGCGGGTCGCCCCGGAACAGGCCGACCGCCACGGGGAGCCGGCGGAAGCCGCGGCCCTCACGCGGGAGGTACAGCTCGGTGTGACCGTCCCCCGCCCCGATCATCGCGACGAGGCGTCCCATCTCGACCTGGATCTGGTGATCCTGCAGGTCTTCGAGGCGTGACTCGATGTCCTCGACGGCCCGGCGAAACTCGGCCTCGTCGTGTTCCCGGAACGGATCGATGTGCTTTTCGGGCAGCTCCCGGGCCAGGTAGCGTAGATCTTCCGCCCATTCGTCCTTGGTCAACGAGCGCGCGGGATCCTCCGCGGCGCAGGCGATCGTCGTCGCGAGAAACATCAAGAAAAGGACGAACGGTCGAGCAGGACGCATCGTTTTCCCCTCGGTTGGCTGAACGCGGGGTGTAACGAGCCCGCTCGAGATTCGGTTCCAATCTACTTCTGTTCGGCTCCGAAGATCGCGTTGAGCTCGGCGAACGGCGCCGCATCGGCAAGAGAGTCGAACGTTCCGGTCTCCAGGATTCCGCGGGCGGCACGGGTGAAGCCGCCCCACGCGGCGCGGGCGAGCGCGGAGCCGACGGAGATGCGTCTCACACCCAGGTCGGTGAGGATCGGCACGGTCAGATCCGGGTTGGGCGCGGCCATGACAACGTTGACCGGCTTCGGGGCAACCGCGTCCACGATGGTCGCGATGGTCTTCGCGTCGGGTGCCCCGGGCGCGTACAGGCAATCCGCACCCGCCTCGGCGAACGCGACGAGCCGCTCGAGGACCACCTTCTTCGCATCGGGATGGCCGACGAGCCAGGCCTCGCAACGTGCCGTGAGAACGACCGGGATTCCCGTCGTGTCGATCGCCGTGCGGGCGGCCCTGACCCGTTCGACGGCCACATCGGATCCGTAGAGCGGCCGCTCGGGACGACCGGTCGCGTCCTCGATGGACAGGCCGGCGACCCCCGTGCGGACGCACGCCTCGACGTTGCCGGCCAAACCCTCGAGATCGTCCGAGTAACCCGACTGGAAGTCGGCGTTGACCGGCAGCGGAGTCGCCCGCACGATCTCGCCGGCGTGGTCGAGCGCCGTCTTCAGCGGGATGGCGGTCACCGAGTCCGGTAACCCTTTGGAGAACGCCAGACCGGCGGAGGTGGTCGCGAGCGCTGGATACCCGAGGTGCCGGAGGTAGATCGCGGTGCCCCGGTCCCAGGGGTTCGGCAACAGGAAGCAACCGGACTCGTGGAGGCGGCGGAAGGCCTCGACGGCCGCGGGAATCGGCGGCTTGGCTTGGCTCATTTGGCTTATTTTATTCGATCTTTCTTATGTACCATGGTACATTGGTAAAAACGGGAGATCCTCATGCCTCGAAAGAGCCGGAGCGCGGAAGACAGGATCGTGGTCGAGCGTGTCCAGACCGGTGTTCGGCTGGAAAAGCGGCTGCTCAAGGTCCTCAAGGGTCTGGCGGAGTACCACGACATCACGCGCGGGGACCTGCTCGAGGGGATCGTGCTGCACGTGTTCGACGGCAAGCTCCCGCTGGGCGAGGAGTCGCTACGCTGCGTCTCGCGCTTGCGCAAGGTCTACGGGCTCGACCTCGACGCCCGCGCAAGCCACCGGTTGGTCGACGCGAAGAGCGGTAACCGGTCGTGAACGAGCTGCGCCTTTCGACGTTCACGATCCTCGATCACTATCCGGGCCGCGGCATCGGGGACCGGATCCGTGACGGCATCGAGCTTTGCGAGCTGGCGGATGAGCTCGGCTACGATTCCTGCTGGGTCGGCGAGCATCACTTCAGCGAGTTCGGGGTGATGCCGAATCCGGCCGTCTGGCTCGCCGCCGTCGCGCAGCGCACGAAGCGTATCCGGCTCGGTCCGGCGGTCTCGGTCCTCCCCTTCCGTCATCCTCTGCAGGTCGTCGAGGACTACGCGATCGTCGACCAATTGTCGCGCGGGCGTTTGAACCTGGCCGTCGGCTCCGGAGCCATTCCCGCCGAATTCGACGGGTTCGACATGGACATCTCGGAAAAGGCTCGCCGGTTCGACGAGGCGCTCGACGTGGTGCGCGCGGCGGTTCGTGGTGAGCCCGTGCATCACGAGGGCGATTACATCCGTATCGATCGTGTCGGAACGAACGTGCCGCCCGTGAGCCCGAACGGCCCTCCGCTGTACGTCGCCACCAACCGCATCGATGCCGCGCGCCAAGTCGGCGCCCGCGGCGACAACCTGCTGACCCTGGTTCCGCCCGACTCGGAGGGGCCCGGGATCGTCACCGGGCGGCTTCGCGCCCACCGCGAGGGCGCGGCGAAATCAGGACTCGACGTCGATCACGCGGTCGCGATCATGGCGCACGTGGCGGAATCCGACGAAGCCGCGCGTCAGAACGCGCGGCCCGCATTGATCCGGTTCCTTCAAACTCACGAAGACGTTCCGAGCGAGGCGGCGGAGCGGGTGTTCCGGGATGCTTGTGAGCGGCGAAGCGTGTTGTGCGGCTCGCCCGAGACGTTCGCCGCCGGGCTGCGGCAGCTGCAGGACGCCGGCGCGCGCCACGTCGTTCTTTGGGCGGACTTCGGAGACCTCCCGAAGACGAGCGTCGAGCGCTCGCTTCGGCTGAGCGTCAGGACAGCGCCGACAGCAGAAAGGCCATCTCGTCGTCGAGCATCGCCGGATCGGCGAGCGTCTCGCAAACCTCCTCCCGCAGAAGCCCGCCGAAGCGACGACGGAGCCGGTGCATCGTGACCCGAGCCGCCTGATCGCTGGTCCCGAGCTCAGCCGCGATCTTCTTGTACGGGATGTCCGCCTCACCCGAGAGCATCGGTTTCAGGATCCGAAAGACATCGCGCTTGCCCGCGCGTTCCATCTCTTCTTCGAGCCGCCCCATCGCTCGTGAGAGTACCGATACGGCCCAGCGCTTCTCGAACAACGCCTCCGGGGTCTGTCTGTCGATCGCGGCGGGACCGATCATCGATTCGGCCGCGTCGAAGTCCAAACGGAGCGTGGTCGCATGGCCCCCGCGTTTTTCCGCCCCGGCGCGGGCGCGCTGATGGCTCATGTAGTTCTTGACACCTGCCAGCAGGAACGAGCGGAACCGCCCGCGCTCGGGGTCCGCCGCCTTGATCCGCTTCTTCTCGAGCAGCTCGGTGAAGAAGCCCTGAGTCAGGTCGCGCGCGGTTTCCGGATCGCTACCGCGAAACCGGACGTAGGCGTAGACGGGTGCCCAGTAGGCCTCGCACAGCCGGGCCAACGCGTCCCGGGAATCGGGGCGACCGCTGTCCCCCGCCGCCTGCACAAGACTCCAGTGCGTCGTGGTAAAGCGCTTGTCCATGGGCTCTTTTGAAGCATACCGCGAGGCCCGTAACGCCACGGGGATTTTCGGTTAGTAGTCCGGGAAACGTCGATCCGAGGAGAGAGGACGCTTGATATGGGAGCACTGATCCAATTGAACCAGCGACGACAGACGAGAGGTAAACTCGACGACACCGTGGCCGATACCCGCACATGCGCCAGCTGTTCGGCGGAATTCCTACCGCGCGGACCGTTCGGTGAGCAGTGCCCACGCTGCCTTTTCGAGCTAGGCGTCAAGTCCGGGAGCGCCCCGGCCGGAGCCGAGGTGATCCCCTGGGAACCTCGGCGGCTGGATCTTCGACCCGGCCAGACCGTGTCGCATTACCGGCTGGTCGAGAAGATCGGCGAGGGGGGCATGGGCGTCGTCTGGAAGGCCGAGGACACCGTTCTCGGCCGGCCCATCGCAATCAAGTTCCTGTCCGGCGACGCCGCGGTCGACGAGACGCGCCGAGCCTTGTTCCTCGAAGAAGCGAAATCGGCGGCCCTGGTCGCGGACGCCCGGATCGTGCACGTGCACGAGCTCGGTCATGAGGACAACCTCGACTTCATCGTCATGGAGTACGTCGAGGGTAAGCCACTCAACAAGATCCTGGACGGAAGCCCGTTGCAACCGCACAAGGTGGCCGAGCTCGGCTACCAGATTGCCCAGGCCCTCTCGAAGGCCCATCGCAGGGGCCTTCTTCATCGTGACCTGAAGCCCGCGAACGTGCTGGTGAACTCGGATGGCGACGTCAAAGTGGTGGACTTCGGTCTGGCCACACTGTTCGACCGCAGCGACACCGGGAGGGACTCGCAACTCACGAAGAGCATCGTCGCCGACGAGCCGGTGGACGATCGCAAGCTCGTCGGGACCCTCGCCTACATGTCTCCCGAACAAGCTCGAATGGAGAAACTCGACACGCGGAGCGACGTGTTCTCACTCGGCACGGTTCTCTACGAGATGACGACGGGGAAGCTCCCGTTCGTCGGAGCCACGAACAAGGACGTCTTGCGTGCGGTCGAGCGGGCGCGACCCACACCGGTGCACGAGTTGCTGGCGACGGCGCCCATGGAGTTGGGCCGCATCATCCAGAAATGTCTGGCGCCGCGACGCGGCAACCGCTACCAGTCGATGGAAGATCTGGCGGTCGACCTCAAGCGGCTCGGCCGCGAGCTCGATATCGGCTCCTCACCCTCCTACAAGGATCTCGCCGGTGAGCTTGACGTACCGCGACGGAGACGTTGGGGCCGGGTCGTCTCGGTCGGGTTGGTCTCGATCGCTGCTGCGCTGGGCGCGTGGCGATGGTTCGGCCCGGCCGCATCGCTCGATTCACGCACCGTGATGATCGTGCCTCTCGAAGTGCGGGGTTCGAGCGCGGGCGGCGACTACGCCGGTCAGGCGTTCGCCGAGGGCGTCGCCATGCACCTGGCGCGTGCCGGGGAGCTGACGGTTCTTCCGCTGGCCGACGGCGGTCTCGATGGCCGGGCCCTGCTCGAACGCGCTCGTCGTTCCGGCGCCGGTCGCGTCCTGACGGGGGCGCTCATGCACCACGGCGACGGGGTTCAGGCGCGGCTCAGTCTGTTGGATGCTTCGAGGGGCACGCTGCTCTGGGGCACCGAGTCGACCGACCCGGACGGAGATCTGCCTGGAATGACCTCGTCGTTGGCCAAGGAGGTGGTGGAACAGCTGGGAACGACGCTTCCCAGGATGTACGACTACCCCACCAACCTGACGGGAGGCCCGGAGATGGCCCTGTCGCCGCTTCTGGGTCAGACCATCGGGGCGTTGCGCCGTGGCGCCGGCCGCTCGACCGCGCTCGAGCCGAGCCGGCGGCTGGTCGAAGCGTTCCCCGACGAGCTCGACGCTCACATGATTCGTGCCTTCGCGCTTTACTCGAGCACGCAATCGGTGGAGGCGATACGAGCGGAGGTCGAATCGACCCTCGCCGCCATGGAACGCATCGATCCGGCCAACCCCTACTCGACGTTCTACCGCGCGCAGTTGCACCGCCTCGACTGGCGCAATCAAGAGGCGATCGAGCTGTTCACCGAGATCCTGGAACGAGACGACCTGACACCGGCCTTCCGTGGGTACGCCTTGCGTATGCGCGGGCTCGCGCTCAAGGACGTCGGGGCTGTCGTGGCGTCCCTCGCCGACATGGAGGAGTCGAAACGTCTCGACCCCACGCGAGCCTGGACCTACCAGTATCTCGCGCAGCCGTTGATCCGCGCGGGGCGCCCGGACGAGGCCGTCGCGGCGGCCCGTCACGCCATTGCGCTCGCCCCGGATTCGACGGCGGCCCTCATGAACCTCCGCCGGGTTCTCGGCAGCCTGGGCCGGTTCGAAGAAGCCGTGGATCCCACCCAACGAGCCTGCGAGATATCGGTCGACAGAAAGCTTTCCGCATGCGCTCTCTATGCCGTGTCGCTCTACCGCGCGGGCCACGCAGAGAAAGCTCGCGCCGCCGCGAAGGAAGTTCTCGCGATGGGCGCCGAAGAGGATCCCGCGGCAGCCTACAACCTGGCTCGCTACCACGCGCTCCGCGGAGACAGCGGGCAAGCGCTTCGGTTCCTGCGGCGCGCTTCCGATCTCGGGTATGACTCCGAAGGCGATTCGCCCAACGAAGATCCCGATTTTGCTTCTCTTCGAGGTCATCCGGAGTTCACCGAGATTCTCGGTGATTTCTCGCGAGACCGGATCGCGGAGGCCCGACGAGCCGTCGAGCTCGAGCCGGATTCCTTCAAGGCGTGGCATGACCTCGGCGATGCCGTCGGGTGGGGCCTCGGAAGCTGGAGTGAGGCCGTCGACCTCTACGAGAAGAGCTGCGCGCTCACGACGACTCAGGATCCCTGTGCTCACTACGCCTATGCCCTTTACCAGGTCGACAGAAGAGAGGAGGCGCTGAAGGCGGCCCGGCTGGCTTCGGAACGCGAGGACGAGGACTGGAGCACCTACCACCTGGCCTGCTTCTACGCGCTGGCCGGCGATCGTGACGCGGCGATCGACCACCTGAGACGATCCCTTGCGCTCGGCTACTGGGACGGCATGATCCTCGCCGATCCCGATCTCGATGCCTTGCGCGGCGATCCCGAGTTCGAGGCCTTGTTGGCGACGAGGACGGGCAGAAAGTAGGCTATTCGTGTCGGGGGCAAGAAAGGAGCCGACATGGTTCGACCCACGCCTTGCCTCCTGGCCCTCTCTGTTTTAGCCGTCCTGCTGCCGGCGGACGCCGCTCCGGTTTCGGCGGAGACCACATCGCTCCAGGCGGACACCCCTCTGTTTACGACGGACCCGGGGAATCCGGCGATTTCCGCCGAGGCGCACCTCGCCGCCACGATCGCGGCCATGCAGTACCGCGAGGCACACCGCATCTCGGAAGAGGACTTCCTCCGCATGAGCCGCGAGCCGGGCACGGTCGTGCTCGATGCGCGGAGCCGCGAGAAATTCGATTTGCTGCATATCGAGGGCGCGATCAACCTGCCTTTCCCGGACCTCGATCCGGCGAGCCTCGGCCGGGTGTTACCCGCCAAGGACACCGTCGTCCTGATCTACTGCAACAACAACTTCGAGGGTGATCCGTACGCCTTCATGCGGAAGAGCATCTCCGTCTCGTTGAACCTGTCCACGTACACGACGCTCTACGAGTACGGGTATCGCAACGTGTACGAGCTGGGACCGCTGCTGGAGCTGTCGGAGACGGTCTTGCCGCTGGTCGGCGATCGAAGCGCCTTCCATGGGGCCGGAGGCGTGCCTCAGCCTCACTGACACACCGGGACAGCACGTTCGGCGCCGCCGGAGTCCGTCCCCGAGGAGCCCGTCCCGTTCGGGCAGTCGTTGGCGGCTCGAATGAGAAACACCGTCATCGTCCCCGGAGCGGGTACCGACGACTCGAACGTCATCGTATCCGTTTGTCCGGTCTCCACACAGGTCGCGTCGGAGAAGTCCGATGTCATGGTCGAGCTGATCACGTCGAACGTCCAGCTGTCGGCGCCCGGGTTGGCCGGATCGTTCCACCACAGCTCGGTGTCGCCGCTCGCGTCCTGCCGGAACAGCGTCAGATCGCGTGCCTCATCGGGAACCGCCCAGGCCGATCCGTCCGCGTCGTTGCAGTCATCGACGCAGACCAAGGCGCCGTCACCGTCGGCGTCGTCGACCGTGCCGCAACCGCAGGCGCCGGGATCGGACTTCAGAGGATCGTTCGCACAGCCGTCG
>JBFFZZ010000126.1:0-8394 GCA_041568335.1 Candidatus Polarisedimenticolaceae bacterium | reverse complement strand
GGCCGCGATCTTGGTCTTGCCGGCGATCAGCTCCTGGTTGGCCGGCTCCGTGATCGTGATCGAGAAGCCGCGGCGCTGAGTCGCATCCTGCGCGAGCAGGATCGAGAACGGGACGGCCAGCAACAACGCGACCGCAGGAAGGAGCCAACCCTTGCAGCACCGCATCACGATCCCTCCGTTCCCGGTTTCTCGTCTCGGGGTTTCTTGACCGGCGCCAGGGGGTCGTGGGTCTCGGCCACCGCTTCGGGCGCGATCTGGGTCAGGATCCGACGCACACGTTCGGCAGCCTCGCCGCGCGTGCTGAAGCCGAGGAACGCCTTGTACTGCTCCACGGCCTGCTCACGTTCCCCGAGCCGCAGGTACGCGTTGCCCAGATACAGCTGTGCCGTGCGGTTGTCCGGCTCCAGCTCGAGCGCCCGCCGGTAAGCCTCGACGGCCTTGAGGTCGTGGCCCAGCCGCGCCGCGCAGACGCCGCGATTGATCGCCAGCTCGATGCTGTCGATCGAATACAGGCGGTCGTATACCTGCAGCGCTTCACGGAAACGCCCGGCGCGGAACAACGCGTAGGCCAGCCACTCGTCCTGCCTGTCGCTGCCCTCGGCGGCCTCCAGCGCTTCGATCGAGGCCTCCCAGTCCGCGCGCGCCGCGTAGATCCTTCCGAGCTGCGCAAAGTCGTCGGGGTTGGCCTCGCCGGCATCGCGCAACGCCTCGAGGTGCGTCAACCGTTCGAGCTCCTCGCCGATCCCGTCGCGATACTCCTGGAGCTTGCGCCGCTCCAGCGCCTCGAGGCGTTGGTCGGCCAGCGCGCTGTCGATCTGGTTGAGCGCCAGCTCGTACCGGCCGCGCCTCCGCGCGACCTCGGCCAGCCCGCGGCGCGATTCGGGGTGTGCGCGGTCCAGCTCGAGCCCGGCGAGGAACCACCTCTCGGCCTTGTTCGTCAGGCCCTGGCCGAGGTAGAGCCAACCCAGCGTCGAAGCGTGCGCCGGATCGTTCGGCTCGAGCTCGCGCGCGTTCTGGATCGTCCCGATGGCCAGCGTGTCGAGACCGAGCTTGCCGTAGGCCTGGGCCAGCCGGTTGAGACCGTCGGCGAAATCCGGGCGCACCGAGACGGCCTCTTCGAGCAGCAGCACCGCTTCCTCGAACTGCCGCCGGCCGAGATACAGGTCGCCGAGATGGGTGTAGGCGGGTGCAAACCCCGCGTCGCTGGCGATCGCCCGCTGGTACAACGCGATCGCCGCGTTCTCCTTGGCGCCGGCCTCCTCGAGACGCGCCAGCCCGTCGAGCGCGGGCGCATATTCCGGTCGTAGCTTGAGCGCGAGCATGTAGCTCGCCTTGGCCTCGTTGAGGTCGCCCTGTTTGAGCAACGCATCGCCCTTGGCGACGTGGCTCTGCATGTGGTTGGGGTCGAGATCGAGCGCGATATCGAGCGCCTCGATCGCGTCGTCGTAGCGCCGGTCGCCGATCAACGCCAGCCCGAGGTAGTAGTGGGCCCGGAAATTGTTCAGCGCCAGCGACGATGCGCGTTCGAGCTTGTCCGCCGCCTCGGCATAGAGGCCCTTGCGGTAGGCCGAAACGCCCTGGTTGAGCAGACGGAACGCCTCGGCGCGCACGTCGGCCGCCTTGCCCGCTTGCAGCGGCAGCGGGATCGAGGCGATCAGCAGGACGGCGACGACAAGTTGACGAATACCCACGACGGCCTCTCCGCCCCCCTCGGGAAACACCAGTCTATCTTGGTTCATTCCCGGCGGCACACCCGGCGTTCAGGGCAGGAAGCGAGAACGCAGCTCCGCGGGCACCACGGGGCAGGCTTCGTCGGGACGCTTGAACAGCCGATGACGGACCGCGGCCACGCGATCATAACCCCAGTCCGACAACCCGTTCGGAAGCCACCCGCCGACGGTTCCCACGACGCCCCAGAACCCGCCGATCCGGCGCAGCGCGTGAAAGACTCCCCGCGCGCGCTCGAGGAGGACCCCGTCGTGTCGTTGGACGATCACGCTGTCGGCGAGCCCCTCGCGCCGATCCGCGGGGACGGTCGCGTCGAACGTGTCGCCGAACAGCGGCGCGTAATGGAACAACGTTCCATCCGGATCGCGCGCCAGCAGGAAGAGGACCGTGCGGTGACACAGGCCACACTGCCCGTCGTAGAAGACCACCTCGGGGGGCACTAAGCGCTCGAGGCCGTGTCGTAGACCGCGCGGACGACGCGGAACGGGTAAGTGCGGTTGTCCCGCGTGGGCAAATGGCGCCGCCATGCCTCCGGGCGGTCGAAGCGGAACGAGAGCGCCTGGTGGCGACTGCGCACCAGCCGCAGCGACGCACCGGGTTGATCGTCCTCGGACTTCAGCTCGATCTGGATCTCCTGCAGCCCGTTGACCGGCATCTTGGGGCCGGCCAGGTGCCGGCAGTGCTTCCACCACAGCATCTCGTCGATGTTGTCGAACTCGTAGAGCGGCGACTCCTTGAACGTCGCCTCCAGCCGTGCCGGCCGGCCCGGAACGTTCAGGAGATCCATCGAGCGTAGCCGGGCCTCGTTGCCGAGCCGCTCGCGCAACGACGCCTGAGGGAACAGCTCGCCGCTGGCCTGGCCGCCGTCGGACAACCACAGCCGGCGCATCAGGCTGTCCGCGGGAACGATCACGTAACCATCGTCGCGCTCACCGGCGAAGAGACAGCTCTCCGGCGCGTCGAGATACCGTTTCGCCGTCGCCCCGATGAGGATCGCGTCGAGCAGCGCAGCGGCGCTCTCGGTTTCCTTCGAGGAGGCTGCCGTCGCGAGAACCTCCCGGACGGGAGCAAAGTCGTACCCGTCGATCTCACCCAGCGCGTTCAACACGCTTTCCAGCGCGACCGCCTGATCGGCCCACCCCGCGCGCGCGGGCAGTGCCGTGCGGCGGTACGGCGGAGCGGTCCAGGCGCGAAACAACTGTTCCTGCGTGGCGAGATCGCGCTCCTCGGACGCCGCCGACTTTTGCCACAGCAGGGATTTCAGAATCAATGCGGGCAACGTCTCGGCCAGGCCGCTCTGACGCCGGTCGCGATCGGGATAGGGCAAGCAGGGGAAGCCGGCGGTGGCCAGTCCGGCGAGGAGCGTCTCACCGGGCAAGCCGGAATCCTCGGCCGACGCACGGCCGCCCGCGTTCATCTTCTGACGGAAACGGCGGCGCAGCAGATTCTCGACCGGGCGCACACGGGCCGGTTTCGCGGGGACCACGACGGGGATGTCGACGCCGAGCAGGAAGGGCTCGCCATCGGCGATGCGGCCGACCGTGGCGGCGATCGCGGGAACCTCCGTGACGCGCTGGACCTTCTCGACGGTGCCGTCCTCGCCGAGCAGCACCATCGTACGCCCACCGATCCCATCCGGAAGCGGTGTCGCCAGTTCGAGGCCCAGCAGCTTCAAGCGTCAGACTCCCAGTTCGTCTCGTATCACCCCGGCCAGGTGTTTGGCCTGTTCCCGGACCTGGTCCGGGTTCTTTCCCTCGAGCATGACACGAACCAACGGTTCCGTGCCGGAATAGCGTAAAACGACTCGGCCCGTGCCCGCGAGCGCGGCTTCCACACCCTCGACGGCCGGTCCAATGATTGCATGAGATCGCAGATCGGGCTTGTCCGACACGCGGACGTTGATCAAAACCTGGGGATACGGCGTGATCCCGTCGACGATCCGGTCGAGCGTCTCGTCACCGGCGAGCACCGCATCGATCAGTTGCAAACCGGTCAAGATCCCGTCTCCGGTCGTCGCATGGTCTCCGAAGATCACGTGGCCCGATTGTTCCCCGCCGAGTGCCAGCTTCTCCCGGTGCATCGTCTCGAGGACGTACTTGTCGCCGACCTTGGTGCGGTGCAGCTGCACGCCCTCCGCGTCGAGCCGTTCTTCGAGCCAGAAGTTGCTCATGATCGTCGCGACGACCCCATCGCCGGGGAGTCGACCGTCGCGCTTGAGCCGCCGCCCCGCGATGAAAAGAATCGCGTCGCCGTCGATGACGCGGCCGCGCCGATCGACCGCGAGGCAACGATCGGCATCGCCGTCAAAGGCCAGCCCAAGATCACACGCATTTGCCCGGACGAACTCGGAAAGCTGCTCGAGGTGCAACGAACCGCAGTCGAGATTGATGTTGCGACCGTCCGGCTCGACACCGATCGTCAGCACGTCGGCTCCGAGCTCGCGGAACACACGCGGCGCGATCTCGCACGCCGCGCCGTTGGCGCAGTCGAGCGCGACGCGCAAACCGGTCAGGCGCTCGCGATCGAGCGCCCCGACGAGGTGTTCGACGTAACCGTCGACATCGCTCGTCCGTGACCGGGCGGCCGTCGTGCTCTCTCCCGGATCGTCCACACCCGCGTCGAGGATCAACGCTTCGATGTCGCGCTCGACCTCGTCGGACAACTTCACACCCGCCGCATCGAACGCTTTCAGCCCGTTGTCCTCGAACGGGTTGTGGCTCGCCGAGATCATCACACCCGCGTCGTAACCACCGGCACGCAACACCCAGGCGAGACCGGGTGTGGTGATGACACCCACGTCCACGGGTTCGCCGCCGCCGGCCGTGATCCCTGCTGCCAGCGCGTCGCACAGCCAGGGACCGGACTCGCGTGTGTCGCGCCCCAGAACGACACGCGACGCGGGTCGCTCCAGGCTAAGGGTCAGGGCGACGCCGAAGCGTCGCACGGTAACGGGGTCGAGCGGCTCCTCGCCCGCGACGGCGCGGATCCCGTCGGTTCCGAACAACCGTTTGCTCACTGCAATCTCCGCTCCGAGACGAGGACGGAGGCTTCGCGGCGGCCGACGGTCTTCATCGAGATCCGCGACATGTGCTCCACCGGAACATCGACGAGGTCGAGTCGCACGGGCACCTGCCGGGGCTGGTCGAACGGCGTGAGCTTGCTGACGTCCACCACGAGGCGCAGCTGTCTCGAGCGCAATCCGTTGAGCAGGGCCGGCGGGCCGGACAGCGTCACGGAGGTGCTGGTCGGGGAGACCGAGGTCTGGTAGACCTGGCCGACGGCCTGGATCGGCACGCCGGTAAAGGTGCGCTCGACGGGTGCGACGTCGACCTCGACGGCGACCTTGACCGGCGTCGTCTCGACGACGGTGAGCGATGGGTGACCCGGTACGGCCCCGACCGTCGCGGTGAACGGCTCGGTGCGCTGGTCCAAACGCACCGGCTCGGTGCGCAGCGCCTGCACCAGGCCGAGCTGGCTGAGCGGCCCCTCCAGCGTCAGCTCTTTCGGCGTGACACGCACGCCATAGAACGCATATCCCTGCGGGGGCTGTCCGAGGAACGCCACGTCGATCGGGAACTTGAGCCGGCCGCGCTCGTCGAGCTGCACGTTCACGCTGGGCGGGTCGACGTATTCCACCTCGACGCCCCGGGGCACGCCCGTCAGATCGTTCTTCGAGAGCTGGACCTCGCGGGGACCCGCGGGCAGGTCGCCCAGCTCGACCCCGAGCTCCATCCCGACGGGGTTGAGCCGGCGGATCAGGCTCTCGGGGCCGCGGAGACGGACCGAGACGGTCGCCTGCGGCACCTCGAGCAGCGCCAGCTTGTCCGGCAGCTGCAGGTCGAGGGGTACGTCGAAGTCCTGGACGATGCGTTCTTCACCCGAGACGAAGACCCAGATCGCGAAGGCCAGCGCGCCGGCCAGCAGCTTCAACGGCCAGTTGACCAGCACGCGGTCAAGCATCGCCCGCCTCCCGCGCGACCAGTGCCGGGGTCGATTCCTTCTCTTCCATCTGTGAGGCCAGCGCCTCCTCGAGGTGGTCGCGCAGCGTCTGGGCGTTGAGGCCTTCGATGATCTTCCCGCCGAGGGCGATCGAGATTCCGCCGGTCTCCTCGGAGACGATCACGGCCACGGCGTCGGATTCTTCGCTGATGCCGATGGCAGCTCGGTGACGGGTCCCGTAGCTGCGCGAGAGGCTCGGCCGTGTCGTCAACGGCAGGAAACAGGAGGCCGCCTTGATCCGTCCGCCCTCGATGATCACCGCGCCGTCGTGCAGGGCCGAACGACGGATGAAGATGTTCATCATCAGATCGTAGGAGACCAGCGCGTCGAGCCCGATCCCGGTCTCGCTGAACGTGCGCAGCCCCATGTCGCGGGCGATCACGATCAACGCCCCGATGCGCTTGCTGGACAGCGCCGCCGCGGCCAGGGCGACCTCGTCGATCAGCCGGTGCTCGACGGTCTTCGGCATGAACGCGCTGAACGGGTTGGTGCCAAGGCTGGCGAGCGCCTGACGGATCTGCTGCTGGAACAGGATCAGCACCGCCAACGGGATGTAGAACAGCAGCTCGCCCAGCACGCTGTTGACCGCCCGTAGCTCGAAATACCCCGGCCCGGTCAGGACCCAGACCAGGAAGAGCACGGCCATCGCCAGCAGGATGTTGACCGAGCGCGTACCGCGGATCAGTAACAACAGCTGATAGATGAGGATGGCGAGGATGGCGATGTCGAGGACGCTACGAGGCGTCAACTCTTGAAGGTGCAACGCTGTGTAAAGGCCTTCGAACATTTCCTATCTGCCTCCGGCCTCCCGTCGCGTTACGGTCGGTCCGGACGTTGCGTGCTGCGGATCGCGTCGATCATCCGAACCACCCGCAGCGTGGCCCGGACATCGTGGGCGCGTACCATGTGCGCCCCCTGCGCCGCGGCGAACGCGGCGACCGCCAGGCTCCCTTCCAGCCGATCCTCCACCGGAAGATCCAGGACCGCCCCGATAAACGACTTGCGGGACGCGCCGATCAGGATCGGCCGTCCGATGTCGGCGAGCGCCGGCAGCTCGTTGAGCAGCGTCATGTTGCCCGCCGCCGATTTGCCGAAGCCGATACCGGGGTCGATGAGGATCTTATCATCCGGCAGACCGGCCCTCGTCGCCGTGTCCACTCCGTCGCGCAGGAATCCGACGACGTCCGCGACGATGTCCTCGTAACGCGTTTGGCGTTGCATCGTGCGCGGCTCGCCGCGCATGTGCATCAGCACCACCGGCGTGCCGGTCTCGAGCAGTAGCGGCAGCATTTCGCGGTCGCGCAGCGTCGAGACGTCGTTGATCATGTCGGCGCCGGCATCGATGGCCTGCCGCGCCACGGCGGCCTTGCGCGTGTCGACCGAGACGCGCACGTCGAGCTCCTTCTTGACGCCCTCGACCACGGGAATCACCCGGTTGATCTCCTCGGCCTCGTCGACCGGTTCGGCGCCCGGCCGCGTGGACTCGCCCCCGATATCGATGATGTCGGCGCCGCCGTCGACGATCCGTGCCGCGCGCTCGAGCGCCGACGGGAGATCGGGGTAGAGATCGCCGTCGGAGAACGAGTCGGGAGTGACGTTGAGCACGCCCATCACGCGGGTCCGTAGACCCAGGCCCATGACGGCGCCGTCGGCGAAGGTCAGGTGGTGTTCCGCTCGCGCGTGCATGACCTTAAATATGGCGCGATTTCACGCCGGGACAAGTCGATCAGGCCGGCTGCTCGCCGGGTTTAGGTAGCACGGCGGGCCCGTCGGGCTCAGTGTCCGCCGGCTCCCCGGAAAGCGGCATGCTCTCGTCCGGCTCGGATTCCGGCGCGGGCTCCACCAGATCGGGTAACGGCTGCCCTTTGAGGATCAATTCAATGTCCGACGCCTCGATCGTCTCGCGCTCGAGCAGCGCTTCGGCGATCGCAGTCAGGGCCTCGCTGTTCTCCGTGAGGATCCGCTTGGCCGCCTCGTACCCCCGCATCACGATCCGCTTGACCTCCTCGTCGATCAGTACCGCGGTCGACTCGCTGTAGTCGCGGTGCTGGGAGATCTCGCGGCCGAGAAAGATCTGCTCTTCCTGTTTGCCGAAGGTCAGCGGGCCGAGCTTCTCCGACATGCCCCACTCGGTGACCATCTTGCGCGCCATCTCGGTGGCGCGATCGAAATCGTTGCTGGCGCCCGTGGTCAACTGGTTGAGCGTCAGCTCCTCGGCCACACGGCCGCCCATCAGCATCGCGATGGTCGACTCGATGTAATCCATCGAGTGCGTGTGGCGATCATCGATCGGGAGGGTCTGTGTCACGCCCAGTGCGCGGCCGCGCGGGATGATGGTGACCTTGTGCACCGGGTCCGCGCTGGGCATCTTGAGTGCGACCAGTGCATGCCCCGCTTCGTGGTAGGCCGTGGCGCGCTTTTCGTCGTCGCTGATGATCAGCGATTTGCGCTCGGTGCCCATCAGGACCTTGTCCTTGGCGACCTCGAAGTCGATCTGGACGACGGCCTTGCGACCGCGCCGCGCGGCGTGGAGCGCCGCCTCGTTGACCAGGTTGGCCAGGTCGGCGCCCGAGAACCCGGGCGTCCCCCGCGCCAGCACCTTGAGGTCGGCCCCGGGCGCCATGGCGATGCGCCGCACGTGCACGCGCAGGATCTCCTCGCGCCCCT
>JBFFZZ010000125.1:0-8544 GCA_041568335.1 Candidatus Polarisedimenticolaceae bacterium | reverse complement strand
TCAGCCACGGCTCGGCCTCGTCGCGCCAGAGCTCGTGGTTCAGGGCGCCCACGAGCCCGATGAGACCGACGATCGCGGCGAGGATCCAGGCTTCACGCCGTCGCGCTGAGGCCGACGCGTCCACGGAGGCCAGCGTAGAGGGTGGATGGTCGGCGGTCAACGGCGTCCCCGACCCAAAGAGCCTGAATCCAAGGATTTTTTGACAATCTCCAGCCCCGCCCTATATTCGCTCGGAGACATCCGGGGACTCGGTTTCGCCGCAGCAGTGTCGCCGTACCCGGGGAGGGGTCGTGAAGAGAAACTTCTTGATCGTGGCCGCCAACGCGCAGGCACGCCAGTCGCTCGCCTCGGGTCTTCGAGCCGTCGGCTATGCGGTGACTCGCGCCGCCAACGGCGCGGAGGCCGAACGCGTCGCCCAGAGCGTCAGCCTCGACGCGGTCATCGTCGAGTCGCACCTTCCCGACATGTCGGCCGAGGATCTGACGCAGCGCATCCAGCGCGTGCGCCCCGACTGCCGGGTCGCCACGGTTTCCAGTTTCGAGCAGATCAAGAATTCGCCGGCGCAGCTCCGCTACGGCATCAACGATTACCTGCTCAATGCCGATCAGCTCTTTCCTCTCTTGATGGCCCCGTTCGAATCGAACGAGGGATCGACCGACACGTTCGCGCAGCGCGGCAACGAAGCCCTGCTAGGCGTGATCGATGTGCTCGTCGGTTTGCTGGAGCTCGACGACGCCTATTTCGGCGGGATGTCGCACCGAGCGATGACACTGGCACGGCAGGTCGCCGAGGAGCTCGGCGCCGACTCCCAGACCGTCCAGGAAGTCGTGCTGGCGACGCTGCTCCGCGATGTCGGCCGGGTCGCCGTCGCCCCGGAGGTCCTGACCGAAACGGGTCAACTGAACGAGGAACAGAAGCTGGCGATGCAGGATCACGTGCAGGCCAGCGTCCGTCTCTTCGAGCACGTCGACTTCCCCTGGAAGGTCCTCCCGGTCATTCGCCACCACCACGAACGCTACGACGGCGCCGGTTATCCGGACGGTCTGCGCGCGCGTGAGATCCCGATGGGGGCGCGGGTCGTCTCCGTGGTCGACACGTTCGTCGCGTTGACCTCGGCTCGTATTCATCGCGAAGCGCTGGATGCCGAAGCCGCGCTCCAGCAACTGATCTCCCAGGCCGGGCGCCAGTTCGACCCCGAGGTCGTCGAGGCGTTCCAGAAAGTCATCGACAAGCGTTTCGAGACCAAGAGCCCGAACACGCGACCCGTCGTGCTGATCGCCGACGCGCAGAAGGATTACCGCAAGCTGCTCAAGATGCGGCTCGCCAACGAAGGGCTCGAAGTCCGTGAAACCAAGGACTGTGCCGGCGCGCTGAAGATCATGCTCAAGAACCCGCCGGACCTGGCGATCGTCAACATGGATGCGGATTCGGAGGAGGCGTTCGAGCTTCTCGCCGAGATGCGCGCGGACAAGACGTTGTGCCGCCTGCCGCTGGTTTTCTTGACCCGCAGCACCGACCGCGTCAAGAAGCTCCGCGCGCTGCGCGAGGGGGTGGACGACTACATCAACAAGGACGACGAGGTCGAAACACTGATCGCGCGTTTCCAGAACATCCTGACCCGCGAGTCGATCCGCCGCGACGGCGCCGCGCGGGTCCGCCGGGGGATCACGGGCGATCTGGAGAACCTCGGCATGCCCGACATCGTGCAGACGCTCGCGATGGGCATGAAGTCAGCGCATGTCGCGGTCACGACATCCGAGGCCAACGGCGCCATCTGGTTCGAGAACGGCGCCGCGGTGCACGCCCAGTGCGGCGATGAGAAGGGCGAGTCGGCCTTCTACAAGATCGTCGGCTGGACCGAGGGTGAGTTCGTGATCGAGCACGGCGTGAAGGCCAAGGAAAGCACCCTCACCGGCGATACGATGTTCCTGCTGATGGAAGGCCTGCGGTTGCTCGACGAGACGGGCAGCTCGGAAGAGGCCGTCTAGCCCAACACGTTCTATAGTTTGCTCCGGATGAGCGAACGTTGGCGACCGATCTTCGAAGCGGTCCGCAAGGCCTGCTCCTCCGCGGCCTGGTCGCGCGGGGTCGAGCTGAGCCGCGGCAACGCCGTTCACCGCGAGTGCATCGATGCGGACGAGGCGGTCTTCCGCATCGCGACGCGCGGAGGGATGCTGTCCCTCGCGATCACGCTGTTTCTCGACGACAACGACTGGGACTGCGAGTGCGGGAGCGAGCAACACGGTTGTGAGCACGCCGCGGCGGCGGTCATCACCTGGCGTCGCGCCGAGGAATCCGGCGAGCGGCCGGAAACCCCCGCCCGTAAAACCGGTCGTATCGTCTACCGTTTCACCGAGGACGGGAACGCGCTCGCCCTGCAACGCGTCGTCGCCACCGAGGGCGAGGACGACTACCCGATCCGAGCCAGCCTCGCGGCGATGGCCGAAGGCCGTGTCGAATCCCCGCGGTTCGTCGCCTCGCAGGCCGACCTCGCGGCGGAGATCGCTTTGTCCGGTCATCGCCAGGGCAGGTTGCCCGGTCATCTCATCCCCGCGTTGTTCAAGGCTCTCCGCAGGGCGGTTGAGGTCACGCTCGACGATGAGCCCGTCGAGCTGTCCACGGATCCGGTGATGCAGCGCTGCGTGCTCCGCGATCAGGACGACGGCTTCCGGTTGACGCTGGAACAGGACCCCGACATCCGGCGGCGCTACGCCAACGCCGCCGCGCTGCGCGCGGGAACCCTGCATCCGATCGGCCAGCTCGGTTTGACCGGACGCGAGCTCGAACGGTTGCCGCAAGGGGTCTCCTACGGGCCCGATCAGGTGACCGAGCTCGTCACGACGGTGCTCCCGCGATTGCGCAAGCTGGCGCCCGTCCAGATCGAGACCGAGAGGTTGCCGGGGACGACACGGGAGAAGCCACGGATCGTCGTGCAGACCGAGGAGGACGGGAACGCGCTCTCCGTCTTGGCGCTGCTGGTGTACGGCGATCCGCCCCAGGCCCGCGTCGACGCCGGACGTCTGGTGCACCTCGCGGGTGCGATCCCCCAACGCGATCGCGATGCCGAGAAGGAGCTGTTGCGCCGCCTCGCAGCCGAGCTCCGGCTCAGCCCGGGCATCCGCGCATGCTATGAGGCCGAAGAGGCCGTGCAGTTCAAGCGGAGGCTGGATCGCTGGGACGGCGATGTCCGGGGAGACGCCCACGAACGGTTCCGGCTGATGGCGCCGCTCGCGCCCCGGCTCGATCTCGACGGCGATCGGCTGGAGGTGACGTTCACGAGCAGCGGCGGCGGCGACGAACGCGCGGACCCTGCGGCGGTCTTTCGCGCTTGGCGTGAGAACGCCAACCTGGTTCCCTTGCTCGAAGGCGGTTGGGCGCCGTTGCCCTCGGACTGGCTCGCCCGTTTCGGCGATCGCGTCGCCGATCTTCTCGCCGCGCGCCGCAACGACGGCAGCGTTCCGCGCTGTTGCACGCCCGATCTCGCGGCGCTTTGCGACGACCTCGAGCAACCACCACCGCCCGGGTTCGACGATCTGCGTCCGTTGCTCGAGGGTTTCGACCGGCTTCCCGAGGCCGAGCTCCCGGCCGACCTCGACGCGGAGCTGCGCGAATACCAGAAGGGCGCGGTCGACTGGCTCGGCTTCCTGCGATCGGCGGGACTGGGTGCGCTGCTCGCCGACGACATGGGCTTGGGCAAGACGCTGCAGGCCCTCTGCGCGGTGCGCGGCAAGACCCTCGTCGTCGCGCCGACGAGCGTGCTGCACAATTGGATCGCCGAGGCGCAACGCTTCCGTCCATCGCTTTCACTGAACGTCTTTCACGGCCCGAAACGTGCGCTTGACGATGCGGACCTGACACTAACCACGTACGCGTTGCTTCGAATCGACTCTGAGAAGCTCGCGGCGCGCCGCTGGGATACCGTCGTGCTCGACGAGGCGCAGGCGATCAAGAACCCCGACAGCCAGGTTGCCGACGCGGCGTACGCGCTCGACGCCGGTTTCCGGATCGCCCTGACCGGGACGCCCGTCGAGAACCGGCTCGATGAGCTGTGGAGCCAGTTCCACTTCATCAACCGCGGCCTGCTCGGCGGCCGGTCCGATTTTCAGGAGCGCTACGCGTCACCCATCGGTGCCGGGGACGACGAGGCCGCGGCGCGGTTGCGCAAACGCATCCGGCCGTTTCTGCTGCGCCGGTTGAAGCGTGAGGTGGCCCCGGAGCTCCCGCCGCGGACCGAGGGCGTGCTGCGCTGCGAGCTCAATCCGGAGGAGCGCCGGGTCTACGACGGGGTGCGCGCGGCGACGCTGGAGAACGTCGTCAAGCAGCTCGAGGCGGGCTCGGGCGTCATGGCCGCGCTCGAGGCGTTGCTGCGTCTCCGCCAGGCCGCCTGCCACAGCGGTCTCGTCCCGGGGCAGCAGGCGGAGACCTCCTCCAAGGTGGCGCTGCTCCTCGAAACGCTCGACAGCGTCGTCGCCGAGGGCCACAAGGCACTTGTCTTCTCCCAATGGACATCGCTGCTGGATCGCTGCGAACCCGCGCTGGAGTCGGCCGGGATCGGCTTCACGCGGCTCGACGGCTCCACCCGCGACCGCCGTGGCGTCGTCGATGGTTTCCAGCGCGACGACGGTCCGCCGGTGCTGCTGATCTCGCTGAAGGCCGGTGGGACGGGGTTGAACCTGACGGCCGCGGACCACGTCTTCCTGCTCGACCCATGGTGGAACCCGGCGGCGGAGGATCAGGCCGCCGACCGCACGCACCGCATCGGACAGGATCGTCCCGTGATGGTCTACCGGCTCGTCGCCTCCGACACCGTCGAGGAACGCATCCTCACCCTGCAACAGAGCAAGCGCGAGCTGGCGCGGGCTGCGCTCGCCGAGGGCGCGCGCGCAACCTCGATCGCCCGCGAGGAGTTGCTCGACCTGCTGCGTTGACGTCGGCATAATGACGCCTCCATGAGCGCGCCCGATCGATTCGACCTGACGCACGCCCCCCCAGTTGCCAACCGGTGTTCACACGTCAACGACTACCTCGGGAACAAGATCGCCGACCCGTACCACTGGATGCGCGACGACACCCGCGAGGACGAGACCGTCCTGACGCATCTGAAAGCGGAGAACGCGTACACCGAAGCGGTGATGGCCCCGCTGCGATCGCGCGTCGAGACGCTGTTCGAGGAGATGGTCGCGCGCATCAAGGAGGATGACGAGACCCCACCCGCGCGATGGGGGCCGTTCCTCTACTACAGCCGAACCGAGAAGGGGAAGCAGTACCGTATCTTCTGCCGCCGCCCTGGCGATGGTTCCGGTCCCGAGCAGGTTTACCTCGACGCCAACCGGGAGGCGGAAGGCCACGACTACTACCGACTCGGCGCCGTCTCCATCAGCCCCGACCACCGGATGGTCGCTTGGGCCGCGGACACCGACGGAGGGGAGACCTACACGATCCGGGTGCGCGACCTGGTCAGCGGGGAGAATCTGCCGGACACGATCCGCGGAGCCTACGCCGGTGTCGAGTGGGCCGCGGACAACCGCACGCTGTTCTACACGACGCTGGACGAGACGCATCGCCCCTACCGCCTGCATCGACACGTGCTGGGGGCCAAGGGGGAAGACCCCGTGGTGTTCGAGGAGACCGACGAGTCGTTCTTCCTCGGCCTGTACAAGACGCGGTCGGGGCGCTACCTGGTCCTGCATCTGCGCAGCAACGACACCAACGAGGCGCACTACCTCGACGCCGCCGATCCCACCCGCGAGTTCACGTTGTTCGACCTCCGCAAGAAAGGCGTCGAGTACTCGATCGATCACTGGGGCGATCGTTTTCTGATCCACACCAACGAGGACGCGATCAATTTTCGTCTGCTCGAAACGCCGCTCTCCGATCCGCGCCGAGCGAACTGGCGCGAGGTGCTCCCTCACCGTCCGGACGTCCAGCTCGAGGATGTCCACCCGTTCCGTGATCACATCGTCGTGCTGGAGCGGCACGAGGGTGTGGGCCGGCTGCGGGTGCTCGCCATGCCGGGATACCGGGCGCAGGACGTTCGCTTTGACGAACCGGCCTACAGCGTGACCCCGACCGCCAATCCGGAATACGAAACGGCGACGGTACGCTTCGTCTACGAGTCGTTGGTGTCCCCCGAGACGACGATCGACCTCGACATGAACACGCTCGAGCGGACGGTGCTCAAGGTCGAGGAAGTGCTCGGCGGCTACCGGCCCGAGGAGTACACGACCGAGCGGACGTCCGCGACCGCGGCGGACGGGGTGCGGGTCCCGATCACGCTCGTCCACCGGAAGGGCATCGATCTCGATGGCAACAACCCGTTGTTGCTCTACGGCTACGGCGCCTACGGGTCGACGCACACGGACCCGGGATTCCACTCGTTGCGGTTGAGCCTGATCGACCGCGGGTTCGTCTTTGCCATCGCCCACGTACGCGGCGGAGGCGATCTCGGTCGTCCCTGGTACGAGGCCGGCAAGCTCGAGCACAAGATGAATACCTTCACCGACTTCATCGCCTGCGCGGAACACCTGATCGCCAGCGGCTACACCTCGCCCGCGCGACTGGCGATCCGTGGCGGCAGCGCCGGCGGGCTCCTGGTCGGCGTCGTGGTCAACATGCGGCCCGAGCTGTTCCGCGCCGCCGTCTGCAAGGTCCCGTTCGTCGACGTCATCAACACGATGCTCGATCCCGGATTGCCGCTCACCGTGATCGAGTACGACGAATGGGGCAACCCGAACGACCCCGAAGTGTTCCAGCGCATGCTGGCCTACTCGCCCTACGACAATATAAGGTCGCAGGCCTACCCCAACCTGTTCGTCACCGGTGGGCTCACCGACCCTCGCGTCGCCTATTGGGAACCGGCCAAGTGGGTCGCCCGTATCCGCGAGCATCACACCGGGGACAACGTCGTTCTGCTCAAGACCGATCTGGGCGCCGGCCACGGCGGCCCCTCCGGCCGCTACGACTCGATCCGCGAGATGGCCCTCGAGTACGCCTTCCTCATCGAGCGCTGCGGCGCCGGCTTTTGAACGGGGTCAGGCCTGACCCCACTACAGCTTCAATTCGAAGTGGTGGCTGGAGATGGACATGTGGCCGTCGCGTAGGTAGAAGCGGTGTGCGGCGAAGCGCTGGACGCCGGAGTCGAGGTGCAGGGCGTCGCAACCATTCTCGACGGCCTGGTCGCGAAGCCAGTCGAGGAGTTGTTTTCCGTAGCCCTTGGAGCGCTGCGAGTCGTCGGTGACCAGGTCGTCGACGTACATGTACTTGCCCCAGGCGAGGTTGTTGCCGTAGCGGTAGCCGGCGACGGCGCGAACGACCCCGTCGTCGCGCAGGGCGGCGAGGTGGTAGCCCTCTTCCCGTTGTAGCTGCACACGGGCGACGAATGCGTCCGCATCGTCGTGGTGCGGGCGCAGCTGGGACATCACGGCGTGGCAGTCCCGGATCTCGTCGTCGGTCTGCGCGACGGCGATCACGTCAGCCTGCCGGAGGAGTCGGCGCGACGCGTTTGGGTTCGCGGAAGGTGATGTCCTCCCACTCGCCCTCCTCGACGACTTCGAGCTCGGCATTGCGCTGACGGAAGAAGACGAGGATCTCCTGCACCAGGTCGTCCGGTGTCGATGCGGCGGAGGTGACGCCGACCGCATCGACGTCTTCGAGCCAGGCTTCTTCGATGTCCTCGATGCCCTCGATGCGCTTGGCGTTGCCGGTCAGCTCGTCGGCGAGCTCGAGCAGACGCATCCCGTTGCTGGAGTAGTCGCTGGTGACGACGAGGAACAGATCGACGTGCGGGGCGATCTCCTTGACCGCGTCCTGGCGATTCTTGGTCGCGTAACACAGGTCGTCGCGCGACGGCACGACGAGACGCGGGAAACGCGTGCGCAGGATCTCGATCGTCTTCGCCGTGTCATCGACGGACAACGTCGTCTGGGTCAAGACGACGACCTTTTCCGGGTCGGGGACCTCGACCGTGTCCGGACTGGCCAGCTGGGGGTCGTGCTTGCGGTTGCCCACGACGCTGACGACCGTGGTGCACTCCGGCGCCTCGCCATAAGTGCCCACGACCTCCTGATGGTGCGTCGAGTCGCCGATCAACAGGATGTGGTAGCCCAGCCGCGCGTACTTCTTGGCCTCGCTGTGCACCTTGGTGACGAGCGGGCAGGTGGCGTCGATGGTGTGCAGCCGCAGGGCGTTCGCACGCTCGCGCACCGCGGGGCTGACCCCGTGCGCGGAGAACACGACGGTGTCGGCGAGATTGCCCCCATCGGCCTTGGCGCGATGTTCCAGTTCCCTCATCTCGCCGAGATCCTCGACGAAATGCACGCCGTGGCCCGTCTCGAGCCGGCGCACGACCGTGTCGTTGTGCACGATCGCGTGGTACACCGCCAGGTCGCCCTGGCCCGCGTCGCGCATTTCTTCGGCGGCTTTCTCGACCGCCTCGATCGCCATCACGACGCCGGCGCAAAACCCCCTCGGTTTCGCCAAATAGACCGTCTTGACCATGGGGCGATTATAGCGTTCGCCCCAAAACCGTGAGGTTTCCGGCCACGT
>JBFFZZ010000124.1:0-8547 GCA_041568335.1 Candidatus Polarisedimenticolaceae bacterium | reverse complement strand
CTAACCGCATTCTTCGAACCACGTTGGTATACTGGGCGCCGATCATGGGTGCGGCGCTAACCCCCATGCTGCGGCAGTACAAGGCTCTCAAACGGGACAACCCGGACGCCATCCTGCTTTTCCGCATGGGCGACTTCTACGAGATGTTCTACCAGGACGCCCAGTGCGCGAGCCGACTGCTGGAGCTGACGCTGACATCGCGCGGCAAGGGTACCGACAACGTCGTCCCGATGTGTGGGTTCCCGCATCACCAACTGGAGCCCTACACGGCGCGACTGGTGCGTGCCGACCAGCGCGTCGCCATCTGCGATCAGGTCGAGGACCCGAAGAAGGCCAAGGGCCTGGTGCGACGGGAGGTGGTTCGCGTCGTCACTCCCGGGACGATGACCGACCCCGATCAGCTGGACGCGACGGCCAACACCTGGATCGCCTCGATCGTGGCGATCGCCGGGCAATTCGGGGCCGCTTTTCTCGATCTGTCGACGGGTGAGTTCCTGGCCTGGGATTGCGACACCACCGGCGAGACCGGCCGGCGCCGGTTGAGCGAGCGGCTGCGGGCGTTTGCCCCGCGCGAGATCGTCCACGCCGCGGGGTTCGATTGGGCGGCGGGCAGCGATGCGCCGATCCACGGGGATGCGCTGCGGACACCCGTCGACGACTACCTGTTCAACCACGACGAGGGCTGCGAGCGGCTCAAGCGACAGTTCAACGTCGGCTCCCTGGACGGATTCGGTTTCCGCGGGCGCCAGGCGGCGATCGCCGCTGCGGGAGCTTTGCTGCAATACGCGCAGGACACGCAGAAATGCGGGCTCGGGCACATCCACGAGCTGTTGCTCCACGACCCTTCCGACGCGCTCATGCTGGACGAGACGACGCAGCACAACCTCGAGCTCGAGCGCTCGACGCGCAACGGGGAGCGCCGCGGCAGCCTGCTTCACGCGATCGACCGCACGGTGACTCCGGCCGGCGCGCGTCTGTTGCGCCGCTTCCTTCGCGCTCCGCTGCTGAGCGTCGATCGCATCGTCGAACGTCAGGATGCCGTCGAGGAGCTCGTCGGTGGCGCGGCGCTGCGCGAGGCCGTGCGTCGCCGTCTGAAGGGCGTGCTGGACATCGAACGGCTGCTGACACGGACGGTTTCCGGGAGCGCGAACCCGCGTGACCTGTACGCGCTGGGGCACTCCCTGGAGCGGTTGCCCGAGCTGATCGAGACCCTTGCCGGGGCGCGCGCACCGCTGATCCGCGAAACGCTCGACGGTCTCGACCCTTGCGATGACGTGCGCGGACGGTTGGCCGCCGGTCTGACCGACGAGCCACCGGCCACCCTGCGCGACGGCGGCGTGATCCGCGACGGATACGACGCGGGGCTGGACGAGCTGCGCTCGATTCGCAGCGATGGGCGCGCGTTTATCTCGTCGTTGGAGTCGACCGAGCGCGAGCGGACCGGGATCGCGTCGCTGAAAGTGCGCTTCAACAAGGTGTTCGGTTATTACATCGAGGTGTCGAAGGCGAACCTGCATCTCGTGCCCGAGCACTATCATCGCAAACAGACGATCGCCAACGGCGAGCGTTTCATCACGCCCGAGCTCAAGGAGCAAGAAGCCAAGGTGCTCAACGCCCAGGAACGGATCGAAGCGCTTGAGCAGGAGCTGTTCACCGAGCTCCGGAGGCAAACGGCCGCCCAGGCGCAACGGTTGCGCCGCGTCGCCCGCGCGACCGCGTTGATCGACGTGCTTGCGGGCCTGGCGGAGACCGCGGTCGCCGACGATTACCGACGGCCGCGGGTTGACGACGGGCATGGCCTGGTCATCCGTGGTGGCCGTCATCCCGTCGTCGAACGCAGCCTGACGGATCGGCGCTTCGTGCCGAACGACACGCGGCTCGGGGGGGATCATCGCCCGATCGGCATCCTGACCGGGCCTAACATGGGCGGCAAGTCGACCTACTTGAGACAGGTCGCCGTGATTACGCTGCTGGCGCAGACCGGCTCTTTCGTTCCCGCGGAGTCGGCGGAGATCGGGATCACCGACCGGATCTTCTGCCGTGTCGGAGCTTCCGACAGCCTGTCCGAAGGACAGAGCACGTTCATGGTGGAGATGACGGAGACCGCGAACATCCTGCACCACGCGACTCCTCGGAGTCTGGTGCTGCTCGACGAGATCGGTCGTGGGACGTCGACGTTCGATGGCCTCTCGATCGCCTGGGCCGTCGTGGAACATCTCGACGCGGTCGAGCACGGTTGCCCGCGGACGCTGTTCGCAACGCATTACCACGAGCTGACCGAGCTGGCGGTCGAGCTGGACACGGTGACGAACCTGCGGATGGCGGTGCGCGAGCGTGGCGACGACGTCGTCTTCCAGCATCGCGTCGAGGAGGGACCGTCCGATCGTTCCTACGGCATCCAGGTCGCCCGGCTGGCCGGCGTTCCGTCGCGGGTCGTGCGCCGGGCAGCGGAGATCCTGGCCAACCTCGAGCGCGACGAGTACGGGCGCGACGGCCTACCGCGCCGCGCGCACGCGGATCCCGGCGACGCCGCCCAGCCGACCCTGTTCGGGATGTTCGACCCCGAAAAGCCCGAGCCGCCTGCGGAGGACCCGGCCATCGCGGATGTTTTGGCGGAGATTCGCGGAGCCGACCCGAATGCGTTGACGCCGCTCGAAGCGCTCAACCGGCTGGCCGCCTGGCGGCGCCAGCTCCGCGGTGACGCGAGGGACTGAACCGGCCGGACACCGGATACCGGCATCCGGCCGTGAACGAGTGTCTCGAGAAGATCAGAACGAGACGAGAGCTTCCTTCTCGTCGCGGTAGGTCTCGAAGACCTCTTCCAGCTTCGTCAGCTGGAGCAGGTCGAACACCTTCCCCGAAGGATTCAGGAGCTTGACGGTACCGCCCTTCTCCTTCGCGCGCTTGTAACACGCGACCAGCTCGCCGATCCCCGCCGAATCCATGTAGGAGACCTTTTCCAGGTTGAGCAACACGTGCTGCTGACCGCCGTCAAAGAGCTCGTTGACCTTCTCCCGCAGGACGACGTCCCCTTCGCCGATGGTGATCTTGCCCGCCAGGTCGACGACCGCCACGTGCCCGATGTTTCGAACGCCCACTTTCATCTTGCTTTCCTCCGGACCGACCACATCGGGCCGGTCTCTAATCGCTAGCCCGTCGTTCTTCGTTTCGTCATCGTGACTTCCATCCCGCGGGCCTCGCGGCGGGAGTACACGATATCGTCCACAAAAGCCCGCATCAACAACATCCCCCGGCCCGAGGTTGCCAGGAGGTTGTCCTCCTCGGTAGGGTCCGGAGCAGCGTCCGGGTCGAACCCCTCACCCTCGTCGGTGATGTGCGCCGAGAAGCCTTCATCGCTCGCCCTCAACGTGATGTTGACTTCGAGGTTCGGGTCGGACCGGTTGCCGTGAACGATGGCATTGATCGCTCCCTCGCGAACCGCCAACCCGATGTTCAATGCTTCGTCCTCGTCGAAGCCCGCCAGTTGGGCGACCTTCTCCGCGGATTGGTGAATGAGATCGATCAGCCGGACCTCGCTGGAGAGCACCAATCTGAGCGATGTGGATGACGCCATCTTTCCCGCAACGAGGCCTGAACCGTCAAAATGAAAAAAAGAGGATACCGGGGGCCTTTGTTCACGTCAACGCGGGAGCGCGACACCCTTTCGATGATTTTTTGGAGCTACCGGACCCGCTCGAATTAAAAAGCTTGTGGCCGCCTCGCAATTCCGCGAAACCGCCGTTCAAAGGACCGCCGTTTTTCGCGTAACTGGCTGACCTACGAGCAACTTGTGGCCTCGGAGGGTGAGGTTGACGCATGCCCACAACCAGGACACGTGTCCCCTGGTCGCCTCCCTCGTCGTCGCCTTCGCGTCGCCATCCTCGTCTTTTCGGGTCCGTCGACATTGGCCGTTGTGACGACTCCGACGCGGATACGATCCGCGATACCGACGACGACTGCCCGTTCGTGGCGTATCCCGCACAGACCAACGGGGACGGCGACGCGCTCGGCGACGTTTGCGATCCGTGCCCCAGCGACCCGGACAACGGCCCTGTCCGCTTCATCGACACCAACGGGATGGTCCTGGACAACTTCACGATGACCAAGGGACCCTGATTTCGGGGAACACCCGGAAGCCAGTGAGGAAACTGTCCCCGAACCGCGGGGTTCGCGACATCGTCCCACCCGTGGCACGGGTTATTCCTCTCAGGGGGGACCGGTTCGCCAGCGCGACCGGCCACCAGCGAGAGGAGGTAACCATGCGACGAATGCTACTCACCCTTCCGGCGGCGGGACTGCTGATCTCGCTCGGCTGCGGGAGCAGCTCCGCGCCCCCGATCCCCCCCGCACCGAAGACCGTCGTCGTGAACGTCAACGACAACGCGTACGACCCGAAGTCGGTCCAGATCAACCGCGGCGACACGGTACGCTGGGTGCTCGTGGGTGTGGATACGACGCACACGGTCAGCGAGATCAACGGCGCGTTCGACAGCGGCTTCGTTTTCCAGAATGTCGGCGACTCGTTCGAGCGGGTGTTCAACCAGAACAACGTCACGTTCAACTACTCCTGCGTCAGCCACGGGGCCTGCATGGCCTGCCCGATGAAGGGCTCCGTGCTGGTCGGCGACATGGCGCCCTCGCCGATCCCGGGTTACTGACGCGAGAGCAGCGGCGCTAAGCCGTCTCGAACAGCTCCGGCTTGCGGTATTGCAACGCCTCGGCGACGTGCGCCGGCTCGATGCGCTCTGCTGCGGCCAGATCGGCGATCGTCCGTGCGACGCGGCGAACACGCTCGAAGCCGCGGGCGGAGAGCCCGAGCCGCTCCGCCGCGGCCAGCATCAACGCGCGACCGTCGACACCCGGATCCGCGAGCCGGTCCAGCTCGGCGGGACTCATGCGGGCGTTGCACGACGCTCGACCGAGCCGTTGGTGCTGCAGGGCGCGCGCCGCCATCACCCGCCTCGCGACCTTGCTCGACGGTTCGCCGCGTTCTCCGTCGCCGAGCCGCGAGAGATCGACCGGCGGCACCTCGACGACGAGATCGAAGCGATCCAGCAGCGGGCCGGAGAGCCGGGAAAGGTAGCGCTGCACCTGCCGAGGCGAGCAGCCGCAACGACCCGTCGGGCTCCCGTGGTGGCCGCAGGGGCAGGGGTTCATCGACGCGACCAGGGAGAAGTCCGCGGGGAACGTCGCGTTGCCGCGGACCCGGACGACCGTGATCGACCCCTCTTCGAGCGGCTGGCGCAGCGCCTCGAGCGCGTCGCGGCGGAACTCGGTGAGCTCGTCGAGGTACAGCACGCCGTGCGTCGCGAGCGAGATCTCCCCCGGACGCGGGTTGGGACCGCCCCCGGTCATCCCGGCGAAGCTCACCCCGTGGTGCGGCGCGCGGAACGGCCGCTGCGCGACGATCCCGCGGGCCAGCCCGCAGGCGGACCAGACCTTCGTCACCTCGAGCGCCTCGTCCAGCTCGAGCGGCGGGAGGATGCCCGGCAGCCGTCGAGCCAGCATCGTCTTCCCGGAACCGGGAGACCCGCACAGCAGCAGGTGATGCCCCCCGGCCGCCGCGATCTCCAGCGCCCGGCGCGCGGCTGCCTGCCCGCGGACCTCGGACAGGTCGTGACGATGATCCCGGGCGCGACTCTCGGCGAGACAGCGGCGGGCGTCGAGCCGGTGGGGATCGATCTCGCGACCTTCGGCGTACGCCGCGACCTCTTCGAGATGGTGCAGGGGCAGCACGTCGATCCCCTCGACCAGTGCGGCCTCGTCGCGGTTCGCGTAGGGCACGATGACCTTTCGCTTTCCACGCATGCGGGCCTCGAGGACCATCGACAGCGCGCCGCGCACGGGGCGCAACGCGCCGTCCAGCCCGAGCTCCCCCACGCACAGCGTCTCGGCGGTCGGGAATCCGGTCAGCCGCTCGTCCGCGAGCAGGACCGCCAGTGCGATCGGCAGGTCGAGGCTCGCACCCTGCTTGCGCAGGCTCGCCGGCGCGAGGTTGACGACGACGCGGCGGTTGGGCAGCGAATAACCGGCGTGGCGCAGCGCCGCGCGGACGCGGTCGATCCCCTCGCGAACCGCGGAGTCGGGCAATCCGACCGCGGCGATGGTGGGCAGGCCACCGGCCAGGTCGACCTCGACCTCGATCAGGTGGGCGTCGACGCCGAACACGACGGCGCCCGTCGCGCGACCGAGCATACGAACCTCCGGTGAGGAGGTTCGGGACCGAATGTCGGGACGATCAGCGCAGACGCAAGCGGGTTCCCGGGTGCAGCACGGCGTTGGCCGAGATCCCGTTCAACCGGCACAACTTGGCCACGGTGGTCTGGGAGCGCTGGGCGATCTTCCACAGCGAGTCCCCACGGCGCACGACGTAGGTCGACGGCTGCGACCCGGGGCTGCCGCCCTGCGCGATCCGCGCGGCCTGTGCCGACGAACGCACACCCGGGACGACCTTGAGCCGTTGGCCGATCGACAGGGTCGAGTGCAGGCTGATGCCGCTGGCGGAGGCGATCGCCTTGGCACTGGTTCCGTAGCGGCGAGCGATGCGCGACAGGGTGTCACCACGGCGCACGCGATACGTCACGACCTCGCCCTCGATGACGTCGGCCGCAGCGACCGCGCTCGCGCCGGGATAGTCGCGAGTCGCCACCGTCGGGATCACCAGTGTGCGACCGACACGGATCATCGTCGAGCGACCCATCCGGTTCGTGTCCTGGATCGCGCGCACGCTGACGCCGTACTGGCGAGCCAGCTTGCCGAGCGTGTCGCCCTGCCGCACGCGGTGCCGCGCGTAGAGCACGCGCTCGTTCCGCGGCACCTCCGCCAACGCCAACAGGGTTTGTTCCGCAGCGCCGACGGGTACGCGCACATCGGTGGTGGCCCCGGGCGGGGTCTGGTAGCGGCGCAGCATCGGGTTGAGCCGGCGCATCGTGTCGAAATCCGTCCCCGCACACTTGGCGAGCACGCGAAGATCGGCCGCGCCCTCGACCTGAACCGTGTCGTACTGCAGGACGTCCTGGTAGGCCACGTCGAAGCCGTACTTGGCCGGGTCCTTGGAGATCATCGTCGCCGCAAGGATGGCGGGGACGTAGTTCCGTGTCTCGCGGCGCAGGTGCCGCGAGCTCTTCGAGATCTTCCAGAAGTCGCGCGACCCGCTGCGGCGGATCGCCCGACGCACGCGGCCCTCGCCCGCGTTGTACGCGGCGAGCGCGAGGTAGTAATCGCCGAATTCGTCGTAGAGGTCCTTCAGGTAGGCGGCCGAGGCGCGCGCCGATTTCTCCGGGTCGGACCGCTCGTCGACCCAGTAATCGATGCGCAGGCCGTAGCGCCGGCCGGTAGCCGAGATGAACTGGAAGATGCCCTTGGCGCGCGCCCGCGAGTAGGCCGTCGTCTTGTAGGCGGACTCGACGTGGGCGAAGTAGACCAGGTCGCGCGGCAGCCCCGCCTCGGCGAAGATCCTCTTGAACATCGGGAGGTACTGGCCCGAACGCTCGAGCCCCTTCTTGAACGTCTCGGGGTTGCGGTTGGCGTAGTAGTCGATCCAGCCCAGCACCTTGTTGTTGGTGGTCACCGGGAAGTCGAACGCCGGCAGCCCTTGCGCCCACTTGTCGCGCTCGCGCGCCACGAGCTCGGAGCTCAAGTCGGGCTCGATCTCCGCCAGGAGATCGTGCGGCGCCGGTGTCGCCTCTTCCCCGGGGGCCAGATCCTGTTCGGCGTCGTCGGCGACGAGACCGGCCCAGAACGCGTCCTCGAAGCTGGCGGGATCCGGCGTGTCATGGTGGTGGTGTCCGTGCTCGACCGGAGTCGACGCTTCGACCGCCGCGGTCGTGGAAACACGCTCGGCCGGGGTCTGCGGGTCGGGCGCGACACGCTGGCCGGCGCAGCCGAGACACAGCCCTCCCGCCAGCAGGACCGTCCCGACGACGCGAAACCTGGAGGTGACGATCAAGGCACGCATGGAACCCCCGAAGGATCCGGACAAAAGGGTCCGAAAATCAGAAAAATCAAGATCCCGGTGGCAGAATATAGGCGACCGGAGAAAGTGAAGTCAACCGTGGCCGGAGAGGCCCGTTTTGCGTTGACTTTTCGTGAACTTTCGCCTAACCTGCGCCTTGCCCATCGAGGCTCCCCCGAGGCCTTCTCAGGAGACATTCCATGACGACAGACAGCAAGAACAGCGGCGACCGGAACAAGGCCGTCGAGCTCGCGATTTCCCAGATCGAACGACAGTTCGGCAAGGGCGCGATCATGAAGCTCGGCGAGCGCGGAGCCCGCGACATGGCGGTGATCCCGACGTCGTCCCTGTCCGTGGACTATGCCCTGGGCGTCGGCGGGGTACCCCGCGGGCGCGTGATCGAGGTCTACGGCCCCGAAAGCTCCGGAAAAACCACCTTGGCACTGCACGTCGTCGCTCAAGCCCAGAAAGCCGGCGGCGCCGCCGCGTTCGTCGACGCCGAGCACGCCCTCGATCCTGAATACGCCCGGAAGCTCGGCGTGGACGGAGACAACCTGATGGTAACCCAGCCCGACTCCGGCGAGCAGGCGCTG
>JBFFZZ010000123.1:0-8626 GCA_041568335.1 Candidatus Polarisedimenticolaceae bacterium | reverse complement strand
TCGAATCCCCGCTCGATTTCCTTCCACCGGACATCGACGCGGCAGAGCGGTTGATCGAGACGTTGCGGCCGATCGTCGAGCCGGTGAGCCTGCCCGAACGGACGACGACACTCGAGCGTGAACGCCTGACCGCTTCGCTGGAACGGCTCGAGTCGGCTCTGGCCATGTCGGCGGACGACGCCTTCTCCGCCGGGATCGTCGAGGTCATCGAGCCGCTGGAACGCGCGCGGGCCGCGGCGGAAGGTTGTCTGGAGACGGCAATCGATGCCGACGACGAACGGGTGGCCGACTGGAACACCGCGCAACCGCAGTTGCTCGAGACCGCCCGTCACGCCATGGAGCAGCTGCGTCGCAACCTCGACAGCTCGCCGCCGACGCCGGACAACCTGCCCGTCGAGCTGCGGCGCCGCTTCTTTACCCGCTCGGGGGACATGCTGGCTTTCCTGCATCCGACGGGGGAGATCTTCGACCCTCCCGCGCTCGCCGAGTTCGTCGGCGCGTCGCGGCGGGTCGATCCCGCGGCGACCGGCTTCCCCCTCGTCTTTCACAAGATGTCCGGCCGTATCACGGGCGGGTTCTACCGGGCCGTCGCGCTCGGGGCCGTGCTCGTCGCGTTGATCCTGATGCTCGATTTTCGCGGTCTGCGGGACACCGCCCTGGCGCTGCTGCCGCTCGTGATGGGCGTGGTCTGGATGATGGGGGCGATGCGGGTCCTCGGGATCCCGTTCAACTTCGCCAACCTCGTCGCGGTGCCGCTGATCATCGGTGTCGGGATCGACAACGGGGTGCACGTGATCCATCGCGTGCGCTTCGAGGGCGGGCAGGGCATGAACCTGGTGCTGAGGCACACCGGGCGCGCGATCCTGATCGCGTCGCTGACCACGATGATCGGTTTCGGGAGTCTCGCGCTGGCCTCGCACCGCGGGCTGGCGAGTCTCGGGGCGGTGCTGTTGCTCGGCGTCGGGTCCTGCCTCGTCACGTCGACCGTCGTGCTGCCGAACCTGTTGGTAACCTTCGGTCTCGTCGAGCGTTAAGGACCCACCCAACCCGGCGTTGTGCATCCCCGCGTGCGTGACATGGGGAGACGCTGGTAACCTTGAAACTGATGAGACGACTCCGCGCGGTCACGCTCTGCTTCGTCGCCGCCGCCAGCGTTGCGGCGGGCGAGCCCGTGACGTTGGTCGCCTGGGCACCGGGATTTCCCGGGACCACGGAGCAGGCGCAACCGTCGATGGACGAGTTCGCCGCGGGCGTGGCCAGGGCCGCCGGGTGGAACGCCGACGATTTTCGCGCGATCTACCATCCCGAGGTCGATGCCGGCCGGGCGACGGTGTCCGGCGAGGCGACGGTCGCCATCGTGCCGCTGGCCGTGTTTTTCGAGTACGGCGAGGCGTTGAAGCTGCGCCCCATGCTGCGTGTGATCCAGGAAGGCGGAAGCGAGGAGACCTGGAGCCTCGTCGCGCGCAAGGGAGCGCTGACGTCGCCGGCCGATCTTGCCGGTTGGTCCCTCCAGGGGCATCCCGGGTTCTCGCCGCGGTTCGTCCGACGTGCGCTCGCCGGATGGGGCGAGCTTCCGGACGATGTCGAGATCCGCTTCAACGCGCGGGTGCTCTCGGTCCTGCGCAAGGCCGCTCAGGGCGAGCCCGTCGCGGCGTTGCTCGACCGGGCTCAGGCCGAAGCGTTGGGTCGCCTTCCCTTTGCGGACGATCTCGAGGTGGTCGCGGTTTCCGAACCGACGATCTCGAGCCTCGTCTGCGCGGTGGACGAGCGCCTCTCCGAACGGCACGAACGAGCGCTGGTTGAGGCGCTGCAGGAGCTCGACGGTTCGGCAAACGGCGACGAGCTGCTGGCGACGATTCGGGTGGTTCGGTTCGAGCTGCTCGGTAAAGACGGACTCGCCGGTGTGCAACGGCTGTGGAGCGATGCGGCCGACTAGCCTCGTTCTCCTGATCGCCGTATTCGCGACGACCCTCGGCTGCGCCTCGGCGCTCCGCGAGCCGCCGCCGCTCGAGCAGATCGCCGCTGCCGGGTCGGGCCGTTTCGCCGAGGCCGAGCAGCTCTGGCAGCGACGGACCCTGGAATCGGTCGGCGCGGCGGCCGATCGTTTTCAGGCCGCGGTCACCGACGAGTCGGTGCAGCTCGCAGCGCTGATCGGCGCGGCGCGTTGCCGGATCTGGCTCGCGGATCATGTCGAGGACGCCGGCGAGCGTCTGGCCCAGGCCGTCGAGGCGGTCCACCTGGCCCAGTGGTGCGGTCGCGTTGCGCCCGAGGAGGTCGAATGCGACTACCAGCTCGCCCTGGCGCTCGGTCTGCAGGCAAGGGAACGGAGGTCGACCGCGATCGACGCCCTGTCGAGGATCGTCGAGCTGCTCGAGTCCGTGATCGAGCGCTCACCGGCGATGGACCACGCGGGTCCGCACCGTGTGCTCGCACTGGTCTACCTGCGCTCCCCGGGTTGGCCCACCGGTCCCGGCGACCTCGACGCCGGTTACGCACAGGCTCGGCTCGCCGTGCAGCTCGACCCCGCCCATCCGCCGAACCAGCTGGCGCTCGGCGAGGCGCACCGCAAGCTCGACGAGATTGCGCAAAGCCGTGCAGCCTATGCAGAGGCGGAACGTCTCGCGATCGAGCGCGTCGCCCGGCAGGTCCCGGACGCGCAGGAGTGGCTCGACGCCGCACGCCGAGCCCTGGCACGGTTGGAACAGCGTTAACAGCGTTCCCTTGCGATTCTCCCGGTACAAGCGTAAAAACGCTGGCGGGGCCGTTGGTTTTTCCGGGTCGCAATCCGTGGGGGACATCGATGCAACGCCTGCTCGTTTCTGGTGCGCTCTTCACCCTCCTCTCAGTAAGCGTTCCCGCTACCGCCGCCGCCGACGGCGAGGTGATCCACCAGGCGCGCTGGCGCACGATCGATCTCGACAAGAGGTATGTCGAGGACCTGATCCACCCCGAAGGCAAGACACGCTGGAAGCTCCAAACCGCGGCGCTCGGGGGGTCCTGGATACGGACGATCCGGGAAAACGAGACCGGAGCCCTGTCGATCCTCGACAGTCGGGACCCCGATTTCGAGCCGCTTGTCTACGAGGCCGCCGCGCGCGACTGGTGGATGCCACACCAGTCCGGCGCATCCGGCCGGGACCCGCTGGTCTACGAGACGGCCGCCGCGGGCGAATCGCGCATGGTCCGCATTCGAACGAAGCAGCTGTCGAGCGGCAGGCTCTACCTGCCGGGCGACTCGCGCCAGGTCTCGCTGCAGCGCTCGCTGGTGAAGCGCACGACGAGCGACGGTCTCGTGCTTCAGGATCGCGTGATCTATCGCTGGGTCGATCCACGCGCGGGCGCGGTGGCCGAGGTCTGGGGTAAGGCCGGTCTCGACGGGACGTCGATCGTCGAGTTCGAGGGCGCGGCCGTCGTCGAGGAGGTGATGCGTGGCGGCGTCGGCCTCAAGATCTACTTCGACGAGCTCGACGCGGCGGTCGGCGAACGGCTGAACCTCGGTTTCGACCGCATGGGGACCTGCACCGAACCTCCCAACGGCCCCTGCGTCGTGAACACGGATTGTACCGGCGGCGGTGACGATCGCTGCACCGTCGACATCGCCGACGTGGCCGCCGGGGCGCCGACGACGATGGCCGATCTGCTCAACCAGGGCTCGTGGGACTTCGCGCCCAACCAGCTCGCCAACGCGCGTTACGAGATCGGCTCGACGAGGGTGGCCATCGGCCCGACCGAAACCTGCAACGACACCCAGTGCGGTTTTGCGGGTTTGACGGCGATGGGTCGCGAGGACAAGAATTTTGCCGATCCTGCAGACGCCTTCATCACGCTGAGCGCGACGGAGGGCGAGGATCGCGGCACCGACTACACGATCTGGCTCCGCGCGGGTGTGCGCCACGAAGGCCGGAGCGGTGGGGCACTCGGGGAGAGCGAAAGCCGCTTCTGCTACGTCGGAAACGATCCGGGAGGGATCACCCGCCCTGAGGTGCCGTTGTGGCGTTTTTCCAACATCGAGACGACGGGGCCGAGGACGGGCGACTACTACATGCAGGTCGGGGACTCCTGGGGGAACGTCCCCGCGTTCAACTGCGCGCAGTCCGTCTACAACCACGTCTGTCCCGACGGATGCGGCCTCTTTTGCAACCTCTGGATCCAGGGTTGCCAGGGGTTGAACGGCAACGGTCAGCAGTCCAGCGTGGTGATCGATGAGGGCCCGGTCACGCTACCCTCGGGTCACACGTTCGACGCGCTCGTCGTGCGTCAGATCGTCGACTTCTGCACCTACCTGTTCAACAGCTGCAGCGGGAGCGGTGTGGCCCAGGTCCATCAGGTGATCCACATGTGGGTCGTGCCCAACCTGGGAACGGTTGCCCGGTTGATGTCCGAACAAGAAGAAACCAGCGAGACGACCTTTACCGACCTGCAGGAGATCGACGCGAAGTACGGCGTGTTCCCGCCGCGCTCGATCACCCAGGACGGAGTCACCGATACGACGATCAGCATCTCCTGGGACCCGGGAACGGTGACGCACCACATCGACGGCTACAAGGTCTACTGGGACACCGACTCCGGCAACGCGACGCCGTACGCGTTCAACTCCGTGGACAACGCGGGCCAGGTGAACATCGTCGGCACGACGGCAACGATCAGTGGGCTGACGCCCGGGACGGACTACTTCATCACGGTGACGACGCTCTCCGACTATGCCAATCCGAGCGCCGGCGTGACCAACACTTACGAGAGCCTGCTGCCGCCGAAATCGACCGGTGGGTCGGGACCTTTGCCCCCGGAACTCGGCGGCACGACCAGCGGTGGCCTGTGCACACCGACGGAAGAGATCACCGGTGTTCTGGCGGACAAACCGGGCGGGTTGACGCAGTTTTGCTGGACCGCGTCGACCGATCCCTGCGTGGACGGTTACGAGATCATCCGGGCGGGAAGCCCGGAATCCGAGCTGAACTACTCGACGGAAGAGCCCGATACGGGGCTGGTGACGTGCCACACGTTCAGCCCGAACGAGGGCTATTTCCTGATCCTGGGCAAGGGCACCGGCGGGTCCGGGCCGTGGGGGCACTACGGCATGTAAACACCGGTTTTTCCGAAACGTACGAGGGGCTTGTCTCGCCGCCGATTCCGGGCGAGCGGACGAGCCCCTTTTCGTCGGTGCGAGATGATCGGATTCCTATATCTGTTAAGGTGACGCGCGTGAAACGGCTTTCCAGGTTTGCCCTTTGGGTTGCCGGCCTCGGCGTCGTTTTTCTAGCGGCGTCGCCCTTCCTGGCTCAGAGCGCCGGATCGAGTTTGCGCGGCAAAGTGCGGACCGCCGACGGGTATGCCGCGGTCGGGGCGATCGTTCAGGCGCGCAACGAGCACACGGGCGCGCTTCGTGTCACGACGACGGACAACGAGGGTCGTTACCAGCTCCCCGCCTTGCCGGTCGGGACGTGGACCGTGGTCGCACGCACCACGGAAGGCGGGGTCAGCGAGTCGGTCCTGATCGAGCTGCGGCTGCAGGACTTTCCCGTCCAGGACCTTACCGTCGGCGGCGGCGTGACCGAACGGGTCACCGTGAGCGCAGCCTCCGATCTCATTGACAAGAAGGAAACCGCGGGCAAGCTCCGCGTGAGCTCCGAGAAGGTCGAAGTGCTGCCCATCTCGGGCCGCGTCTTCACCGACCTCGCGATGCTCGACTCCTCGGTGCGTCCGGCCGCGGAGGGCGCGTATTACGGCGAAGCGGGATCGGTCTTCATCGTCAACGGTGCGACCGGGCGGTCCAACACGTTCCTCGTCGACGGGCTGGACAACAACGACCTGACCAGTGGCACGTCGCTCGGCAGCTTCTTCTCTCAGCAGGTGATCCAGGAGTTCGTCCTGCTGACGCATCGCTACTCACCCGAGTTCGGCAGGGCGACGGGTGGCGTGTTGAACATCGTGACGAAGCGTGGTGGCAACGAGCACGGGGCCGAGGGCTTCGTCGAGGGCGCGCTCCCGAGTTGGGGCGAGACCGGGCCCTTCGTCGAACGACTTCCCGAATCGGGGACCAGCCAAAGTCGCTCGCGACAATTCTCCGCGGGATTCAACGTCAGCGGCCCGATCAAGAGGGACAAGGCCTTCTATTTCTTCGCGTACGAGCACCTCGACAGCGACAACCTCATCGGCTACGCGGGGATCGACCGCAACCGCAACCCCGGCGGGCGTTTCTCGGCGGGGGAGACCGGGGACAACCTGTTTGCCCGGACCGACTTCAACCTCAGCACGAACAACCGGCTGATGTTGCGCGCGTCCTACGACGAGCGCGAAAACGAAGGCGTCAACGTCGGCGGTCTGTTCACACCCGAAGCGGGTTTCCTGGTCAAGGAAAAGGACCTCGGCGTGGCCGGGTCGCTGACGACCATCGCTTCTTCGTCGGCGGTGTTCGAGACCCGTTTCTCGTACTCCGAATCGACGTTCGATCAACGCGCCAACTCCGATCTCAGCGGGGTGACCCGTCCGGGAGGGATGTTCGGCGGCAACCCGCTCAACTCGCAGCTCCGTGAGGAAACCAAGTTCCAGGTCGTCGAGAACCTGACCTGGACGCGAGGTGACCACACGCTGAAGGTCGGCCTCGACGTGACGCGATCGCGCACCGATCTCGATGCCACGTTCAACCCCAGCGGGGGGTTCCTGTACGAAACCGACGAACCCTTCGAGCCGGGCGATTGCGGGGACATCGACGTCATCGACGTGGCGATCGCCCGCTCGAGCACGTTCTATCCGATGGTTCGCTGCGACGGGACGCCCGGTGTCGACGACGACGGGGATGGGGTCGTCGACGAGCCGGCGATCATCACGACCTACCCGGTCGTCTTTTCGTTCGTCTCGGGCCAGCCGTCGAACCGCTTCGACGACACCAAGTACGGCTTCTTCGTTCAGGACAACTGGCGGGTCAACCCATCGTTGTTCCTGGAATACGGCTTTCGCTACGACTACTCCACCTACAAGCTGCCCGCATCGGCGCGCGTCGCGTCGACGGTGCCCAACGGCGGTGCGGGCACCGACGGCAACAACATCGCCCCGCGGTTCAGCTTTACCTGGAACCCCGGGGCCGACAGCCGGGTGTTGATTCGCGGCGGCGTCGGGCTGTTCTACGACAAGCTCGTCCTGGCCTTCCCTGCCGTGTCGGCGGTCACCTCGGGGACGCAGATCGGGCTCTACTTCCCACGCGGCCTGGCCGACGAGATCACCGAGGCCGATGTCGACCAGAGGGGTATCGACAACGTGCTTCCCGGGCTGTTTTTTCTGCCCGAGCTGACCCTGCGCTTCTCCACGGAGACCGAGCTGGACACGCCGTACGCCGTGCAGGCCAACATCGGGACGGACTTCCTGATCGGCCGCCACGGCGCGTTCCGGACAAACCTGACGCGCAACCGCGGCTACAACCTCCCGTTGCTCAAGGACCTCAATCCGGTGATCGGTCTCTACGGTCCGGGTGGGAGCTGCCCCGGGAACCTCGACCCCGATCTTAAAGAAGGCATCCCGTGTCACGGACCGGATCCTTCCGTCGGGTCGATCGCGGCACTCGCGACGGAGGGGCGCAGCTGGTACACGGGGCTCGACGTCGGCTTCCGCTATCAAGGCCCGTCGGCCTGGTTCGATGCCTCCTACACGCTGTCACGCGCCGAGGACACGGGCTTCGATCCGCTCAAGGGCGGCGTTTCGATCCCACAGGACTCGACGAACTTCGTCGTTACCGAGCGCGGCCGCGCGGACGGTGATCGCGAGCATCGCATCGTGGTCTCCGGCGACATGCCCGTATGGAAGGGTTTCCGCGTATCCGGGGTGCTCACCTGGTCGTCCGGTCTGGTCTACAACGTGACGTCGGGCACCGACATCAACGTGGACGGTATCCTGACCGACCGTCCGCACGGCGTGGCACGAAACGCCGGCGAGGAGACGAACCTGGCCGCGATCAATGCGTTCCGCGTCAGCGACGACAACCCCAATCCGACCACCCGGGTGCCGATTTCCCGCATTCCGTCCGAACCGGAGTTTGCGCAGGTCGATCTTCGGATTCACCGGCCGTTCCTATTCAGCGAGGGACGCGGGACCGCCGACGTTTACCTGCAGGTGATCAACCTGCTGGACCGTGAAAACATCGGCCTGATCGACGGCCGCATCGTCTCCGAGAACTTCGGCAAGGGGATCACGCTGGCCGGGCCGCCGCGGACCATCGTGACCGGATTCAAGATCGGCTTCTGACGGGCGCTGCCCGCCTCCTCGCGTTAGAATGGCGCATCCGCCGTCTCCGGCCGCGAGGAAACATGTCGCATCTCATCTGGAACTTCGAGAATCTGGTCGAGGTCACCAAGTCCGATGACAAAGAGGTCCGCTACTGGGCGGTCGACCGGCTCGTGCGGCATTTTCCCGCCGAGTGCTGTGACGCCCTCACCGAGTTCCTGCTCGACGAGCACGACGAGACGCCGTTGATCGTGGCGCGCCATCTCGGCGAGCACGGCGAGGCGAGCCACCACTCGCTGCTGCTGCGCGGCTTTCGCGTGCTCCGGGGTCTGACGCCCGGTTACTGCCTGCAAGCGTTGGCGCGGCTGGGCTACAAGGATATCCCGTCGCTGGCGGCCGAGGCGCTCAAGGG
>JBFFZZ010000122.1:0-8664 GCA_041568335.1 Candidatus Polarisedimenticolaceae bacterium | reverse complement strand
GTTTCCAGCCACGGGAGGTCACCCTGGGGATCGAGGGCGAGCAGGCCCGTGTTCAGATCCTGAGCGGGCTCGAAGAAGGCGAACGCGTCGTCACCCAGGCACAGTTCATGCTCGACTCCGAGAGCCGGGTCCAGGAAGCGATCGCCAAGTTCATGCAGCGTCGGAGTTCCAACGACGGGCACGACCACGGGGAGTAGGCCGATGATCGAACGAGTCATTGAAGCCTGCGTGCGCAACAAGTTGTTCGTGATCCTCATCACGACGGCACTGATCGTTGCAGGTGCGATCGCGATGCTGAACATCCCGTTGGACGCGATCCCGGACCTGTCCGATGCTCAGGTCATCCTGTTCACGTCGTTCCCGGGACAGGCGCCGCAGGTCGTTGAAGACCAGGTGACGTATCCGTTGACGACGAAGATGCTCGCGGTGCCCTACGCCAAGGTGGTGCGGGGGTACTCCTTCTTCGGGTTCTCCTTCGTCTACGTCATCTTCGAAGACGGCACCGATCTCTACTGGGCCCGGGGAAGGGTCCTCGAGTACCTCTCCGGGATTCAGGGCTCCCTGCCGCCGTCGGCCAAGGTCGAGCTCGGACCCGACGCGACCGGCGTGGGCTGGGTCTACGAGTACGCCCTGGTCTCCGAGAAACACTCTCTGCAGGAGCTACGCAGTATTCAGGACTGGTACCTGCGCTACGAGCTGACCAGCGTCGAAGGCGTCGCCGAGGTCGCCAGCATCGGTGGGTATGTCAAGCAATACCAGGTGACCGTCGATCCCATCAAGCTGCGGGGCTACGACATCTCCCTGTCCAGGCTCCGGAATGCCCTCCAACGCAGCAACAACGACGTCGGTGGCCGGCTCGTGGAGATGGCCGAGACCGAGTTCATGGTCCGCGGGCTTGGCTACTTCAAGAATCTCGAAGACGTGGAAAACGTGCCCGTCGGGGTCAGCGCCACCGGCACGCCGGTGCTGATCAAGGACATCGCCGAGGTCGGTCTCGGCCCCGAGCTGCGCAGGGGGCTCGTCGAGCTGAACGGAGAGGGTGAGGTCGTCGGCGGCATCGTGGTCATGCGCCTCGGCGAGAACGCCCTCACGACCATCGCCCGCATCAAGAACAAGCTCGAGCAGCTGAAAGCAGGTCTCCCCGACGGCGTCGAGATCGTCCCCGTTTACGACCGCTCCACACTGATCGAAAGAGCGATCGACGTCCTTCAACGCAAGCTGACCGAAGAGCTGATCGTCGTCGCCCTGGTCTGCATGGTCTTCTTGCTTCATTTCCGTAGCGCCTTTGTCGCGATCGTTACCCTGCCCGTCGGCATCCTGATGTCGTTCCTGGTGATGTACTGGCTCGGAATCAACGCCAACATCATGTCGCTCGGCGGCATCGCCATCGCGATCGGCGTGATGGTCGATGCGAGCGTCGTGATGGTCGAGAACGCGCACAAGCACCTGGAACGGGCGCGGGAGAGTGGGGAGTCGATCGATCGCGATGCGGTTATCATCCGTGCAGCGAAGGAAGTCGGCCCCGCACTGTTCTTCAGCCTGCTGATCATCACCCTTTCGTTCCTGCCGGTCTTTACGTTGCAGGCGCAGGAAGGCCGGCTCTTCCGTCCGCTGGCCTACACGAAGACGTTCGCCATGGCCGCCGCCGCGATCCTGGCGATCACGTTCATTCCCGTGCTGATGGCGTTGCTCATCCGGGGCAGGATCCGTCCGGAGAACAAGAACCCGATCAGCCGTTTCTTCATCTGGGCGTATCGGCCGTTCATCCATTTCGTGCTGCGCTTTCCCAAAACGGTCATTCTTGCCGCCCTGCTGGTGACGGCCGCCACCTGGCTTCCGTTCCAGAGACTCGGCAACGAGTTCATTCCGCCGCTGTACGAGGGCGATTTCCTGTGGATGCCGACGACCGATCCGGGTATCTCCATCACGAAATCGAAGGAGCTGCTCCAGCAGACCAACAAGATCATCAAGCAGTTTCCGGAAGTGCAGCACACGTTCGGGAAGATCGGTCGGGCGGATACATCGACCGATCCCGCGCCGCTGTCGATGATCGAGACGACGATCATGCTGAAACCGCCGGAGGAATGGCCGCAGCGGGAGGTCAAGCGGTTTTACACCAACTGGCCGCTTCCACGACGAGTTCACGGCTGGTTGGCCGAGCTGTGGCCCGAAACCGCGCCCGCCCGCGAGCCCGGCGATCTGGACCGCGCGATCAACGACGCCATCCGGTTCCCCGGGTTGACCAATGCGGGCATGGAGGGACCGATCAAGGTTCGCCTGGACATGCTCACCACGGGGATCCGTGCACCGGTCGGGATCAAGATCTCGGGCCCCGACCTGGTCACGCTGCAGGACCTGGCCCAGCAGGCGGCCCGCGCCGTCGAGGCGCTTCCGGGCACGCTGTCCGCCTACGCCGATCGATCGTTCGGCGGAAACTACCTGGACTTCGAGATCGATCGTGCCGAGGCGGCCCGCTACGGCTTGACCGTGGGCGACATCCAGGACGTGATCATGACCGCCATCGGCGGCATGAACATCACGCAGACCGTGGAGCGGTTGGAACGTTACCCGGTCAACCTGCGCTACAAGCCCGAGCTACGTGACGATCCCCGAAAACTGGCCCGTGTCCTCGTGCCGACGCCGCGCGGCGAGCACATCCCGCTCGGGCAACTGGCCCAGCTTCAGATCAAGAAGGGACCACCGGTGATCAAGAGCGAAAACGCACGGCTCAACGCGTGGATCCAGGTCAGCATCCGCGAAGACGAGGTAGATCTCGGTTCCTATGTGAAGCGGGCCAAACAAGCGGTCGGCGACCGGATCGACCTGCCCCCCGGTTACAGCATCAAATGGAGCGGTCGCTACGAGTTCATGGAACGCGCGCAACAGCGACTCATGCTCGTGGTTCCGTTCACGTTGCTGATCATCTTCTTCCTGCTCTACGTTCACTTCAGGAACATCACCGAGGTACTGGTCGTCCTGCTGGCCATCCCGTTCTCGCTCGTCGGCGGGGTGTGGCTCATGTACGTGCTGGGCTACAACATGAGCGTCGCCGTCGCCGTCGGGTTCATCGCCCTGGCCGGGTTGGCCGCGGAAACCGGTATCGTGATGCTCGCCTACCTCGACGAGGTCTACGAGCGGCGAAGGGTGGAGGGACGACTTGCAACGATGACCGATCTGTACGACGGGATCATCGAGGGTGCCGTGTTACGTGTGCGGCCGAAATTGATGACGGTAGCCACCACGATCATCGCGCTGCTTCCCGTGATGGCCGGCAACGTCTTCGAGTCCGGTTCGCAGGTCATGCAACGCATCGCCGCCCCGATGGTCGGCGGTCTGACAAGCGCCACCGTGCTGACGCTGCTGATCATCCCGGCGATCTACATGGTGTGGAAAGGGTTCTTGCTCAAACGCGAGATCCGTCGTGAACTTCGACAACGACAGGCCGCTTAGCCATGGGTCAAGGCGACCGATCCGGCTACGTGCCCGCGCTCGGCCTGGATATCCTCACCCGGTTGTACGATCCGGTTGTCGCCCTCACCACGCGCGAAAGCTACTTCAAGAAACGACTGCTCGAGCAAGCTTCGATCCCGGATCGGGCGTCGGTGCTGGATCTCGGATGCGGGACGGGGACCCTCGCGCTGCAAATCGCGAGAGTCCATCCGACCGCCTCGGTGACCGGGATCGACGCCGACGAGACGATGCTCCGCAGCGCGCGGCGCAAGGCCGAAGCGGCGGGGATCCGGGTGCGATTCGACCGCGGGTTGGCCCAGGAGCTTCCTCACAATGAGGAGCGTTTCGATCGCGTCGTATCGACGTTGTTCTTTCATCACCTCGATCGAACCGCGAAAGATGCCGCCGCCCGGGAGGCACTCAGGGTTCTCCGGCCCGGTGGCGAGCTTCACATTGCGGACTGGGGCCGGTCGAGCGGGCCCCTGATGCGGTTGCTGTTCTACCCGGTCCAGTTCCTCGACGGCTTTGCCGCGACGACCGACAACGTGAGGGGACTGCTCCCCGAGATCATCGAGGAGGCCGGCTTTCGCGAGGTCCGGACCCGCGCCGAGATCCGCACCGTATTCGGAACGCTGGCGCTCTACAGCGCGGTCAAGCGGAGGGACTGAGATGTCGAACGAGTGTCACCATCGAGACGAGCCCGCGAGAAGCGCCACCGTACCTGCCAACGCCGAGTGGACCTGCCCGATGCACCCCGAGATCGTCCGGGACGCCCCTGGCAGTTGCCCGAAGTGCGGCATGGCGCTGGAGCCGCGTACGGCAACGGTCGATCCCGGACCCGATCCGGAGTACCTCGACATGCGACGGCGGTTCTGGATCTCGACGCCGCTGGCCCTGGCGACGCTCCTGCTCGCGATGGGCGAGATGATCCCGGGCGATCCTCTCGGACGTTGGCTCCCGGTCGGCACTCGGCTGTACCTGCAGATGATCCTGGCCACTCCCGTGGCGGTCTGGGCCGCCTGGCCGTTCTACCAACGTGCCGTCCAGTCCGTCGTCCACCGCAGCCTGAACATGTTCACCTTGATCGGCCTTGGTGTCGCGGTCGGCTACGTCTACAGCGTCGTCGCGGCGTTGGCGCCGGGCATCCTACCCCCGGCGTTCCGCGGCCACGGCGGAGCCGTACCGGTCTACTTCGAGGCGGCCGCCGTGATCACCGTCCTCGTCCTGCTCGGACAGGTCCTCGAGTTGAAAGCGCGTGGCCAAACCGGCGCCGCGATTCGCAACCTGCTCGGGATGGCCGCCAAGAGCGCGCGTCGTCTGAATGACGACGGCAGCGAGGAAGACGTGCCGCTGGACGCGGTGCAAAGCGGCGATCGTCTACGCGTGCGGCCCGGGGAGAAGGTCCCGGTCGACGGGACGATCCTCGAGGGCTCGAGCTCGATTGACGAGTCGATGGTGACCGGCGAACCGATCCCGGTCGAGAAGTCGGCCGGCGATGCGGTCGTCGGGGCGACGCTCAACGGCAACGGGGCGTTCGTCATGCGCGCCGACAAGGTCGGCGACGAGACCCTGCTCGCGCGGATCGTGTCGATGGTCGCCGAGGCGCAGCGTAGCCGCGCGCCGATCCAGCGCCTGGTCGACGTCGTCTCCGCCTGGTTCGTGAGCATCGTGCTCGGTATCGCGGCCGTGACGTTCGCCGTCTGGGCGACGGTCGGTCCCCAGCCCGCGCTCGCCCATGCGCTGATCAATGCCGTGGCGGTGCTGATCATCGCGTGTCCCTGCGCGCTGGGCCTGGCGACGCCGATGTCGATCATGGTGGCGACCGGGCGCGGGGCGACCCAGGGCGTGCTGTTCCGCGACGCCGAGGCGATCGAGACACTTCGCGCCGTGGATACGCTCGTCGTCGACAAGACAGGGACGCTCACCGAAGGCAAGCCGACACTCGACACGGTTCGGCCCGCCGCGGGATTCGAGAAGAACGAGCTGCTGCGCCTCGCTGCCTCGGTGGAACGTGGATCCGAGCACCCGCTCGCCTCGGCCATCGTCAACGGTGCCGTGGAACGAGGGTTGACGCTTTCCGACGCGACCGGTTTCGCGGCCACGACGGGCCTGGGAGTCAGCGGATCGGTCGACGGCCGTCACGTTGCGCTGGGTAACCGGCGTTTCATGGAACGAATGAACATCGACCTCGGCGACGCCCGCGCCAGAGCGGAGGAGCTACGCGCCGGTGGCCGCACGGTGATGTTCGTCGCGGTCGACGACGCCTTCGCCGGCCTGCTGGCCGTCGCCGACCCGATCAAGGCGACGACTCCCGACGCGATCCGGGCGCTCCACGACGAGAGCATCCGCATCGTGATGCTCACCGGAGATACACGCGCCACGGCCGAGGCTGTTGCAGCGAAGCTGGGTATCGACGAGATCGTCGCCGATGTGTTGCCCGACGAGAAGGTCGCGGTCGTGGAACGTTTCCTCGGTGAGGGACGCTACGTCGCGATGGCGGGAGACGGGATCAACGACGCCCCGGCACTGGCGCGGGCACGGATCGGGATCGCGATGGGGACCGGGACCGACGTCGCGATGGAGAGCGCGGGGGTCACCCTGGTCAAGGGCGATCTGGGCGGCATCGTCCGCGCACGCCGGCTGTCACGGGCCACGATGGCCAACATCCGGCAGAACCTCGTCTGGGCCTTCGGCTACAACGCGCTCGGCGTGCCCATCGCGGCGGGCGTGCTCTACCCGTGGACCGGGTGGTTGCTCTCGCCGATGATCGCCGCGGCGGCGATGAGCTTCAGCTCAGTTTCCGTCATCGCGAACTCCCTGCGGTTGCGACGAACGAATCTGTGAGGCGCGAGTCATTTGCCGGGATAGCCACCGCGATCTGCCCGGCGAAACCGTGCCGGTGGAGACCCGCACTCGATCTCGGAAATCACCTACGTCGATCGTCGTGGTTGCGGCGCGGACGGGTCCTATCATGAGTGATAGGAGGTGCCGCCATGATTAAGAAATCAATCATGCTCACGTTGATCTTGGCGGGATTCGGTGTGCTGTTCGTCGTCGCCGTCGCCGCCCAGGCCGAGCCGGCCGACGACAAGATTCGCGCGGCGTCACTCACTCCCGCGGACATCCCGGAGGAAGCCCGCAAGCGCGCCAACCCGCACCCGGCCGACGCCGCGTCGATCGAGTACGGCAAGCTGATCTTCTCGAGCCAGTGCACGATGTGTCACGGCGCGGACGGACGCGGGACGGGTGACCTCGTCGAGAGGTTGGCCCTGGAGATGCCCGACTTCACGGACGCCAAGTGGCAGTCGGAATGGAGCGACGGCGCGTTCTTCTATGTCGTCGACACGGGTCACGGCGCGATGCCGGGTCAAAAGAACCGGTTCAAGGACGAGCGCAAGTGGCATCTCGTCAACTACGTACGGACGTTCGCCAAGAAGTGAGTCGGTCCTCCGATGGTGTTATGCTGAGCCGGCGCTCGACCGCGGTGATGGGCACTTTCCGAGGGGATTCCATGAAGCGCTTTCTCGTTTTCGGGCTTCTGCTCTGCCTGGGATGCGCCGCCCGTTCGATCCAGCCGGTGGACCAGACCCGATCGCTCGCCGATCTTTGCGAATCGTACAAGAGCGACAAGTGCGCCTGGCACCACAACTACGTCGAGCTCTATGAGACGTTCTTCAGCCCGCTGCGCGACGAGGTCGAGAGGATCTTCGAGATCGGTGTGGCGGAGGGTTACTCGCTGCAACTCTGGGAAGACTACTTCCCGAACGCGACCGTCTTCGGGATCGACATCGTGGATTCCTCGTCCATCGATACGGATCGAATCAAGACCTTCGTGGCGGATCAATCCAGCAGAGAGCAGCTTGGCGCCTTCCTCGCCGCCCACGGATCCGATTTCGACATCATCCTCGATGATGGCGGGCACGCCATGAACATGCAGCAGATCAGCTTCGGCTACCTGTTTCCGCACCTGAAGCCGGGTGGCCTCTACGTGATCGAGGATATTCACACCTCCTTCCCGAGTCGGTACTCCGACCGTTACGGCGCCAGGGCGGACGAGAGCAACACCACCTTCACGATGATCGTCAACTTCATCCGCGACTCGCAATTCCGGAGCGAGTACCTCACGGCCCAAGAAATGCGCTACCTGACCGAGAACGTCGAATACTGCGGTTACCTGTACCGGGTCAACAAACCGCACAGCGATTTCTTCATCTGCAAGAAGAAAGAAAAGCCCGCCGAGGAGTGAGTCGGCCGGCTCAGGAACTCGGGTAGACGACGCGAAGCGAGCGGTACTTACCCTTCATGAAGCGCAGCGCGAGTACCGTATGGCAGCGTTGCACGTCCGGATTCGCACGTGACGGGCAGCTGCAGCCGAGGTACACATCGCCACCTCCGGACGCTTCCGCCAGCTCGTCGAACGGCGCGCGGTCCTCGTCGAAACGTCGCTGGAGCAGGTCGAGGTAGGCCCTCTCGAACCGGCGCCACGCGGCAGCGCTCCCATCGGCGAGAACCCGCTCGACCATCTTCTTCTCGGGGCGCAGGAAATGCCGGGTGTGCTTGCGCGTGTCCACCCGCGTGCCGTCCGGCAGGGGATCGTCCGGGGGGCGCTTGCCGCGCACCATTCGGTAGCGGGTCAGCACGTCATGCTTCTTTCTTCGGCCGCGTGAGCGAGTACATCACGGCGTCGTGCGGCGCGTCGTGGAGGAACAGCCGGTCACGCACGACGCCTTCGCGCGTCGCACCCGCTTTTTCGGCGACTCGTTGACTCACCGTGTTGCCGACCTCACACACGATCTCCAACCGCACCAGATCGGTTTGTTCCCAGGCGAATGCTTCCAGGTGCTTGACGGCGGCCGTCGCGACGCCGCGTCCGGTGGCCGACGTCCGCACCCAGTAACCCAGGTTGGCGAAGCGATGGATCGTGTTGATGTGGTTGAGACCGCACCCCCCGAGACAGCGATCCGATTCGTCGACGATCATGAAGTGATACTCGGTCCCTTCGTCGAACAACGGTCCCCGGGATTCGATCCACTCGCGGGCCTCCGCCTCGGTGTAGTCGGGGTGGCACCAGGGGAGCCACGGAAAGACCTCAGCGATCGACTCGCGCGCCGCTTCGTGGAGCTGCGGCACATCGCCGGGTCCGTATCGCCGGATGCTGGCCATCGCGGGCCTCCTACAAAGAAGATGTCCACCGAGTGTACCGATTTTGAACCC
>JBFFZZ010000121.1:0-8672 GCA_041568335.1 Candidatus Polarisedimenticolaceae bacterium | reverse complement strand
GCGAGCCCGTGCAATCCGAGGGCGCGGCCATAGCAGCGCGCGGCGGGGCTGCGGACGCTGCGCCACGTACCGTCGCCGTAACCGAGGGCGACGACGCGACCGATCACCGAGTCCGGCTCGACCCATGGGTCGAAGGCGATCTTTCCGTCCCCACGAGTGCGGTAGCGGAGCCCGGCGTTGCCTCGGGACCGTTGCACGAGCCGGTGGACGACGAGCGTGCCGTTCTGGCGGAAGACGAGGACGTCGCCGAATGAGGGGTTCGAGGGGGCAAACTCGACGGCCAGCCGGACGACGCCGTCGAAGGTCGGGAGCATCGAGGTGCCCGTCACCTCGACGGAGCCCAGCCGGCCCGTCTTCCCGATCAACCCGACGGCGGCGTCGAGCATCGCGGTGGAGAGCGGTGGGCCGGTGCGGGGCATCGCGACAGGTATTTAAGATCGGCCTGAAAAAAGTCAACCCCTTCCAGGCCGGCGGGGGGGCAATCCATCAGGCCCGGAAGGGGTCAGAACTAGGTGACCAGGAGGAGGTCATGTCCTGCCCCTGCGTAGAGCAAGCGCGATGCCAAACCGGTGATCGGAGCGAATCCGGGGAAAATGGGAAGAAACGGCTTCCGGGGGGCGACCCGGGATGCCACCTTGTCGGCGTCAAGCTGACACGGGGCGACACCCCCGTGCCGGATTGGCGTCATCCCGAGCTGGCCGCCTCGCGCAGGATCGAGCGGGCGATCACCAGCCGCTGGATCTGGTTGGTGCCCTCGTAGATCTGCGTGATCTTGGCGTCACGCATGTACTTCTCGATCGGGTAGTCCTTGATGTAGCCGTAGCCGCCGAACAGCTGCACGGCGTCGGTGGTGACCTTCATCGCCACATCGGTCGCCTTGAGCTTGCACATCGCCGACAGCTTCGTGATGTTCTTGGCGCCCGAGTCGGCCGCTCGCGCCGCCTCGTAGACGAGACTGCGCGCGGCCTGGATCTCGGTGGCCATATCGGCGAGGATCCACTGGATGCCCTGGAACGCGCTGATCGACTGACCGAACTGCTTGCGCTTGTTGGTGTAGTCGACGGCGAGCTCGAACGCGCCCTGGGCCAGCCCCAGCGCCTGCGCGGCGACCCCCGGGCGCGCCCGGTCGAGCGTCCGCATGGCGTCCTTGAAGCCGCTCCCCTCCTTGCCGCCGAGCAGGTTCTCCTTGGGCACGCGGCAGTTCTCGAGGTGCAGCTCGACGACGGGGACGCACCGGATCCCCATCTTGTCCTCGTGCTTGCCCACGCGGTAACCCTCGGTACCCGCCTCCACGACGATGCCGGAGATCCCGCGCGCGCCGCGACCCTCGGTCGTCACGGCGAAGATCGTGTTCAGCGAGGCCACCGCGCCTCCCGTGTTCCATTTCTTCTCGCCGTTGATCACGTAGTGATCGCCGTCCAGCACCGCGCGGGTCTTCATGCCACCGGCGTCGGAACCGGCGTCCTTCTCCGACAGACCGAACGAGATCAGCTTCTCGCCACTCGCGATCCCCGGCAGCCAGCGCTCCCTCTGCTCCTCGGTGCCACCCAGCAGGATCGGGAACGATCCCAAAGCGTTGACGGCGTAACCCACACCCATCCCGCCGCACGCGCGGGAGAACTGTTCAACGACGAGGCAGAGGTTCATCACCCCGCCCCCTTCGCCGCCGTACTCCTTGGGGATCCAGACACCGGAAAGGTTGGCGTCCTTGATCGCGTTGTGCACCTCCCAGGGAAACTCCTGCTTGCGGTCGTACTCCGCGGCGAGGGGCCGCATGACCTTTTCGGCGACCTCTTTCGCGCGCTGGATGTACTCGACGTTCTCGGGGGTCAGCAACTCCCTCAGCATGGCCTTTCTCCTGGTTTGTTGGTGGCGGAAGCCCGTACTGTACCACCGCGCCACGACCGCTCCAAACGCCGGACTCCCGCCGATGCGGCTAACCGAAACGACACTTCCGGAAAGACCTGACAGACGCTGCCGCTCGTCGACTCTACCCTTCATAGAAAGGAAAACAAAAGGGGGAACCATGTCCTCGAAGCGCGCGTCCTCGCCCGGACTCAGTCTGTGGATCGGCATCACGTTATTGATCTTCATTGCCGGTGTCAGCCTCGCGACGGAGCGCTACAACGGCGCGACGGCCGACTATTGCGTGAACTGTCACCCGACCTTCCAGGGCCGCAATGAGTTGCACGACCTCCACGTCGGCAACGGTCAGTTCACGAGCAACTGCGACCTGTGCCACGTCGGTACGGGCGACAATCCCCTGCTGATGTACAGCGACGGGGACAACGCCGACGGGCTGGGCTGCATGGGCTGTCACGGTCACGACTATGGAGAGACGATCCTGCAGGATTACGGGTTGGGTCTGATGGGCCGCGCCAAGAACAGCGGCTATGGCCTGCGCCTGCAGCACACCAACAAGGGAGTCCTGTCCTGCGTCGGGTGCCATGGCGAGAGCCAGACACCGGTCCCCGAAAACATCGATCCGCCGTACTACGCAAGGGCCGACGTCGACATCACGAACGCGTGCAACACCGACGGAACCGAGGACAGCTCGCCGGAGGCGCTTCGCTGCCAGGGTAACCTCCAGATCCCCTGCGAGATCGATGCGGACTGCGGCACCGACGGGCCGTGCATCAGTCGCGAGGACAGCGACGGTCTGGACAACGACGGTGACACGCTCATCGATGCGGCGGACCCCGATTGCGCCCCCAGCGGGACACCGGGCGAGAGCGGCGGGCCGGGGCTTTCGCCGCTGCTGGTGACGACGCACGATCCGGCTGCGGGCACCCTGGCATTGACCGTCGGAGTTCCCTGCGGCGGCACTGACATGACCGTGGTCTGGGGTCCGCTCACCAGTGTCGGCACGTACGGCTACACGGGACAGGACTGCAGCATGGACAACTCGGGGGCGCACACCTGGACGTTCGGTCCGGCGTCCGAGTCGCTGTTCTTCCTGATCGTCTCGAACGACGGTGCGATCGAGGGCTCGTACGGGACCGATCACCTCGGCGCCGAACGGCCCGAAGACATCGGCGGTGCGGTTTGTCCGTACCCGCAGAACCTCGTGAATCGGTGTGACTAGCCGCGGGCTAGCCGTGCGGTAGCAGCCACAGAACCGCGCCGAGCGTTGCGATCAGCAGGCCGCTGATCATCTCCATGTGGCGCGCGGCGGCGGGGATCCGGATGCGCCGGACCGCCGTCGCCGCGACCGCCGCGAGACCGACCATCAGCACCAGCGCCGGTACGCCGTAGGCGACGAACACCGCCAGGATGGCGGCGCCACCGAGTTGCGCCGCGGACAGCGCCACCGGTACGATCAGGACACAGGGGTTCAACCCGACGAGCACGGCCAGACCGGTCGCGCCGAAGCGCCCGTCTTCCCGGATCAGCGCTTCGTCGGCGTGGTAATGCAGGTGCTCGTCGTTGGCGTCGCCCTCGTGACCGTCGCAGCCTCCGCCGTCGCGGTGCAACAGCGAACCGCCGGGGTGGAAGTGACCGCCCTTGCGCCACGACCAGAACGCGTAGATCACCCCGAACAGCACCAGGAGCGGCCCGGCCGCGTGCTCCATCGTCTCGCCGAGCGCACCGACCGCCGCGCGACCGAGCCCGAGCGCGAGTAAGGCGAGACCGAAGGAGACGGCGAGGTGCAAGAGGCCCGCCAGGAAGGTGACGCGCGCCGTGCGACCCGCGCTCCAGTTCCGCGCGCGTCCGATCAGGACGAACGGCAGCCAGTGATCGGGGATCGCCGTGTGCAGCACGGCGGTCGCGGCGGCCGTGGCCAGCAACGGGACGGTCGAGGGCTCGATCAACGGCGGCCTAGTGCGCCGTGGCCGAGGCGCGTGTTTCGCGGATCACCGTGATCTTGATCTTTCCGGGGTAGTCCATCTCGGTCTGGATCTTCGCCGCCAGATCGGCCGCCAGCAGATCCACCCGCGCGTCGTCGACCTCGCGGGATTGCGTGATGACGCGGATCTCCCGGCCGGCCTGGATCGCGTAGGACTGGTCGACACCCGGGAACGAGTTGGCCAGCTCTTCGAGCCGCTCGATGCGCTTGATGTACTCGGCGACGGTCCGGCGACGCGCGCCCGGACGGGCGCCGGAAAGCGAGTCGGCCGCCGAGACGAGGACCGCGTAGGGCGAGACCATCTCGCAATCCTCGTGGTGGCTGGCTACCGCGTTGACGACCCACTCGTGCTCGCCCGCCTTCTGCGCCGCCTCGGCGCCGATCTCGGGGTGCGTCCCCTCGAGCTCGTAGTCGATCGCCTTGCCGATGTCGTGCAAGAGCCCCGCGCGTCTGGCCATCTTCTCGTCGAGACGCAGCTCGGCGGCGAGCATCCCGGTCAGGTAGGCGACCTCTTTGGAGTGGTTCAGCACGTTCTGCCCGTAGGAGGTGCGGAACCGCAACCGTCCGAGGAGCTTGACCAGATCGGGGTGGAGCTTCTTGATCCCGAGCTCCTTGATGACCTCGTTGGCCGCGCGCTTCATCTCGTCTTCGAGCCGCCGGCGGTGCCGCTTGGTCAGCTCTTCGATACGCCGCGGGTGGATGTTGCCGTCCTTGACCAGCATCTCGAGCACGCGGCGGGCGACCTCGCGCTTGACCGGATGGTAGCCGGACAGGGTCAGGCGGTTGGTCTCCTCGTCGATCAGCAGCTGGATTCCGGTCGCCGCCTCGAAGGCGCGGATGTTCTTGCCTTCCTGACCGATGATCCGGCCCTTCAGCTCGCTACCCTCGGGAAGATCGAAGTAGCTGACCGTCCGCTCGGCGGAGTGATCCGAGGCGCAGCGCTCGATCGCCAGGGCGATGATCTTCGTCGCCTCGGTCTCGGCGTTCTTCTGCGCCTCGTCCTTGATCTCCTTGACCATCTGCGCGGCCTCGAGCCGTGTTTGCGCCTTGAGGTTGGCCAGCAGCTTGCGCCGCGCCTCGTCCCGGGTCATGCCGGACACCGACTCGAGCTGCCGGTTCTCCTCCTCGATCAGCTGGTCGAGACGGGCACGCTCGTCGTCGAGCTTCTTGTCGCGTTGGTTCAGCGCTTCCGTACGCTCGTCGAGCTGCTCCCGGGCGGTCGCGAGCGTCGCCTCGGCGTCGCGGAGCTTCTGTCGTTCGGCCTTGAGGTCCTTCTCGCGTTTGTTGAGCTGGCCGCGCCGGGAACGCATGTCGCGCTCGGCCTTCTCGCGCTCCGCCAGGACTTCTTGCTTGGCGTCGAGGTGCGCTTTGCGCTTGATCTTCTCGCCCTCGCGGCGGGCCGCGCGGGTCGCCTCATCGACGCGCATCTTGATCGCCTCGAGCGATTTGCGTCCGAAACGGTTGTTCAGCAACCAGCCGAAGGCGACCCCGCCGACGCCGGCGAGCAATCCGACCAGAACGATGATCCAGGCTTGCACGCGTTGGATTCCTCAGAAAAAAGCGACCGGCAGGCACCCCGGTCCGGGAAGCCAGATTACCACAGGCTAACGGTTCTGCCGGTCCGTGGCCCGCAGGTTGCGCTTGCGCAGCCGGATGCTGGACGGCGTGACTTCGAGCAACTCGTCGTCACGGATGAACTCGAGCGCCTGCTCGAGGCTCATCTGCCGCCGCGGCACCAAGCGCACCGTCGCATCCGCCGCCGCGGCACGCATGTTGGTCAGTTTCTTTTCCTTCGTGATATTCACATCGAGATCGTTGGTGCGCGAGTTCTCGCCGACGATCATGCCCTCGTAAACGTCGGTCCCCGGTTCGACGAAGATCGTTCCCCGGGGTTGCAAATGCTCGACGGCGTAGGCCGTCACCCGTCCCGGGCGATCGGCGACGAGCGCTCCGGTCGAGCGGTGCGGGATATCGCCCTGCCAGACGTCGAACCCGTCGAACAGGTGGTTCATGATCCCGGTGCCGCGCGTATCGCTCAGGAACTCGGTGCGGAACCCGATCAAGCCTCGCGAGGGAACGCGGAATTCCATCCGTACGCGTCCGGTCCCGTGGTTGACCATCTTGGTCATGCGGCCTTTGCGGGTGGCCAACTTCTCGGTCAGGACGCCGATGAACTCCTCGGGACAATCGACCACGACGGCCTCCATGGGTTCCTCGATCCGGCCGTTCTGCTCGCGCGTCAGCACGTGCGGCTTGCCCACCTGGAACTCGAAGTTCTCGCGCCGCATCATCTCGATCAGGATCGCCAGCTGCAGCTCGCCGCGACCGGAAACCTTGAACGAATCGGGAGATTCGGTTTCCTCGACGCGGATCGAGACGTTGGTCAGGATCTCTTTCCACAGCCTCTCGCGCAGCTTGCGGCTGGAAACGTACTTGCCGTCGAGACCGGACATCGGAGAGTCGTTGACCGACAGCACGATCCCGATGGTCGGCTCGTCGACCTTGATCGTCGGCAACGCGAGCGGTCTCTCGACATCCGACAACGTGTCCCCGATGTTGATCGTCTCGAGACCGGTCACCGCGATCAGATCGCCGGGACCGGCGGAATCGATCTCCACCCGGCGCAGCCCCTCGAAGCCGAACAGCCCGTTGATCTTGGCGGTGACCACGGAATCGTCGGCACGACACTGAGCCACCTCCATCCCGGGCTTGAGGTTGCCCTGGAACAATCTCCCGACGGCCAGCCGGCCGAGGTAGTCGTCGTAGTCGAGCATCGTGACCAGGAACTGCAGCGGTAGCGAGTCGTCGTACGACGGCGCAGGGATCGTGCGCAAAATCTCGTTGAACAACGGGACGAGCGGTTGATCCTCGGCCTGGGGTGTCGCGCGGCACACGCCCTTGCGCGCGTTGGTGTAGAGCACGGGGAAGTCCAACTGCTCCTCGGTCGCGTCGAGGTCGATGAAAAGGTCGTAGATCTCGTTGAGGACCTCGTCGGGCCGGGCGTCCTTGCGGTCGATCTTGTTGATGACGACGATCGGGGCCTTGTCGGCCTCCAGCGCCTTGCGCAGCACGAAGCGCGTTTGCGGGAGCGGGCCCTCGCTCGCGTCGACCAGCAGCATCACCCCGTCGACCATTTTCAACGTGCGCTCGACCTCGCCACCGAAATCGGCGTGCCCCGGTGTGTCGACGATGTTGATGCGTGTGTCGCCGTACACGATCGAGGTGTTTTTGGCCATGATCGTGATGCCCTTCTCGCGCTCCAGATCGATCGAGTCCATCACGCGTTCGGCCACGTTCTGGTTGTCGCGGAAAATCCCGCTTTGCCACAGCAGGGCGTCGACGAGCGTCGTTTTGCCGTGATCGACGTGAGCGATGATCGCGAGGTTGCGCAGGTTGTCCCGTGTCTTGATCGGCATCACGAACTCCCCTCTGGAGCCTTGGCGACGGAGGTCAATCGTGGACCATACCACCGCGACTGCGTGCGTGCACACGGCCTTGCCGCCCCACGGGATGCGGTGCCACAATGCGCGCCGATGAGTGAACAGGACCCCGATCTGCAGACCGTCGAGCGGATCTACGACGCCCTCGAAAGCGGGGATCCCGAGACCGCGCTGAGCCTTGCGCGAACCGCGTTGACGGCGGACTCGGACGACCCGGTCGTGCGGTTTTTGGCCGGTCTGGCCTGCCTCGATCTCGACCGTCCCGTGGAGGCCGCGCTCGAGCTGCGTCATGCGGTCAAGCTCGATGGCGACGACGTCGAGTTTCGCTCGCAGCTGGCCTACGCCCTGTTCCGGAGCTGCCGGTTCGACGAAGCCCGGGAGGAAGCCTCCAGAGCACTCGAGCTCGACGAGACGGTCCCCGACGCGCACTACACCGCGGGCCTGCTGGCGGAGCGTGCCGGTGATTTCGACGAGGCCGACGCCGCTTTCGCACGCGCTCACGCCATCGACCCGGAGACGTTCCCGCAACCGGTGAGGCTGAGCGACCCGGCGTTCGAGGCCGTGCTGGACGATGCCCGCGACTTCCTCGACGAGCGTTTCCGCACGCACCTCGACGAGGTGACCGTGACCGTCGAGCGGTTGCCCAGCGACGAGGTGTTGCTCGAAACGACGCCGCCGATGGACCCGGAGCTGCTGGGTCTCTTCGTCGGGGTGCCGCTCGCCGATCGGACCAGCTTCTCGCCCGGGGGCGAGCTGCCGCCACGGATCCTCCTGTTCAAGCGCAACCTCGAGCGGACGTTCCCGGAGGAGAGCGCGCTAAAAGAAGAGATCGCCCGCACGCTCCATCATGAGCTCGGGCACTACCTCGGACTCGACGAAGACGAGCTCGATGCGATCGGGCTGGGTTAGCCCTCCGGCGGGCGTTCGCCCTGGATCCACACCTCCCCGCCCTCGAAGCTCTCCTTCTTCCAGATCGGAACGGTGCGTTTCAGCGTGTCGATCATGAAGCGACAGGCGTCGAACGCGGCGGCGCGGTGCGGTGCGGCGATCGCGACGGCGACGGAGGCCTCGCCGATTTGCAGGACCCCGAGCCGATGCACCGCGGCGGCGGCGGTGATCTCGAAGCGCCCGAGCGCCTCGTCACGCACTCGCCGCAGCTCCTGAAGTGCCATCTCCTCGTAGGCGCTGTACTCGAGGCGAACGACCGCGCGGCCGTCGTTGTGATCCCGCACGGTGCCGAGAAACAACGCGACCGCCCCGTCACCCGCGCCGCGCACCTCGCGAATCAACGCCTGGGCATCGATCGGTTCGCGTTGGATACGGACCATCTCAGCCTCCGCTGAACGGCGGGAGGAAGGCCACCTCGCGCACCCCGTCCAGGCCCG
>JBFFZZ010000120.1:0-8816 GCA_041568335.1 Candidatus Polarisedimenticolaceae bacterium | reverse complement strand
GAGGCGTACACCCCAGAGCGAGACCAGAACGAGAACGAGCGTCTCGCGCGGCGCCCAACCCTCCGCCGACCAGGCGTACACGGCAGTCGCCAGCACGAAACCGGGCCCCCAGAAGATGTCGACGATGCTCGCGTCGCGACGGGCGAGACTGACGACCCAGATCAACCCGAACGCGCCGAGCACGGTGGCCAGGCCGCCGAGCCAGAGTGGAATCAGGGAGATCACGCGGCGTTCCCCGTTCCGGCGCCCCGGGTGCGCTTTTCGAGCAGGTGGTGACCGACCATCCATTCGGTTCCGTCGCGATAGCCGAACAGCTCCGAACACCCGAGAAGAAACAACCGCCAGCGGACGAACCACACCCTTGCGCGGTCGGCACCGTAGTGCCGGGCGAGCACCTCGAGCACCTCGCCGCGGCGCGCATCCAGGTTGCCCAGCCAGGCGAGCAGGGTGCGTTCGTACTGTCTACCGTCGACGGTCCATTGCCGCGACACCCGCAGGTCACGGTCGAATTGATCCAACAGATCGAGAGACGGCATCAGACCGCCGGTGAAGAAGTAACGCGCCATCCAATCGTCCGCGCCCTCGACCTCGAAGAGGTAGGCCAAGCGCCGATGACAAAAGATGTGCACGAACAGCCGGCCGCCATCCTTCAGCCAGCCGGCTACCCTGGCCAACAGCTGTTCGTAATTACGCATGTGCTCGAACATCTCGACCGAGACGATGCGATCGTAGCGCCGGGGTGGCTCGAAGCGGTTGATGTCGGCGCTCAGGACGCGAACGTTCAACAGCCCCCGTTCCGCGGCCCGCTCCCGGATGAACCCGGCCTGCGCGGCCGAGTTGGAGACGGCGGTGATCGTACAGTTCGGATAGCGCTCCGCCACCCAGAGGCTCAGCGAGCCCCACCCACAACCCAGATCGAGCACGTACATCCCGTCCTCGATGCCGGCCCGCTCGCATGTCAGGGCGAGCATCTCCGCTTCGGCCTGCTCCAGTGTCTGATCGGGCGACGACCAGTGGCAAGAGCTGTACTTGAGGTGCGGCCCGAGCATCAGGCGAAAGAACGCCGGGGGCAGCTCGTAGTGCTGGCGGTTGGCCTCCCAGGTCTCCACCGCGATCGGTCCCCGCCTGAGATCCTCGGTCAACAGGCGGCTCGAGTCGCCCGCGGCGGCCTTGCGAACCTCGGTCGACAGCCGCCTTAGCAGGAGCCGACGGATCCCCATCCGTACCCAGGCGTCGGGGACCCACCCGGTTTCTGCGATTCGTATCAGCAGGGCATCCATGCCGGCCTCAAGTCTGCGGTACGAAGCCGCTCCGATGGAACGTGGTGACCTCGTGCCGCCGTCGCACAACGTAGGCCGCGGGTTGGACGGAGATGCCGGCCCCGATGATCGCAATCCTCATGTCCCGTTTCCCCGCATCGTCCGCTCTCCAGTCTCGCGCAGTCCACGCCGGCGGACCCGTCAGGATGTTCGCCGACCGCCAAAAAACGGATTCAAAACGGAGCAATCGGTCCGCAACGTCTCGAGCTCCTGAATCCGGAGGCGGTCGAACGACGAACTCTCCAATCAACGGGATCTTACTCGAACGGAGAGCCCCATGAGCGTCTTCGACCTCACCGATCGCTTGCCTCGATGGTTGACCCCGACCCGGCCTCACGGGGCCAGCGGACCCTCTCTCGGACCACGGGAGCGACTCCTGCTGGTCACCGCGCTCACCGCGATCGTGATCTGGGGGTTCACCGGCTGGGAATACCCCGAGACCGAGTTCGTCGTCAGCCGAGCGACGACGGGTGCGTCGTTGGCGAACTCCGAAACCTCCCGTCTTTCCTCCGCGGCGGTCGGCGACACGGCCGCAGGCGCGGCGCTGTTCCAGGACAACGGCTGTTACGCCTGTCACTCGTTGGACGGCGAACGGATCATCGGTCCCAGTCTGCTGGGTATTTACGGCACGAGCGTCGAGCTCGACGACGGCCGCGTCGTTCCCATCGACGATGCGTACCTGGTCGAATCGATCCTCCGACCGGAGGCCAAAAAGGTTGCCGGATACGGCGATGCGGCCATGCCCAGCTACGATGGTCTCGTGACGCCGGAAGATGCCCGAGCGCTGGCCGAATACATCAAGAGTCTCCGCTAGAGGTCCCGCTCGTCACGAACCGGAGGCCGCTTGTCCCAAAAGCGGCTCGGATCCGTCGCAAGGGCCTAGCATCCGATGCAGGAGGTTCCCATGCGTCGATCTGCCCCGCTTTGCATCCTCTTCGTGCTCGCCCTGACGCCGGTCGCGGCGGAATCCCCCTGGGAGGGACCGTTCGACCTACGACTCGTCTGGGAGCGTGAGTTGGGATCGGGCTATTCCGGGATCAGCGTGTCCGACGGTATCGTCGCCACACTCTACTCGGACGGTGTGAACGACCGGGTCGGTGTCTTCGACGCGGCCAGCGGACGGGAACGTTGGACCCATTCGCTGGGGCCGACCTATCCGGGACGGCACGGCTCCGAGAACGGGCCATCGTCCACACCGTTGATCTCCGCCGATCGGATCTTCGTGACGGGGCCCGATGCGCTTCTCGTCGCGCTCGATCTGGCGACGGGCACCGAGCTGTGGTCCGTCGGCCTCGTGGAGGCGCACGGCGCGCGCGTGCCCTGGTACGGGTTCGGCGCCTCTCCGATCATGACCGGCGACGCCCTGTTCGTACCGTTCGGGACCCGCGACGGGCGCTCCGGGATGGCATTCGATCCCGAAACGGGCGAGCCACTCTGGACTCTACGCGGAGGGTGGGTCGACTATCAAAACCCGGTTCGCGTCGACGCTCTTCCTGGACCGCTCTCCATCGACACCGCCGCGTTACGCTCGTTTGATCCGAAAACGGGGAAGGTGGCGTTCGAGTTCACGCACCGCCCCGGGGCGCGAGACCTGGCCTATCCGCTCGCCGCGCCGATCGGACGGGACCGGTTGCTCCTCCTCTACCAGGATCGGGCTTCTCTCTACTCGGTCGATCCTGATCGTGAGCCGCCGCTGACCGAGGTTTGGCACTCCACCGAGTTGAAGGACTCGTACGCCATTCCGGGCGAGCATGACGGAGCAATCTTCGGCCTGTCCGGCATCTTTCTGGTTGCCGTCGACACCGCCACCGGCGAGCGGCTGTGGAAATCGCGTGAACCCGGGGCCCGGGGGATGATCCTGGTCGGCGACCATCTGGTGCTGTTCGCCACCAACGGCGACGTCGTCATCGCAACCGCGACACGCGACGGTTACGACGAGAAAGCCCGTGTCCGGGCCGCCGAGCGTGGCGGGTTTACCTCTCCGACGTTCGCCGCCGGCCGGGTCTACGTCCGCAACACGTCGAGCATCGCCGCCGTCGCGATCCACACGGCATCGCGGGGAAAGAGCGCCGGTGGGATGTCGGTGGACACCCCCAAAGGGGAGTTCGCCGCTCTTATCGACCGATCGCGTCGCTCGGAACGTCCCGGCCAAGTGATCGACGCGTGGTGGAAAGAAAAGAAATCTGTGCCGTTCATCGATGGAGATCAAGTGGTGTTTGTCTTCCGTGGGGTGGCAGAGGATGTCGCGGTGATCGGTGACATGACCGAGGATCGCAACGTGCCCGAAGCAATGCGGCGAGTACCGGGAACCGACCTGTTCTACCGAAGTTACCCCTACACCGAGGGCTCGCGCTGGCAGTACTCGTTTCTCGTGGATCTCGAACATGCGCTCCCCGATCCGCTTAACTCCCACCACGCCTCACCCGTCGTGGAGATCGGCGGCAATCCGCGCTCGCTGGGGTATCCCGATCCTGAAGTCGAGTCGGTCCTGGAACTGCCCGGGTGGGAGGATCCGATCCACCTGAAGCCGGGGGAGAGCGCCGCGGGGCGTATCGAGCAAGTACCGTTTGAAAGCAATGAGGCCAGCACCCGTCGCGAGCTGCAGGTTTACCTTCCGATAAGATACGACGAAGGCGGAGCGTACCCGACCCTTTACGTTCTCGGAGGCCACGGTTGGCTCGAGCACGGGAACGCCCGCACGGCGTTGGATCGCCTCATGGGCCGTCGCTGCGCCGAGGCGATCGCCGTTTTCGTGCCGTATCACTCGGGCTCACGCGATCGGATGGGAGGCGATGACTACGCCAGGATGGTCCAGCGGGATATCCTGCCCGTCATCGAGGAGCGTTACAGAACCAATGGCACGCGAGCCGTGCTGGGTGCCGCCGATGATGCGGCGGCCGCTCTCATTCTGGCGTTTACCGCACCCGAGATCTTCCAGCGGTTTTCCGTGCAGTCGCCGTACCTCGACCCCGAGGACATCAAGCTGGTCGCCGCCGCGCCCTCGAACCCGACTGTTGGCTTCATGGAATGGAGCCGTTACGAGCCGCGCATCCTGGACGAGCACGTCGACGAACGAGCCGGCGCACGTGCCATCCACGAGCTGGTGGCCGGGAGAGGAGTTCATGTCGTGGGCGGCGAGATCGCCGCCGGTCCCGGATGGGGCAGCTGGGCGGCCCGGTTGGACCGCGTTCTCGAAACGTTGCTCCCGCGGGCTAGCGAGCAGACCCGAGTTGCCGATCCAACCGGTCCTTGAAGCGGCGGCTGAGCCTCAGTTCGGTCCCGTCCTGCAATCGGACACGATAGTCGCCGTGCCCTTGCGGAAACATTCGGTCGATGCGATCGACGTTGACGATCACTCCACGGTGAATGCGAACAAAACGGCGTCTGTCCAGCCGCGCTTCGAGCCCGGAAAGAGTCGAGCGTAAGAGAAATGAATCGGCTCCACCGTGAAGCCGTACATAGTTCGCCTCGGACTCGATCCAATCCACATCGCGAAACCGCACGACGACGGTCTCCGTCCCTCGCTTGACGGCCACGCGCTCGAGTGGCCGGCCGATGTCGTCCAACCGCGAAAGGAACGCATCCAGGCGCTGCGAAGCGTCCGCCGACCGCTTCTCCGACAATCTCTCGCGAACACGATCGAGCGCTCGACTCAATCGCCGTTCGTCGAACGGCTTGAGCAGGTAGTCCAAGGCATGAAGATCGAACGCGTCGACCGCGAACTTGTCGTAGGCGGTTACGAAGACGATCTCCGGAGCCTCCGCCGGCTCCAGGCTCCCCGCGACCTCGAGACCGTTGAGCTCGGGCATCCGGATGTCGAGCAGGGCGACATCGGGCCGCTTTCGGCGGATCGCCTGCAGCGCGGCGCACCCGTCGGCGCACTCGGCGACGATCTCGACGCCGGGATGCTCGCGGAGCATCGACCGAAGCAAGTCGCGCGCAACCGCCTCGTCGTCGGCGATCAACACACGGATCGTTTTCATGTCGCCTCTCGCCGCGGGAGCGTGATGGTGACCACGGCGCCACCTCGATCTCCGCAGCCCAGCTCGATGCGCCCTTCGTCGCCGTAGAGCTCGCGCAACCGGGCCCGCGTGTTCGATAGGCCGATCCCGGAGCCGGTGTCGCCCCGCGGGCCGGGCCCGCTGTCACGCACGCAGAGCTCCACGTGACCGTTACGACAGGTCGCCGAGACGTCCACGCTCGCCGGCTCGCTGCTGTCCGACACGCCGTGCCGGATAGCGTTCTCGACGATCGGCTGGAGGATGAAGCTCGGCACCGCGCAACCCAGCGTCTCGGCGTCACTGCGTACGTTCGTTTCGAGCCGGCCGGCGAACCGGATCCGTTCGATCTCGAGGTAGGCACGGACGTGGTCCAGCTCCCTTTCGACGGACACCTCGTGCTGCTCGCCGCTCTGCAGGCTCGCCCGCAACAACTCGGAGAGCCGACAAACCACCTGCCGCCCGGCACGCGGGTCGGTTTCCATCAGCCCCGAGATCGTGTGCAACGTGTTGAAGAGGAAGTGCGGTCGTAGCTGCGCCTCCAGCGAAGCCAGACGGGCCGCGGACAACTGCTCTCTCAAACGGGCGTTGTTGCGTTCCTCCTCCCTTGTCTTCCAGTAATGCCGCAGGTACTGGTACAGGGTGACGATCACGACGTAGACGAGCACGTTGAGGTGAACCGTGTGGCGGAAGATCTTGGAGAACAGCGCCTCGAACGACAGGCTTGTTCCGAAGATGAAGTTTTGGGAGGCGTCGAGAGTCGTGTGGAGCACCGCGAGCAGAAACGCGAACGCGAGATGGAGCGGTAAGCGACTGGCGAGATTGTCGGGGTGCACCGGGAAGCGCCGCGCCAGGAACACGACCAGCGGGGTCAGGATGGCCCAGACGATCGCGTCGGGCATCGCGTAGTCGAGCACCATCGGCCAGTTCGAGTCGGGGATCTGGATGCGCAAGCGCGAGGCGTTGAACAATCCCCAGACCAACCAGCCGGCGCTGATCAGCGTCCAGCGAACGGCGGTGTGCATTGGCTTAGATTACGCCGATGCGACGGTTGGCAACAGAAAGACGCCCGCTCGTCCCGTGAAAAATCCCGCTCGTCCCGGACTATCCTCCGGCGACTCGCTTCCAGGCCTCATCGAGCGTTCTCGCCAACGCGCCGGAGTCGGGCCTCGGTCCGGACGGTCGCAGGTGAGGCACTTGGCGTGGGCGCGCTAAACTAGGGTCATCCGCGGGAGACGTTCATGGCGCTGGCGGCCGGGCAAGAGCTACTCCATTACCGCTTAATCGAGAAGGTCGGCGAAGGCGGGATGGGCGTGGTCTGGAAGGCCGTGGATTCTCGCCTCGACCGCCCGGTGGCCCTCAAGGTCCTGCGTGACGACCACGCCGACGGTCGCGAACGCATGGCCCGGTTGCGTCACGAGGCCCGCGCCGTCGCCGCGCTCAACCACCCCAATATCGTCACCATCCACGCGGTCGAGGAGGTCGACGATACGGCGCTGCTCGTGATGGAGCTGGTCGAGGGCAAGTCCCTCGACCGGATCATCCCCGAGGGCGGTTTGTCGATGGGGACGTTTTACAACATGGCGGGACTTCTGCTCCGCGCCGTCATCGCGGCGCACGAGCGCGGCATCCTGCATGGCGATCTCAAGCCGGCCAACGTGATCGTCAACGAAGACGGCCAGATGAAGATCATGGACTTCGGTCTGGCCCGACTGATGCCCACCACCGAGAACGTCACGCTGCCCGACGATTCGCCGACGGTCACGCTGGAGACGCGCATTCAGGGAACGATGCAGTACATGTCCCCCGAACAACTTCGTGGCGAGCCGATCGATGCACGGGCGGACATCTTCGCCGTCGGCGTCGTTCTGCACGAGATGCTCCTGGGAAGCGTTCCTTTCAACGCCGACCGCCCCGCCGATCTGATTTCCGCCATCCTCCGCGACGACGCGCCGCTGGCGCACGAGCGCTGTTCCGACGTCCCGGAGCCGCTGGCGCGGTTGATCCATCGCTGTCTCGCGAAGGATCCGGACCAGCGCGTCCAGACCGCGCGGGACGTGCTGAACCAGCTGGAGGAGATCCGCAACGAGGCGCGCAGCGGAAAGTCGGTGCGTTCGATCGCGGTCTTGCCCTTCGCCGACCTGAGCTCCGAGAAGGATCAGGAGTACTTCTGCGAGGGAATCGCCGAGGAGATCCTCACCGCGCTGACCAGCATCGAGGGGTTGCGGGTCGCCTCGCGCGGGTCGACCTTCCGTTTCAGCCGGCAGGGTATCGACAGCCGGGAGATCGCACTCCAGCTCGGTGTCACGACGCTGCTCGAAGGTAGCGTGCGTAAGTCGGGCAACCGGGTTCGGGTCACGGTTCAGCTCGTCAACGCCTCGGATGGCTACCAACTCTGGTCGGAGCGGTATGACCGCGAGATGCAGGACATTTTCGAGATCCAGGACGAGATCGCCCGCCGCGTCGTCGGGGCGCTGAAGATCGCGCTCACCCCGACCGAGCGCAAGGCGCTCAGCAAACCCAAGGCGCGGCAACTGGAAGCTTACGAGCACTACCTGCGGGGCCGACGGTTCTTCTACAAGCTGACCCGGCGCAACCTGGAGTTCAGCCGCGAGATGTTCGAGCGCGCGATCGAGATCGATCCCGAGTACGCCCTGGCCCACTGCGGCCTCGCGGATTGTTTCGCCTTTCTCTACCTGTGGTACGAGCAGCGAGACGAGTTCATTCGCGGCGCCGAGACCGCCAGCCGTCGCGCCGTCGAGCTGAGCCCCGAACTCGCCGAGGCGCACGCATCCCTGGGTCTGGCGCTCACGTGGTGCGAGGACTGCGCCGATGCCGCAGAGAAGCACTTCGAGACGGCGCTGCGCCTGAACCCGCGTCTGTTCGAGGCCTATTACTTCTTCGCGCGCGATTGCCTTGCCCGCGGGCGCCTCGAAAAGGCGGCGAGACTGTTCGAGCGGGCGGTCGAGGTGCGGCCGGAGGACTATCAGGCCGCGTTGCTGCTGCCGCAGGTCTACTCCGCTCTGGGCCGGGAAGAGAAGAGCCGGCGTGCCGGACAGCGGGGGCTCGAGATCGTCGAGCGGCACCTGCAGCTCAATCCGGACGATGTACGCGCGCTCTACCTGGCGTCGGGTCGCTGGGTTCAGGCGGGGGATCGCGATCGCGGGTTGACTCTCGCCCGCCAGGCGATCGAGCTGGAGCCCGAGGAACCGACGGTTTTGTTCAACGCGGCCTGCGCGTTCGCCCAGGCCGGAGCGCTCGACGACGCGATCGACTACCTCGACAAGGCCCTCGTCCACGGTTTCGGGCATCGGCGCTGGATCGAAAACGATTCCGATCTGGACCCGCTTCGCGACCATCCGCGCTACGAAAAAGTGATGGAACGGCTCGCCGACCGCGTCTGATGGAGCCACCTGATCGACGGCCACCGTTCGGCTAGACTACCGACCCATGTCGTTTGACCAGGTATTCCTGCTCGTTCTGCTCGTCGCCGTTTTCG
>JBFFZZ010000119.1:0-8938 GCA_041568335.1 Candidatus Polarisedimenticolaceae bacterium | reverse complement strand
GCGCAGGCAGGCGTCCTTGGCGCTGCCGTCGGGCCCGCAGACCGCCGCCGGGCTGGCGTGGGTCGCATGCGGTAGGCGCACCGCGCCTCCGGCGGCCGCGAGCTGCGCCTCGCGCGCGAGCATCTCGGCGTGCTGCTCGGGACCCGGGAGCACCGTGATGACCCCCGGGAAGCTGCCGTTCGGGATGCGCACCCGCGGGATGGCCTCGGTCACCGCGGCGTGCCGGTCGAGTCGCCAGACGATGCGATTCGGCCCCTCGATCTCGTCGCTGACAAACCCGCTTTCCGTGATCAGCGTGAAACCGAACGGGCCGGGATCGATGTTGAGCAGCGTCACGGCGAGCACGTCGCCGGCCTTCGCGCCTTCGATACGGATCGGACCGGTCAGCGGATGGACGGTCCCGAACTGCGGGTCGCCCGCACGGGGATCGGGCGGGGCGGCCGGATCGAGGTTGAAATCGCTGGCGTTGCGCGTCCTCAGCAGGATGCGCTGCCCGGGTTTCGCCGTGGCCGTCATCGGGATGTCGGGGTGGATGCGGTTGATGCACTGCGGATCCTCGTTGCAGTTGGCCCCCTCCCCTCCCACGACGAGGATCTCGTCCGCGGCGACGGCCGCCGCGGCCAGGCCGAGCACCGAGCAAAGCAGCGCGAGTCGAGTTCGTCTGTTCATCTTGAAGTCCCTCGATTCTCGTTCTCGGGGATTGTACCCGGTGACGGTTGGAGGGAACCCGGACCGGTGCCCCTGCGTCTCAAGAATCGTAACCGAAGGGGGAGAGTATGCGAACTGGGACGTCCTGCGTTGCGGGTCTGCTCCTTGTGCTCGGTCTCGGCAGCGCTGACGCGGCGGAGGTGATGGTCCTCGGGACGTTTCACTTCGACAATCCGGGTCGGGATCTGATCAACGTCGAGACCGACGACGTGTTGACGAAAAAGCGTCAGGCGGAGATCCAGGCGGTCGTCGACGGTCTTGCGGAATTCAAGCCGACCAAGATCGCGGTCGAGTTGACTCCGGGGCACGAGGCTTCCTTGAACGCGACCTACGCCGCGTGGCGCCGGGGCGAACACGAGCTCACGCGGAACGAGCGCCAGCAGCTGGGCATGCGCTTGGCCGCGGCGGCCGGCCACGACCGGCTCTACGCGGTCGATGTCTCCGTCGATCTCGACTTTGACGCTGCGTTTGCCGCCGGCGGACGGGCGGGCCAGGACAAGCTCCTGGCGCGGCTGGCGCAGGAGCGCGAGAGCATCATGGAGATCGCCACCGCCATGCAAGGGCCGGATCTATCCATCGGCGAGTCGCTCCGGCACCACAACGGTCGGATCTTCGACGAGGGCAACGGCCCGTACCTGTTGATGGCCGGGCTGGGCTCGAACGACAACCCCGCGGGCGCGGAGATGGTCGCACAGTGGTACCGACGCAACCTGCTGATCTTCGCCAACATCCTTCGACTGATCGAAAGCGACGACGAACGGATCCTCGTGATCTACGGCTCCGGTCACCGGGCGCACCTCAAAGCGTTCGTGGACCAGCACCCGGAGCTGACCGCGGTCTCCCCGCTCGATTACCTGCCCGAAGAGTAGGCAGCGGTCATGATGAAGAGGGGGCCGGAAGGCCCCCTCTCGACTCCATCGAATGCCTGATCAGCGACAGGTCTTGTTGCTGGGCGGCCCCTTGCACTTGTTCGAGCAGCAATCACCGTCGCTCGAGCAGGAGGCTCCGGGCGGAGCGCCACCGGGGTTGACGCAGCCGGGGTCGTCGCAGGCCGGATCGGTCGAGCAATCCTCGGCCCCTCCGTTGGTGTCGTCGCAATCCGTGACGCCGTCGCAGTCGTTGTCCACCCCGTCGGTGCAGCTCGCCGTCGTGGGCGTGCACGGGGACGGGTCGAGGAACGGCTCGACGTCCGAAAAGTAAAATGCGAACGCCCCGTCGATCGTGTGGTTGTTGTTGTCGCACACGTCGTTGCAGTTGCCGCCCCCGACGGGACAGCAGCCGGTCAACTGACCGACGATCTCGCCGCTGGCGTTGACGACCGGCGCGCCGCTGCTGCCCCCTTCCGTCGCGCCGAACACGTCGTCGCTGTAGATGAACTGGCCACGTGGGGTATTGAGGCAAGTCCCGATGTTCGTGTCGACGGCATGCTCGGAGTACGCCTGCGGCGCACCGGACGGGTGGCTGATACGGTGCAACGCGGCTCCGCCGCTGAATGCGATCGGGCTGCTGTTCCAACCGAGGTAGACGCTTCCGGACGGCGGGTTCTGGCTCAGCTGAAGCAATGTGTAGTCGCCCTTGCGATTCGTCTCGACCACACTGGCACCCAACGTCTTCGTCGTGACGGGTGCGGGATCGAACGAGCCGGCCGGGCAACTGCCGCCGCATGGCATCGTGTACTGGAAGAAAGCCTCGAGGTTCGACGCCGCGTTGTTGCCGCTGAGACAGTGGTTCGCCGTGAGGAAATAAGGGATCTCACTGCTGGCGTCGGTGTCGGCGATCAGCCCGCCGCTGCAGATGTTGATGCAGCATCCGGCGATCCAGAGCATTTTGGCGGCGGCGCTTTCAGCCGCTGTCGCCGGTCCGCTGCTCTGGCAGCTCGCGTTCTGTACGCAGCTTGCGTTGTACGGGCACAGGTCGTTGGGGCCGCGCGTGCTCGCCGCCTCGCCCCCGATGAACGACTTGCCGATATGGCCGACCTCGGTGACGCTCAGGGAAACATCCGAGATGTCGGCGCGAGCGCCGGGGCCGAAATGCCTCACGAGCAGGATCCCCGTGTCGGACATGACGGACGGCAGCCAGAGGTCCCCGTCGTCGTTCGGTCCGCTGTTTTGGAACGGCCCGTACGCCTCGCCGTCGAGGTTGTAGAAGTAGAGGTCGGCATCGGAGGGGAGGTTGAAGCCGTTGACGTGAACGCGGATGCCGTGGGCCCCGGGCGACGTGACGGATCGCGCCCACACGAAACCGCCGTCCCTGGTCATCTTGAAGACCCCGTCCCCGCTACAGGTCGTCCGTCGCTGCCCGCGGCCGGTATTCTCGCAATTCACGACGACCGGTTCCTCGAGCTGCTTGACGAGTCCGACCTTCAGCGGGCCGCGGGCGGTGGGGTCGACGGTATCCACCTCGGTCAGCTCGGCCTCCGTCAGCTGGACGGAAATAGGATTGGACAGCACGCTCGCGGGCGTCTGTCCGATCAGCCAGGCGTGGAGGTCGGCCTGAGTCGCGAAGTACTCTTCGACCGTGATGCCGCGGGTCGCCTGCTGGGGTCCGACGCGTTTACCGTCGCCGTTCCCGTCGGCGAAGACCACGCCGAGCGAAATCGCGCAACAGAGCAAGAACACAAAGCATCTTCGAGCCTTCACCTGCATAGATCCCCCTCCGGTCGGGGCGGCCGAATGCCCTCACCCTGTAATTGGAATGGCTCCGCCCGTCCCCCTTTGAGATAAGAAAAATCGGCCAAGCAAACTCTAGTGGGGGACGGTTGTCAAGCCCTTACTCCCGCGGGCCGATTGTGCCTCGGTTTCGAGCGGCGAGCTGCCCCTCAACCGGCGAGAACGCGCCGCGACAGATCGAGGCCGGGGGCCTCGTAGCCGTAGCCGCTCGCCATGACCCGCGTCAGCGCGACGAGGTGATCCCAACGCGCCTCGGGGCGTGTCCGGGCGAACTCCTCCGTCGCCGTGAGGAAGTACTTCTCGTGGTGCAGCGCCCCGTCGAACCGGACGGCGGGCTCGATCAGCGTCGCGATCAGGCGGTCGGGATCGCCACCGATCTTGCCGTAGCGCTCCGCCAGGGCGCCGGAGAGCTGCTGATCCCTGCCGCGCATCGCTTCCGCGATGGCGCCGAGCAGCTTGTCGTGCGGGATCTCGTTCGCGGTCTCGCGAGCGGCCGCGTGGTGCGGCGTCGACTTGCTCATGTGGCCCGACTGACCCGCGGTGTGCCAGGCGGCGGTCACCAAGCAGGCGTTCGCGTTCGAGGGCTCGGTCGCGTCCGCGATGCCACGCCACGCGTTGGCCGAATCGGCCGCGTGCACGCCGACCGAAGCGCCGTGAACGCTGCCCCGCGGTTTGTCGCCGGAACCGCTCGAGCGACCGGGATCGTGCAGCAACAACCGCACGGAGGCGATCGAGAGAGCTTCACCGATATCGGCGCGGGAGACACCCTGACCGAGGAGGGTCGCGACGTGGCGCGCGGCGTCGTTCCGATCCGAGGCGAAGATCACCTGGGCCGTCTTCTCGAGCTCCACCGGCGAGAGGCCTTTCTTCTCCGCGACGTTCCGATCGAGACCGTGGGCCTCGATCAACTCGGGAAGCAGCTCGCGTATGGCCGGTGCCCGATGCCCGCGTCGCCGGCGACCCTCGTCGCGATCGATGCAGTGGCGAAGCACCTGACGGAGCAGCACCTGGGCGTTCTCCTCGCCAGCCAGGCGCAGCATGTCCCAGGAGCGGAAGGCCAGCACGACCTGATGCACGTCGATGTTGTCGCGCACGAGCGGCTGCAGCGAGGCGTAGGCCGCTTGCGGACCGAGCGCCGCGACCTTGGCGAACGTGGCCTCGGCGGACGCGAATTCACCTTTGCGCCCCGCCGCGAGCAACCGGTCGCGGGCGTTTCCCTCGATGGCCGCGGCCGGCTCGACCCGTCGGAGAACCTCGTCGCGGCGGCCACCTTGCGCCTGGATGCGCCGTGCATTGCGGTGCAGCACCTTGAAGATAGGTAGCGCCGCCTCGTTGCCGGGCAGCCGCCGGGCCATCGCCAAGGCGGGAACGATCGCCATGAAGCAGTGGTATCCCGTGTAGTCCTGCCCGCCGAAGGTTCGCGCGTTGGCGAGCGCCGCGGCCGTGGCGAGCGTCGGCAGATCGACACCGGATTCGAGCTGGACCTTCAGCCGGGGCATCAACGCGTCGGCCTGCGTTTCCTGCATCAGGGCGACCAGCGGTTCCAGCTTGCCGAACGAGAGACGATCCGTCTCGTCGGCGTAGACGAGCTTGATGAGGTCGAGCTCATCGGCGACCGCCCACCCTCCGGCGGACACCAGCATGCCGACACCGACCTTACCCAGGAACTCTCGACGGTCGTAGTTGCTCATCCGCGCACCCTCCATCTTCTTTCAAGAATGCACCGGGAAGGGTCGTTTACGTCGTAAAGACTTGTAATCTCATATTTATGGCCGAATCTGGACCATAGTCGCGGCCGATCGGGCCGCTGGCCGTGTTACGATCCGGCGAACCGGCAGCAGCGAGAACGAGACCGGCCGACTGGGGGTTCGCGGCTGCCGAAACACGTTAGCTGGGGGGCATCGTGTTTCCATTCCGGGGCGGTCCACCGTAACGGCACGGATGTGCGTCGCCACCCCTGTCTGTCCACACTCCCATCCCAACGGAGGACGTTAGATGACGAGAGTTCCCGGTCGACTGGCGATTGCCATTGCCCTACTGCTTGCGGTAGGTAGCGTACCCGCTTTGGCGGGACAGAAAGCTCCCGAACCTGTTCAGGGCGGATTGACGAAGGATGACCGGATCGCGAACATGCGAGCGATCCACGCCGAGGTTTCCGCCGGCCTTCCTCGAGGTCACGACGCCACCCCCATTTACGTGGACCTCACCGACGCGGATCGGGATGCGGTCGACAACCCCGGAACGACCGGTCGCGTGCCGCTCCGTATCGGCATCGTGAAACGGATTTCGGAGGTCGTCGGCAAGCCGATCGGAGCAGACGACTTCCAGCGTGGCGTGCTCGAAGACCGCACCGGAGGAAAATTCGTCTGGGCCGCCACGATCACCTCACCCGGCGCCCAGGCAATTCGGTTGCATATCGAGGACTTTTCGGTCCCCGGAAACACCGAGCTCTACGTGCTGGGTGACAACGGCCAGGCCGACGGACCGTACGTCGCCCGTGGCCGGAACGGAAACGGCGACTTCTGGTCGCGCACGATCGTCGGCGAGACGGCGACCGTGATGCTCACTTACAAGGGGAACCGCCCGCACATCAACAAGGGCCGGACCGCCTTCAGGGTCTCCGAAATCGCGCACGTCCGTGGGCGCCCGACGGTGGACCTTCGTAACCATGACAGCTGGCCGTGTTCGGACAACGCGTCCTGCCTGGTGGATGCCCAGTGTGGCGGCACGAATAACGCCGTGAACGATGCGAAAGCCGGAGTGGCCAAACTCGAGTGGATCACCGGTCAGTTCGTCAACACCTGTACGGGCGGCCTGATCGCCGACACCGATACGGGTTCGCAAATCCCCCTGATGCTTTCGGCCAACCACTGCTTCAGCAGCAGCATCTCCAACCTGGAGACGTGGTTCAACTACACCACCGGCAGCTGTAACGGCGCCTGCCCCGACGGCCTGGTCACCGGCGGCACGCCGCCGCCATCCGATACGGTCGGGATGACCGTCGACGCGACCAACAACTCGAGCGACTACACGATCTTCACACTGAGCCAGGCACCGCCCGTCGGCGCCGTGTTCATGGGATGGAACAATACACCGGTCGCAAACATCAACGGCACGAACCTCTACCGCATCAGCAACGCCAATTTCGGACCGCAGGTCTACTCGGAGCATCAGGTCGACACCGGTTCGCCGACGTGCTCCGGGATCCCTCGCGGTGCCTGGATCTATAGCCAGGACCAGCTGGGCGCCACGATGGGCGGCAGCAGCGGCTCCCCGGTGGTCAACTCGAGCGGCCAGATCGTCGGCCAGCTCACCGGGTGCTGCGGCTTCAACTGCGGGAACGTCTGCGATTCCAACAACAACTGGACGATCGACGGCGCGCTGGCGGACTACTTCGCCGAGGTGGAAGACATCCTGGATCCGCAAGGCGGTTGCTCGACCAACGCCGACTGCCCCGACGACGGCCTGTTCTGCAACGGCACGGAATTCTGCGACGCCGGCACCTGCGGGTCGACCGGGGATCCCTGCAACGCGGGCGAGACCTGCAACGAGGCGACGGACACCTGTGATCTGCCGGCGTGCGACGGCGACGGGGCTTGCGAACCGGGCGAGGATTGCAACAACTGCCCGTCGGATTGTCGCTCGAAGGTGAACGGCAACCCGAGCAGCCGCTATTGCTGCGACGGCGATCTGCCGGATTGCGGCGACTCACGTTGTAGCGAGAGCGGGTTCAGCTGCGGCCAGCCGCAGGGTTGCTCGACCAACGCCGACTGCCCCGACGACAGCGTGTTCTGCAACGGCACGGAATTCTGCAACGCCGGCACCTGCGATTCGACCGGGGATCCCTGCGGTCAGGGCGAGAGCTGCGACGAGGGTTCCGGGACCTGCGTCACTTGCGGAGGCAACAAGGCGCCGTGCAGCAGCAATTCCGATTGCTGCTCCAATAACTGTAAGAACGGGGCCTGTAAGGGCAACTAGTCGCGATTCGACACGACACGATCTCGGGCGAGCCGGGCTTCCGGCTCGCCCTTTCTTTTGGACGGATGGTCTAGTGCGCGGCGGCTTGTCCGGGTCGACCCTTCACGTGCTCGACGACGATCTCGCCCAGTCGCCGGCCCAGCTCGCTCGCGCGAGCGTCCGCCGAGTTGCAGAACACGACGGTGGAGACGGAAAGCCGTGGGAAGCGGATGTAGGAGCTGGTAAAACCGACCCACCCGCCGTTGTGGCCGACGATGGTTTCGCCGTCCCGCTCGCCGACCATCAAGCCGTAGGCGTACTTGATGTCGTTGTTCTCTTGCCGGGCGACGATCGCGTCGGGGTGCGGCGTCGTCATGGTCTCGATCAACGCTGCCCCGCCCTTGCCGAGTTTGTTGTCATCGAAGTTGCGGTCCCACGCGATGAAGTCGTCGAGGCTCGTGTAGACCCCGCCGTCGCCGACCCAGCTCAGGTTGGTCATGAAGATCTGGTACTTGCCGTCGACGAGCTTGTAGCCGTCGGCACGATGCGGCACCACCTCGTCGACGTTGTCGTTGAAGAACGTCTGCTTCATCCCGAGGGGACCGAAGATCTCCGCCTCTGCGAACCGGCGCAGGGTTCTGCCGCCCGCCTTTTCGACCACCTGGCTCAGCAGGAAATAGCCGAGGTTGGAGTAGCGCCAGCGGGTACCCGGCGGGTCGACGAGATCGGCCGTCGCCACCGCGTCGTAGAACTCCTCGATCGTCCAGAAGTCCCACGTGCCGAACCGGAACGGTTCGCCGTTCGGTTTCGTGAAGGCCTTGTGGTCGTAGTCCCCCATCCCGCCGAGGTGGTGCACCATCTGCCGCACGGTGACCTCGTGACCGTAATCGATCAGATCGGGCAGGTAGGTACGGACGTCGGCGTCGAGATCGAGCTCGCCGCGTTCGGCGAGGAGCGCGACGGCCATCGCCGTGAACTGCTTCGACACGGACCCGGTGCGGAAGACGGACTTCGAGGTAATCGGAACCCGGTGCTCCAGGTTGGCGAGCCCGTATCCCGCCTTGTGCACGTACTCGCCGTCCCGGATCACGCCCACCGCGCACCCGGGGCGATCACCCTGGGTGTAGGGTTTGAACAACTCGTCGATCGAGACGCCTAGGGAAGGTGTCTCGGCCGCAGTGACCGGAGCAAGCCCGACGGCCAGAGCGAGCATGGTTGCGATACGTCTCGTCATGAACCGAGATTCTAGTGCGGATCCCCGCGCCGGGCTAAGCGGCGGTCAGAGCCGTTCCAGGATCGCCTTGAAGCGCGGATGGTCGCGCAGCGAATCGAGATCGGGGTCGTTCTGCATCCACTCGCGGTAGCTCGTGGCCCGCTCGAGACAGTCCAGCGACTGGTCCACCTCGCCGAACGAGGCGTACACGCAACCGACGTTGTAGAGCACACCGGGATCGTCGGGGTCCATCGCCAGCGAGCGCGCGAGCCATTCCAGACCCGGCTCCTTCTCACCGAGGGCGCAAAAAGCCGCCGCCCCGAGATAGAGCGGACGGGGGTCGTCGGGGTGCATCTCGTGGTAGTTCTTGATGACCTCGAGGGAGTTGCGG
>JBFFZZ010000118.1:0-9026 GCA_041568335.1 Candidatus Polarisedimenticolaceae bacterium | reverse complement strand
GGACCCGGCCCGGGGACTTCACGGGAACACCGTTCCAGCACCGTTTGGTGTCGAGCGCGTCGCGCGGGGTCTTTCGCGCCCGTGTGGCCGACGCCTACGCAAGGATGTTCGATCCTCGCGGACCGCTGCGCCGCAAGCTGGTCTTGATGCTCGCGATCTTGGAGTGCACGCCGCCTTCCCACCGCCGGCTCGATGCTCCGATCGGTGGATCACCGGCGACCACATTGTTGCGGCTTCCGCTCTACGGCCTGCGTTCGATCGCCAGCCTGCTGCTGGGCGTGATCCTGTTCACTCCGCTGCGCTGGTTCTCGGGAGGGGCGGAGTAGATGGAGCACGTGGTCGTCGTCGGTTCGGGTGCCAGCGGCGTCCATTTCGCGCAATCGCTGCTCGAGCGCGGGCACCGCGTGACGATGGTCGACGGCGGCAAGCGCGGACCGGATCCCGTGCACCCCGACGCCACCTACACGCAGCTCAAGGAGCGGCTCGACGACCCGGCACGCCACCTGCTCGGGGATGATTTCAGCGGCGTCGTGCTGCCCGATGCCGGCGAGGAGTACTACGGCGTTCCCCCCGAGAAGGGGTTCATCTTCGAGCATCCCGACGGATTCGCCCCCCGGGCCCACGGCTTCTCACCGCTCTTCTCGTTTGCCCAGGGCGGGCTGGCCGAGGCCTGGACGGCGGGCTGCTACCCGCTGAACGCCGGCGAGATCGCCGACTTCCCGTTCGACCACGCCGCGCTCCAGCGCGGTTACGAGATCGTGGCTCGACGGATCGGCGTCACCGGAGAGGACGACGACCTGGCCCGCTTCATGCCACTCCACGACGGCCTGCTGCCGCCGTTGCGGCTGGACCGCCATTCCGAGCAGTTGATGAACCGTTACGCGAAAAAGCGCACCTGGTTGAACGGGCGGCTCCGCTGCTACCTCGGCCGTACCCGGGTGGCGACCCTGAGTCGGGATCTCGGCGAGCGCAAGGGCTGCGATTACTTGGGCCGCTGCCTGTGGGGCTGTCCGATCGGCGCGTTGTACACGCCGTCCTGGACGCTCCGCGAGTGCCGGCGCCATCCCAACTTCGACTACGCGGGCGGTCTGCTGGCGTCGCATTTCGTCGTCGGTCCGGGGGGCCGGGCGACGGAGCTGGTCACCCGTTCGATCACCGGTACGGAGGAGCGTCGTTTCCCGGTCGAGACGCTCGCGCTCGCCGCCGGGACGCTCTGCTCGTCAGGGATCGTGCTCGAATCGCTCCGGCGCGACGGCGCCGGCGAGGTGACCCTCGGCGGTCTGATGGACAACCGTCAGGTGCTCGTCCCGTTCATCAACCGGCGCATGATCGGACGGGCCTTCGACGATCGCAGCTACCAGTACCACTTGATCGGTCTGGGCATCGAAGGGGACGACCCCAGAGACTACGTCCACGGGCAGATCACGACCCTCAAGACCGCGATGATGCACCCCGTGGTCCAGAACCTGCCCTTCGATCTCGGAACGGCGACGCAGATCGGGCGCGCGACCCACGCCGCCCTCGGCGTCGTCAACGTCAATTTCAACGATCACCGCCGCTCCCAAAACACGATCGGACTCTCCGGCGTAGACGGCGGGCGCAGCGATCTGGTCGTACGTTACGCCCCGGCTACCGGCGAGCCCGAACGGCTGGGGCGCACGCTCAAGACCGTGGCCCGCGGACTGCGCAAGCTGGGCTGCTGGGTGGTGCCGGGGATGTCCCACGTGCGGCCGATGGGCGCCAGCGTGCACTACGCCGGGACGCTCCCGATGTGCGAGCGGGGCGGCGCCTGGACCACCGATCCCCAGGGTCGCAGCCGCGACCTCTCCAACGTCTTCCTCGTCGACGGCTGCGGCTTTCCGTTCCTCCCGGCAAAGAACATCACGTTTACGTTGATGGCCAACGCCGTCCGCGTCGCCGAGTCCGCGTTCTGACCCACGGTTTCGTGACCGGACCCCAACTCCGCAACATTCCTGTTACTCACGGTAAAAATTACTGTCAATAATTTTAAGTATTCTGCCAAATCGGCTTGAATACAGGCTTTCTGGAACCTAACTTTGCCTTGCACGGGGGGTCGGAAGGAACCGGAAAGTGGAATCCGTGGAGCTCTGCAGCGCTTTCGCTGCGCCCGAAGAGCAGGAGTCCCTACGCGCCGTGGGGACCGCCGAGGCCCCGGATACGCCCGGCGGTCCTGCGGGCCCCGGTCCGGTATTCCTCCGCGGGCTGTTGAGCGGGATCCGCTGCGGCGTCGTGGCCATCGACGGCGACGGCGCCCTGGTGCTGATCAACCGGCATGGCTGCGAGATCCTCGGATTCGACCGATCGCCACCCGAGGGGACCCCGTTCGAATCGGCGCTGGCCGATCACCCCAACCTCGTCCGGGTACTCCGCGAGGCCGCCGATCTGTCCACCCTTCCGAACCGCGCCGAGCTCGACCTGGGCCCCCAACGGCGCGAGGGCACGCGCATCGGTTTCACCATGTCGCACGTCCACGGCGACGACGGCGAGGTCGCCGGGGCCGCGGTGTTCTTCAAGGACCTGACCCGCATCGAGCGTTCGGAGGAACTGAAGCGGCTCAAGGACCGGCTCGCCGCTCTCGGGGGGATGGCCGCCCGGCTGGCCCACGAAGTACGCAACCCGCTGGCCTCGATCGAGGTGACCTGTGGGCTCCTGCGTCGCCGCCTTGCCGCGGACCCCGACGGAAAAAGGCTGCTGGACAAGATCACCGACGAGGTGCGCCGCCTCGACTCGACCGTCACGTCGAGCCTGGAGTTCGTCAAACCGGTGGCCTCCGACCTCCATCCCGGGGAGCTCATGCCGGTCCTCGACGAGTCGATCCGTGTTGCCGAGGGACGCCGCGCTTCCGTTTCGATTCTCATCGCGCGCCGCTGCCAGCTGCCCCCGTTCCGCATGGACCCGGATCAGCTGCGGCAGGTGTTCGAGAACCTCCTGATCAACGCGACCGAGGCCGCCGGGGACACCGGCAGGGTCGAGGTCGAGATCGAGCGCGTGCCGGCCCCGGCCAGCGCCAGCGATCAGGACGCCTGGGGCGAGTTCGAGGAGCTCGTCGTCGTACGGATCTCCGACAACGGCCCGGGGATCCCCGAAGAAGTTTGCGAGCGGATCTTTCATCCGTTCTTCACCACCAAGAGCCAGGGCTCCGGCGTGGGTCTCTCGACGGTCAAGAAGATCGTCGACAGCCATGGAGGCCTGATCGACGTGGACCGATCGCCGCTCGGCGGCGCGCGTTTCACCGTCCGACTCCCGATGATTTTCGAAAAGACCGCAGAGGTCGAGGGTCAGCAACAATGAAGAAGCTACTTGTCGTCGAGGACGAGCAGAACCTGCGCGAGGGGATCGCGACGGCGTTCACGGACCAGGGCTGGGAGGTCAGCCAGGCGTCCAGCGGCGAGGAAGCGATCCGCATGCTGGAACGCGAGATCTACGACGTCATGGTGACCGACTACCAGATGTCCGGCAGCGACGGCATCGACGTGCTCAAACGCTGCAAGATGATCAACGAATCCACCGTCGTGCTGATGATGACCGCCTACGGCACGATCGAGTCCGCCGTCGAGGCCATGCAGGCCGGGACCTACGACTACATCCTCAAGCCGTTCAACCTCGAAGAGCTCGAGATGAAGGTCGACCGGGCGCTCCAGCATCGCAAGCTGCTGGCCCGCGTCGAGGCCTTCGACCGTGAGTCGTTGATCCCCAAGTTCGAGAACATCGTCGGCGAAAGCCAGCAGATGAAGGACATCTTCGCCACGATCCGCAAGGTGGCCCACTCCAACGCCACGGTGCTCGTGCTGGGCGAAACAGGTGTCGGCAAGGAGCTGATCGCCGAGGCGTTGCATCGCAATTCGAGCCGCAACGACCAACCCTTCGTCAAGATGAACTGCGCGGCGCTCCACGAGAACCTGCTCGAATCGGAGTTGTTCGGCCACGAGCGCGGCGCCTTCACCGGAGCCGACAGGCAACGCATCGGCCGCTTCGAGCTGGCCAACGGCGGGACGCTGTTCCTCGACGAGATCGGCAACATGAGTCACTCGACGCAGGCCAAGGTGCTGCGCGTCCTGCAGGAGCGCGAGTTCGAGCGTCTCGGCGGCACCCGCACGATCAAGGTCGACGTTCGTGTCATCGCGGCGACCAACCGTGACCTGACCGACGCGATCGCGAAGGGCGAGTTCCGCGAGGACCTGTACTACCGGCTCAACGTCGTCTCGCTGTTCATCCCGCCGCTGCGCGAGCGCAAGGAGGACATCGTCCCGCTGGCGAAGCACTTCATCGACGAGGCGGCAGCGGAGATCAAGAAGGACGTGCGGGGAATCGACCCCGGCGCCGTCCGCGAGCTCAACCGCCACACCTGGCCCGGGAACATCCGCGAGCTCAAGAACGCGATGGAGCGCGCCGTCCTGCTCACCGAGCAGCCGTTCGTCCGCCAGGAAGACCTGCATGTCGTCGGCGCCCGGTCCGCCTCCCAGGAAGGCGCCCAATCGATCAACCTCAAGCTGCCGCCCAACGGGATCGATCTCGACGAGCTCGAGAAACTGGCCATCCTCGAGGCCCTGAGGATCAACAACTGGGTCCAGAAGGACGCCGCGAAGTTCCTCGGCATCTCGTCCCGCGTGATGAACTACAAGGTAGCGAAGTACGAGATCAAGAGCCCGCGCTGGTCCAAAAACAAGCTGGTCTCGTAGAGCCGTCTTGTCGGAGCAGAGCGGTTTTTGGTAGTGTCGCGCGGTCCTGGAGGGCTCCGGCGTGACGCGGGTCGACTGGCACACCTACTTCATGAACATCGCGCGCGAGGCGGCGAAACGCTCCACCTGCGACCGCAAGCACGTCGGAGCGGTGATCGTGCGCGACAAGACGATCCTGTCGACGGGCTACAACGGCTCGATCCGCGGGATGCCGCACTGCGATGACGTCGGGCACCTGATGGAGAACGATCATTGCGTCGCGACGGTGCACGCCGAGGCCAACGCGATCATCCAGGCGGCCAAGAACGGCGTGCGCATCGACGGCGCCGAGCTCTACACGACGGCGTCGCCGTGCTGGAACTGCTTCCGGCTGCTCGCCAACGCAGGAATCTCGAAGGTCTACTACGGGGATTTTTACCGCGACGAGCGCAGCATCGAGGTCGCCGGGCAGCTCGGGATCGAGCTGGTCGACCTGAGCAAGCAAGACTAGCGGCCTAGTCGTCTTTCCCCGTCGGGAGGGTGATCCGGATGTTGTTCGACTTGCAGGCGGATAGGAAGCTGGTCTTGTCGACGGCCTTCATGTAGGCCTCGTCCGGCTCCACGACCTTCTTCTTGACCAGCTCCATCAACGCATCGTTGAGCATCTGCATGCCGATCTTCTTACCGGTTTGCATCAGGCTGGGGATCTGGAAGGTCTTGCCCTCGCGGATCAGGTTCGAGATCGCCGAGGTGACGATCAGGACCTCGAGCGCCGCCACACGGCCGCCGCCGATCTTCTTGAGCAGGGTCTGGGCGACCACGCCGCGGAGCCCCTCGGCGAGCATCGTGCGGATCTGGGCCTGCCGGTCGGCGGGGAACTGGTCGATGATGCGATCGACGGTCGAGATCGCCGTCGTCGTGTGCAGTGTGCCGAAGACCAGGTGGCCCGTCTCGGCGGTCTCGATCGCGATCGCGATCGTCTCCAGGTCGCGCATCTCGCCGACCAGGACGATGTCGGGGTCTTCACGCAGCGCCGCCCGCAGCGCCTTCTTGAAGCCGGAGGTGTGGGTGATGACCTCGCGCTGGTTGACCAGGCACTTCTGGTTGGGGTGCACGAACTCGATCGGGTCCTCGATCGTGATGATGTGGTCGGTGCGCGTCTTGTTGATGTAGTCGACCATCGCGGCCAGCGTCGTCGACTTACCCGAGCCCGTGGGGCCGGTCACCAGCACCAGTCCCTTGTTGAGGTTGCAGAGGTTGAGGATCGCGGGCGGGAGGCCGAGCTGCTCGGCGGTCAGGATCTCGGTCGGGATCGTGCGGAAGACGCCGCCGACACCCTTGCGGTCGCGGAACAGGTTGACGCGAAACCGGGATACACCGGGGATCTCGTGGGCGTAATCGGTGTCGGCGCACTCGAAGAACTCCTTGCGGTTGCGATCCGGGGTGATCGAATCGAGCAGCAGCTGGGTCTGGTTCGCGGGCAACGGCCGCTCGCCCTCCAACCGGATCATCTCGCCGTGCAACCGCACCATCGGCACCTCTTCGGCGGACAGGTGCAGGTCGCTGGCGCCCATCTCGAACATGCGGCGCAGGTAACGTTCGATCTCCGTCTTGTGGGTCTGCTCCGCCGCCGCACGGGCCGGGGCCAGCTGGGTCACCGGATTCTCGGTGACGCTCGGCGCCGCCGGTGATACCGCGACCGGATCGGTCGTGGCCACCGCGGCCGGCGCTTGCCGGTCGGGGATCGTTGCCGGATCCACCGCGACCGCCGCAACCGGTGCGGGTGCAGGCGGAGGAGCGACCGGCTCGGCCACCGCCGGGTCGACCTCGCCGCCCGCCGGTGCGGTGGAGAGCGGCGCGCCCGCTCCGGGGATCGCAACCTCGGCCACCGGGACCCCGTCTCCGGCGGCCACCGCCCCTTGCTTCGGCCGCACGGTCACGGAAAAACCGCCGGTCGTCACCACACCGATCTCGAACGAACCGGAGCCGTCCAGGGCGTAGGAGAAGTTCATCGCCTCGCCGCCTTTCAGCTTGAGCGATTCGACCGGGCCGGCGAGCTCGCAAAGCAGGGCGATGATCTGCGGCCGGGTCAGCGATTTCGGCGAAACCGGCTTGAGCCCGTCGGCCATTCCGAACATCGGCTGCTGGCCGTCCTTCAGGATCAACTCGTTGGCGTTCCGTTCCTTCAGGGCTTTCAGCAGGGGGTCGAGCTGGGCCACCGTCCACACTCCTCATTTTGTTGGAACCGGGAGCGAATATAGGTTTCCGCCGATAGGTGGACAAGCCGCGGGAAACGGACCGGTTCGGTTGCGAGTCTCGGGCCGCCCGCGTACGATTCCGAGGGGCTTTTCCCGTAAATGGGGGCTTGCGAGATGAATCGGCGGATCGGGTTCCTGACCGGGTGGATCCTGTGGGCGTCCTGCCTGTCGGCCGGGGCCACGCCTTCCGCCGGCGAGGCGCCCCCGTTCGCGCCCGCCCCCGACTGGAAGCCGGGCCACTACGCGGTCATCGAGACCGACCTGGGCCGGGTGGTCGCCCGCCTCCTGCCCGAGCAGGCGCCGCAATCGGTGGCGCACTTCGCCGCCCTCGCGATGGGGGAGCTCGCCTGGACCGATGCCAGCGGCGAAGAGCAGAAATACCCCTACTACGACGGCCTTCCGATCCACATCCTGCGCGCGGGGCTACTCTTCGAGGCCGGCGACTGGACCGGGACCGGACGCGGGGCGCCGCCCCTTTACGCGCCGGAGGAGGGCTACGGCCCGTACAACTTCAGTGACGCCGGACGGCTCGGGATGACGCGGGTCAACGGGCGGCCCAGCGCGGTCCAGTTCTTCGTGACGGCGGCGGCAAACCCGCGGTTCAACCGCGTTTTTCCCTGTTTCGGGATGGTGGTCGAGGGCCGAGAGGTCGTCTTCCAGATCAGCCAGCAGAAGGCCTTCGCGAACGGCCGGCCCATCGAGGAGATCAAGATCGACTCGATCCGGATCCACCGGATCGGCCAACCCGCGCCGCTCCCGAAACCGCGTCAGACAGTGTCCGGCCCGACGAAGCTCGAGCGTCGAGACCAGCCCGAGAACTGAAGCGCCGGGAGTTCTTTCCCCAAAAAAAAGACGGGGACGCCCGGGTCAGCGTCCCCTGAGATTTTTTTGCGGCTCTATCGAGCCGACGATTTAGTTACTTCTTCTTGGCCCTGCGCTTGGTCTTGCGCTTCGCCTTCTTCTTGGTGGCTTTGCGCTTGGCCTTACGCTTCGCCTTTTTCTTTGTGGCTTTGCGTTTGGTCTTGCGTTTCGCCTTCTTCTTGGTGGCCTTGCGCTTCGCTTTCTTCCTGGTGGCTTTCTTCTTGGCCTTGCGCTTGGTCTTGCGCTTCGCCTTTTTCTTGGTGGCTTTCTTCTTGGCCTTGCGCTTGGTCTTGCGCTTCGCCTTTTTCTTGGTGGCCTTCTTCTTGGCTTTGCGCTTGGTCTTGCGCTTGGTTGCTTTGCGCTTCGTTGTCTTGCGCTTCGCGGCCTTACGCTTGGTTGCCTTCCTCTTCGCTTTTCTCTTCGCCATGCTGAATCACCTCCTTCCCTCGATCGAACTTCGATCGTTGATTCATACATTGCCGAATATGAAAGAACACAATTCCTGTGTCAAGACCAAAAAAACATCAAACGCGATTACGACGCTACGTCGCGTCGCGTTTTCGACGCCGTCGACGGGTGGGTTTGATCTGAATGTCGTACGCCTGCATCTTGCGTTGCAGCGTGCGCACACCGATACCGAGCAGTGCCGCGCTGTGCGTCCTGTTGCCGCCGGTATGTTCGAGCGTGCGGCGGATGAGCGCGCGTTCCATCTGCTCGAGCGTCGTACCGGCGGCGAGCTCGGTCGCGTCGACCTCCGCGCGAGTACCGCGAACCGATCGTGGCAAATCCTCGACACCGATCTCGTCGCCGTCCATCGTTACGAGCAGGCTCTCGAGCAGGTTCTTGAGCTCACGCACGTTGCCGGGCCAGGCATGATCCGTCAGCGCGGTCAGCGCCGCGGGCGAGACGCTCTTACGACGAACGGCGTTGGAACCGGCCAGCTCGTCGAGAAAAGTGTCGATAAGATAAGGAATATCGGGCCTTCGCTCGCGCAGCGCGGGGACCCGGAGACGCACCACTTTGAGCCGGTAATACAGGTCCTGGCGGAAGCTTCCGTCGTCGACCATGCCTTCCAGATCGGCGTTCGTCGCGGCGATCAGCCGCACGTCGACGCGAATGCTCTGATGACCGCCCACGCGCATGAACTCGTTGTGATCCAGCACGCGCAAGAGCTTCGCCTGCGTGCCGGGGTCCATCTCCCCGATCTCGTCGAGGAACAACGTCCCGC
>JBFFZZ010000117.1:0-9103 GCA_041568335.1 Candidatus Polarisedimenticolaceae bacterium | reverse complement strand
GATGCCGATGGCGATGGTTTCGGGAGTCCAGGCACCACGCAGATGAGTTGTGGCCAACCGGCCGGCTACGTGCTGGACAACACGGATTGCCTGGACTCCGGACCCAGCGGTCCGTTCACGTTCCCGGGAGCCGCGCCCAACGACGACCCGGTCGCCTGCATGACCGACGTCGACGGTGACGACTATGGAGACGACGCGCCAACGGGAGGGGTGACCCCGGGAACCGACTGCGACGATACGAACGCGTCCGTACCCCCGGGTTGCTAGGCCACGCCCTCTGGCGGTATTAATTGACTATGAGAAACTTGCTCCTCGTAACCCGGCTCGCCGTTCCGGTGCTGCTCGTTTGCGCGACGCTCCTGACCGTCACCACCCGGGCGCACCCCGGTATCGAGGAGCAGATCGCCGAGCTCGACAAGCAGATCGCGGCGACGCCGACGGATGCCACGCTGTATCTCCGGCGCGGCGAGCTGTATCGCATCCATCGCGACTGGAAGCAGGCCGAGGCGGACTACAAACAGGCTCTCAAGCTCGACCCCGAGCTGGTGATCGTGCGCCAGGCGCTCGGCCGCATGCTGATCGAATCCGATCGCGCCGCCGAGGCGATCGAACCGCTCGAGACCTATCTCGCGACACGGTCCAACGACACACAAACCCTCGCCTTGCTCAGCCGTGCGTACATGAAGCTGGGCAAACATCTCGAGGCTGCGGACGGGTACACGCGGACGTTGGCGTCGATCACCAACGGGCGCCCTCGACCCGAGTATTATCTCGAGCGCGCCCGCGCGCTGGTCGCCGCGGGACCGAAGCACACCGACAAGGCGTTGGCCGGTCTGGATGAGGGGCTGAAGGTGTTGAACCACCCGGTGACGCTCCAGCTCTACGCCATCGAGCTCGAGATCGATCACCTGCGTTATGACGCCGCCCTCGCGCGTGTGGACCAGATCGCCTCGCGCTCCGTGCGCAAGGAGACCTGGCTGATCCAGCGTGGCGAGATCCTCGAAAAGGCACGTCGGCCCGAGCAGGCGCGGCAGGCGTATCAGGCGGCGCTCGACGCGATTTCGGCGCTGCCCGAGTCGCGCATCCGCAACCGCGCCGTCGAACGGTTGCAGGCCCAGGCCACCGCCGGCCTCGAGCGACTCGCCGACGCCGACACGACCCGTGAGGGCGATCCCGGCTAGGAACGATCCTGTTCCGAGGGAGCGACGGTGCGGATGGCCAGGGCGTGGATCTCGCTGCCGATCATCGACTCGACGGCACCGTAAACGGCACGGTGGCGTTCCAGGCGGCTCAGCCCCTCGAAAACGTTGGAGACGATGACGACGGAGTAATGACCGCCGCCCGAAGTGGCGCCGGGGTGGCCGGCGTGCTTCGCGCTGTCGTCGGTAAGCTCGAACTGCGTGGGGTCGAATCGCTCGCGCAGGAGCCGCTCGATCTTCTCGGCGGTCGTCTCGCTCATGTCCGCTGCCAGGCGCGATCGGTGCCGACGCGTTGGACCGCGCCGCGGCGTTCGAGATCGACGAGATGCGCCAGCGCCTGCATCTCGATCAACGCCTGCGGCAGCTCCGGAAGCTCGCGGTAAGCTCCGCGGGCAATGGTCGCGAGCGGTGTCGGTTCGGCGCCGATCTGCTCGATCACAGCGGCCTCGCGACCGCGGCGGTGGCGGATCAGCTTTTCGAACGCCTTGCCCGGCAGCGGTGGCCCGTGTCCGGGAAAAAGCGTGCGATAGCGCGCCGCGTGCATCCGCTCGAGCGAATCCAGGTAATCCCCCATCGACCCCCCCTCGGGTTCGACGAGGATCGTGGAGATCCCGCTGATCAAATCGCCGGCGATCAACCCGGCGCGGTCGACGATCTCGAATGCGAGGTGGCCGCGCGAGTGCCCCGGGGTGTACTTCGTGTGCAGGGTGAGTCCGTCCAGATCGATCGGCTCGCCGTCGTCGAGCGACTCGCGGCGATCGATCCCCGCCACGGCTGGTGACGACAGCGTCGCCGGATGGGCGCGCAGCGGCAGGCCCAATGCCTCGCACAGAGGCGCCGCCCCGGAGACGTGGTCCTGATGTTCGTGGGTCAGCAACACGGCGACGGGCTCGTGCCCGAGCGCCCGCCTCCGTTCGATCACCTCCAGCAGACGAGCCTGCTCTTCCGGTTCGGTCGAACCCGGATCGATCACGACGAAGCGGCCACCACCCGGCATCCAGACGTTGGTCGTGGTCGCGGGGGGCATGGTCAGGGTGCGCACCGGGAGCATCCAGATATCCGGCGCAAACTCGATCCGCGGGGCACGTTGCTCCTGTGCGTTGACCGCGGTCAACGTTTCCGCGATCCGTCCGACCGGCTCGTCGATACACCCGGCGAGGCCACGCAGGAGCGGCAACACCGGCGGCGGTACCGAGCACCGACCGTCGGTCCAGCGTGCCAGGACGCTCGACGGGCGCTCGAACAGCAATCGCTCGATCTCCTCGCCGCGCGGTGCGGGGCCGGGATGCCCCGCCGCGATCTCCGTCACGAAGAACGCGGTGTGGAAACGGACCGGGAACATAGGCGGCGTGGTCCTTTCACCCGCCGCGACCAGATCGCCGCTCTCCAGATCGAGATCGGTCTCCTCGGCCAGCTCACGCACGGCGCAGCGGATCAACGCGTCCGCGGGGTAGGCACGATCCTGCTTTTCCACGACGCCTCCCGGGAACGCCCAGTGACCGGGCATGAAACGAGAGCTTCGCGATCGCACGCCGAGCAACACCTCGCTGCCGTCCGGTCCGCGGCGGATCACGATCGTCGACGCGCTGTCGCGGGGAACGACCTCCGGGGCCGGCTCGAGTCCGGCCGGTAGCTCGCTCATCGCCGGGCCATGGCCGCCTCGATCGCGTCGACCGTCTTCGGGATCGCCTCCGTCAGGACCCGGGCACCCTCAGTTGTGACCAGCACGTCGTCCTCGATGCGGATGCCGGTCTGCTCTTCGGGAAGATAGATCCCCGGCTCGATCGTGATGACCGCGCCCTCTCGCAGCGGCCGGTGGATGTCCCCCGCGTCATGCGTCTCGATCCCGAGGTGATGACCGATGCCGTGGATGAAGGCGTCGCCGTGACCGGCGCGGTCGATCACGTTCCACGCCACGGCGTGCAGCTCGCCGAGCGTAACGCCCGTCCGCACCGCCGCTATGGCCGCCTTCTCCGCGGCCAGCACGGCCTCGTACAGCTCGCGTTGACGCGCGTTGAACGTGCCGTCGGCCGGGAAGGTACGCGTGACATCGGCGCAGTAGCCGTCGAGCCTGGCCCCACTGTCCACCAGCACGAGGTCGCCGGCACGGATCGGGCCATCGTTGTCACGGTAGTGCAGCTTGAGCGCGTTGGCTCCGGCGCCCACGATCGGCCCGAACGCGTAGCCGGCGCCCGCGGCCCGGTAGGCCGCCGCCAGCTCGGCATCCAGCTCGTGCTCCATGATGCCCGGTCGAAGCGAGGACAGGACGCTCTCGAACCCCGCCGCGGTGACGGCGGCGGCGCGTTCGATCGCGTCCAGCTCGGTGTCGTCCTTGACGCTGCGGAGCTCCGCGACGGCCGGGGTCGCATCGCGCAGCGCGACGTTGAGAAAACGGTCGCGGATCGAGCTCACGAAATCCGTGTCGGGATCGTCGGCCCCCACGGCGGCAGGCGCCGCGCGGACGTAGCCGAGTTGCGGGACCGCCTGGAGCCAGACGGAGAGTCGCGTCTCGAGCTCCGCGGTCGACAGCACGGCATCGACGCCGATCGCCTCCTCGTGGGTCGCTTCGTGGGTCGCGCGGGCGTCCTCACCCCAGCGGGCCGCGACCGGATCGCCGGGCGGCAAGAAGAGAACCTGGCGTACGAGCCGCCCGCTCAGGTAGTCGGGCCCCGGGTGATCCTTGCCGGTCGAGATGCGCAACCCCCCGGCGCTCAGGGCCAGCACACCCGCCGATTCGGTCAAGCCCGTCAGGTAGAAGAAGTTGGGATTGACTCCCCCGGCGGCGGCGCCGCGAACCAGGATCAGTCCGTCGGGGAATCGCTCGAGCAGCCGCGCGCGTCGCGCCGCCGCGGGTGGCGTTGCCGGGTCCATCGCCGCGGAAGTCTACCGCGGGACGGAGTCAGGCGGAAACCTCGCGCTCGAGCGGGACGGCTTGCGGCTTGGCCTGCCGCACCTGCTGGACGAGCCCCTGCTCGAGCCACGCCTGCTCGCCGCTGAGGATCGTCTTGCTGACCACGTACTTGGCCCGATCGTCGTTGGACCACAACGCCTTGAAGGAGGCCTTGACGCGCCGGCGCGAGCGGCGGCACAACAGATCGGCCAGCCGCGCGGCTTGCTGGGCGTTGGCGTGGTTTTCGGAGCGCATCCGCGTGGCGCGCGAACAGCTCGCGGCCATCACGAACAACTCGTTGGCGATATCGACGAGACGGAACAGGAACCCCTGGCGTCGTTCCAGCTTGGGTCCGTGGACGATCATGCCGTGGAACGACTGGCGCGCCAGCTTGCGCGCGTGGCGCTCGACGAACCGCATGTGTCGGGCGAGGTCGCCGAATTCCGAGTAGCGCGGCCAGCGCCCCCAGCCGATCCAGCGCGTCGGGTACCACCAGGCGTAGAACGCGGCGATCTTGGGCAGCGCCGCGAGTTTCTGGCCGGTCGACTTGCGCGGGTCGACGAGCCCACCCGCGACCTGCAGGTGCTTGTCCACCGCTTCGCGGGCCATGAACAGATGCATGATCTCGCTGGATCCCTCGAAGATCGTGTTGATGCGGTAGTCCCGCATCATCCGTTCGACGGCGACCGGCTCGTCGCCGCGCGCCTCGAGCGAATGCTCGGTCTCGTAGCCACGACCGCCCCGGATCTGCATCGTGTCGTCGACGAGCTTCCAGCCCTCGACGGTGTTCCACTCCTTGGCCGCGGCGGCCTCGAGCCGGATGTCGTAGTTGCCGCGATCGGCCATCTCGCTGGCCAGCAGCGACAGGGAGTCCATCCCGAACGTCGTCGCCGCCATGTCGGCGAGCTTGTTGGCGATCGCCGCATGCTTGCCGATCGGCGCGCCCCACTGCACGCGCTCGATGGACCACTCACGGCAGATCTCGAGGCAACGCTTGGCACTCCCCGTCGCGCCCGCCGGGAGCGACAGCCGACCGGTGTTGAGGGTCACGAGGGCGATCTTGAGCCCCTGGCCTTCCTTGCCGATCAGGTTGGATTTCGGCACGCGGACGTTCTCGAAACGGATGACGGCGTTGGCCAGCGCCTTGAGCCCCATGAAGCGGCAGCGGTGCTCGATCTTGACGCCGGGTGTCGCTGCGTCCACGACGAACGCGCTGATGCGCTTGGTCTCCGGGTTGCGGGTCATCACGACCAGCAGCTCGGCCAACGTGCCGTTGGTGCACCACAGCTTCTCGCCGTTGATCACGTAGTGCTCACCGTCCGGGGCCAGCTCGGCGGTGGTCGTGAGCTGCGCCGGGTCCGACCCGACGCTCGGCTCGGTCAGCGCGAACGCCGAGATCGCGCCGGCGGCGCAACGGGGTAGGAACTCCTGCTTCTGTTCCTCGGTGCCGAACACCTTGAGCGGTTGCGGCACGCCGATCGATTGATGGGCGGAGAGCAACGCGGAGAGGTTGCCGTCGTAGGTGCCCAGCAACTCCATGATCTGCGAATACTCGACCTGGTTGAGCTCCAGCCCCCCGTACTTCTTGGGGATCTTCATCCCGAAGGCGCCCAGTCTCTTGAGCCCGTCGATCACGGATTGCGGGTATTCGCCCGTCCGGTCGATCTCTCCGGGGTCGACCTCCTCGGCCAGGAAACGCTCGAGACGTGTACGGAATTCGATGAACTCGGGTCGATTGGAACGGGTCGGGAACGGATGGATCAGGTCGGACCGGAAATTACCGAGGAACAGCTCGCGGATGAAACTCGGCTGTCTCCACTCCTTTTCGCGCGCGGCCTCCGCGACTTCGCGAGATTCGCGCTCGGCGTCGGTCAACGCCTCGTGGTCCTTTTCCTTGGCCATCGGAGCCCTCCGATCTGTCGATTCGCCCGTAATCATGAACTCGATTGGTAGTCAATTTACTCCCCTGACGCCGATAGATCCACTGTTTCGGTGGGTTTACGCGGTCGTCGGGTACGGATCCGTCATCCCGGATCGCCCCGGCAACCAGGAAAAAGGCGCGGCCGAGGCCGCGCCTTGTGGATTCCCGAAATAGAGGTTGGGCGCGCTAATTCACGCCGTGACACATGCGCTTGACGATCGGGCTGATCACCAGGAAGATCAGCCCGGCGCCGATGGCCACGCCGCCGACCGTCCCGAACAGCTGCAACCCCCGCTCGGCGAAGCCCTCCATCGTGTCGGCCTCGGGCATGTAACGTGTGACGAGCCCGGCCACGAGGTTGCCGATCGCCGCCCCCATGAACCAGGTGCCCATCATCTGCCCGACCAACCGGTCGGGCGCGAGCTTGGTCATGCTGCTCAACCCGACGGGGCTGAGACACAATTCGCCGACCGTGTGGAAGAAATAGGTCACGACGAGCCATTGCATGCCGACCCTGCCCTCTCCGAGATAGGTCGAGCCCCACGCCAGGACGAAGAACCCGACGCCAAGGAGGGCCAGGCCGATCGCGAATTTCATCGGGATGGAGGGGTTCCGGCTGCCCAGCTTGACCCAGATCCAGCCGACGACCGGTGCCAGCAGGATGATGAACAGAGGGTTGACCGACTGCAGCACTCCGGCGCCGACCTCGTAACCACCGGGTATCACACGATTCGTGAAGTCCCGGGCAAAGAGGTTCATCGACGAGCCGGCTTGCTCGAACCCGGACCAGAACATCGCCGCACCGAGACCGAGCAGCATGCAGACGAAGACCCTTTGTTTCTCGATCTTGTCCTTGCAGACGATGGCGATCGTCACGACGAAGTAGAGGATGAAAATGACGGTAACGACGTAAAATACGGCCTCGGCAAAACCGCTCAGAGTCAACGGCAAGATCCCGGCCGACGACAGGCCCACGATTGCGAGGATCAGTGCGGCGATCACGATCAGGCCGCGCATGAACATCCGTTTCGCTTGCGCGATGTTCTCGGGGCTCGCCATGTCACCCTTGAGCTCACCGGCGCCCATGAGGTGCTTCTGCCCGGCAACGTACTGCACCAGCGCGAGCGTCATGCCGATGCCGGCGAGACCGAACCCGTAATGCCAGTTGACCCAGGAAAAGGCGTTCTCCCCGGGCTCGCCGACGAAGGAGCAGAGCAGCGGTCCGGCGAAGGCGCCGATGTTGATGCCCATGTAGAAGATCGAAAAACCGGCATCCCGGCGCGCGCCCTTCTCTTTATAAAGGTCGCCGACGATCGCGCTGACGTTGGGCTTCAACAGGCCCGTTCCCAGGACGATCAGCAGCAGTCCGGCGTAGAAGGTCGCGATCGACGGGATCGCGAGACAGTAGTGCCCCATCGCGATCAGGACACCGCCGTAGAGCACCGCCCTGCGTTGCCCGATGAGACGATCGGCGATCCAGCCGCCGGGTAACGCCAGCGCATATACACCGAACGTGTACAGGCCGTAAACCGCGCCGGATTGTTCGTTGCTCATGCCCAGACCCTTGTAGGCCGAGTCGGTCATGAACAGGAGAAGCAGGGCCCGCATCCCGTAGTACGAAAAGCGTTCCCACATCTCTGTGAAGAACAGCGTGGCCAGGCCGCGAGGGTGGCCGAAGAAACCTGTTTCGCTACTCATGCACACTCCCCCGGGTCGGAAACCGGTTCGCCCTTTTACGTGGAGAACCGGCTCAAGTCAACTCGACCGCCGGGGACGGCAACGTTGACCCAGCGTTTTTTAGGGAACGGGCCGGATTCAGCCCCGGCCACCCATTTTGACGATGATCTTCCACTCGTCGGGGCGAACCGGCTGCACCGAAAGCCGGCTGCGGTTGACCAGGACCATCCTGTCCAGACCCGGGGTTTCGCGAATCTCGGGTAACGTGACGGGGCGTTTCAGATCCCGTTCGTGTTGGATATCAACGACGAACCAGCGCGGGTTGTCCGGCGTCGACTTGGGGTCGTAGTACTTCGAGCGCTTGTCGAACTGTGTGGGGTCCGGGTAGGCGGCGCGCACGACCTTGGCCAGCGCGACGACCGCCGGAGGTTTCTCCTGGGAGTGATAAAACAGGACGCCGTCGCCGACCTTGATCTTGTCGCGCAATAGGTTGCGAGCCTGGTAGTTGCGCACCCCGTCCCACAACGACGTCTTGTCCTTGCACCTCTTGAGCTCGGTGAGCCCGAAGTCCTCGGGGTCCGACTTGAACAACCAGTATTCCTTGGCCATGGGGCGCAGGCTAGCCAGTTCCCGGCGGTCCGGCAAGATCCGACCTGGATTCCCCGAAGAAATCGACGTTATGCTATCCCTGTACGCTTCGTACGGAGGGGGCTTGAGCGAAGGGGCGAGCACGAACGGCTTCTGGCCGGTCGATCGGTCTACGTACCCGATCCGCCGGCGCGTGAGCCTGCCCAGCACGCGTCAATCGATCGGTGAGGCCGTCAAGCTGATCCTCGACGTGGCGCGCGATAGCGGTTGCGCGGCGAAACAGGAAGCCGACCTCGAGATTGCCTCGCGCGAAGCCCTCGCCAACGCCGTGATCCACGGCAACCAAGAGGACGAGGCCAAGGACGTGTTCGTGCGTTGCTACGGCGGATCGGACAAGACGTTGATCCTGGTCCGCGACGAGGGCAACGGCTTCGAGCCCGGCAAGATCCCCGACCCGCGCGGCACCGACCGAGTCCAACTCGATCATGGTCGCGGTCTCTTCCTGATGCGCGAATTGATGGATCAGGTAGAGTACCGGCGCCGCGGCTGCGAAGTGTTGCTTTTCAAACGCTGGTCCTGAGGTAGGCGATGTCGCTGTTGGCCCGGCTCGATCTCGACGAGTTGTCCCCTGCCGGGCTGTGGTCCGCGCTCGACGACAGGACGCGCGAGGAGGCCGCGCGCTCCGTCTACCGTGACGGTCCCGGCAACTCGAAGATCGAAGCGGACGCCGCGATTGCCAAGGCGCTGCGGTTCCGCCCCGCCGCGGTGAGGCAGCTGCCGCTCGAGCGCCGCGTCGGCTACCTCCTCAAGACGGTGCACGTCGACGAT
>JBFFZZ010000116.1:0-9183 GCA_041568335.1 Candidatus Polarisedimenticolaceae bacterium | reverse complement strand
GGGTGTGGGGGGCAGGGCAGGCCAACGATTTCCGCAGTGCCCGGACCGTCCGGGCGTGGGCCACCATGGTACACGAAATCCACGACACGTGGGCACGAAAGCGATCGCGTCGTATCATTCTCGATCGATGTTTCTGGTGACGGTGCATGGGGGTCGCTGTTCCTGCTCCCGTGCGACGTGCTTCGACAGGAGCCGAGAGTTCGAAAATGGCTACGTTATTCAATATAGGCAGGAGCGGAGGCCGCGCACGCAGGTCGCCAATCGGCGGGCTTTTCGCCTTTCTGGCGCTGTCGACCGTCCTCGTCGGGACGCTCGCCGCACAGGCCGATCCGCCGGTGTTCGACGGGCCGAGGTTGGCCATCGAGGTCCGCGAGCGGGACTTCGGTCAGGTGAACCGCGGCACGATCGTGGAGGCCGAGTTCGAGCTGAAGAACATCGGCTCCGAACCGCTCAAGGTCCTCCAGGTCAAACCCGGGTGAGGCTGCAGCGTCGCCTCGTACGACGAGGTGATCCCGCCCGGTCAGGTCGGGAAGCTTCACGCCAAGCTGGACACCTCCGCCCTCACGGGTCTGGTCGGTAAGGGGATCTCCATCCTCACGAACGATCCGGCGGTGGCGAGCGTCCAGGTCGTGATCCGCGCCCGGGTCGTCGGCAGCGTGCTGATGCAGCCGGGATACAAGGCGTTGCTCAGCAACCGGCGCGACATGACGAAGGCGACGCACTTCCTGATCCGCCAGGAACCCGGCGAGGTCGGCGAGATCGAGATCACCGGGGCCCGCGCCTCGGTACCGTGGATCGATGTCGAGGTGCGGGAGCTGACCGAGAAATACCCCGCGGAAAAAGGGGTTCCCGCCGGTTGGCCCGGGGACTGGATCCTCCGGGCGACGTTGAAAGAGGGGGCTCCGAACGGCAATCACAAGCCGACGGTCCACTTCAAGACCGGATTGACCCGCGAGCCCGAGGTCGAGCTCCAGATCGCGGTCGATGTTCAGCCTCCGGTGAACCTCAATTCCGGGGAGATCCGGATCGTGGCCGGCCAACCGGCGATGGTGCTGGCATCGACCCGCCAGGGTTTGAGTCAGGACCAGGTCAAGCTCAGCCCGGCCGACGCCAGGTTGAGCGCGCGCACCGAAGCCGGTCGCGGTCGCTTCTTCAAGATCCACCTGGAGTGGAGCGGCCCACCCCCGGACGCGCCCGTCGAGCTCAGGATGCAGATCGGGAACGAGACGCAGACGGCGCAGGTGGTCATCGCCGCGGAGTAACGTCAGCGCGGTGCGTCGTTCCAGGGGATCGAACGCCGGGCGAGCGCGGCGTCGAGGACCCGTTGCGTTTCGGCGATCCGGCCCGCGTATCGCTCAGCGCTGCGCCAGACGGCCAACGCACCGTCGAGGACACGTTCCGCCGCGGCCCAGTCACCCAGCTCGACGTAACAGATGCCCAGATTGTGCAGGCTGACCCCACGGCGTGGCTGGGCCTCGCCGAGGAGCCTCGTCCAGGATTCGACCGATCGCTCGTACAGCGGCGCGGCGAGGTCGAACCGGTGCTGCTCACGGTACACGTCCGCGAGACCGTCCACCGCGCGCGCGACCAGCATGCCGTCCTCGTGACGCGCCTCCGCCTCGGCCAGGATCGCGGCATAGATCTCGATCGCCCGCGAGTCGTCGTTTTCCTGCCACGCCTGGCGGGCCGCTTCCAGTTGAACGCGCCATTGCCGGAGCTGCTCGCCCCGGCTCTTTTCTTCGGCCGCGACAGGAGTCGTCACGACCAGCAGGGCGAGGAACGGCAAGGCGATCGACTTCGTCATGGTGGAGCGAATATGGCCTCACCGGGTGCCCGAGGCCAGCGTACAAAAAAGCGGATGCCTAGCGGTAGTCGCGAGAGATGCGGCGGATGGAGCGGGCGAACTCCTTGACCGTCGACAGCGGGACCGTGACGTCGATCCTCGCCTCGTCGGAGTCGATGATGACGCGCAGGGCGCGGCCTTCCTTACGGACGACGACCGTCTCGTCCCGCGACTGCACCTCGACGAGGACGAAGTCGGGCTGCGCGGCCAGCTCGTCCAGTGCCTTCTGCGCCGCCGGGAGGTAGTGCTCGACGATGTCGAGCACTTCCTCGGACGACTCGTCGAGCGCGAACGACCCGGCGGGCACCAGGTCGACCGCGGCGAGCGCCATGTTGGCGACTCCGGCCGGCATCGCGACGTCGATCCCGCCGCCGCCCCGCGGTTGGACCGACACGGTGATCCTACCGGCGTTGTAGACGGTCCCGACGGTCGCGCCGACCGCCAGCGAGACCACGAGCACCGAGCCTAGGGCGATCGCGAGAACCCATTGGACCCCGCGTGGCATCACTTGCCACCGGCGTGGGTGTCGATCCAGACGCGGATCGACTCGTCGTCGGATTCGACCGTCACGATGTCGCCTCCTCCGGACCTGGCGAGCGCGTCGAGAGCCGCGAGGAGATCGAGCTCGTCGTCAGCGCCGCCGAGCAACGCGTCGACCACGTCCAGCGGAAGCCGCACACGCACGCGGTCGTTGTCGTCGTCCACGTTGACCAGCAGGAAGCCACGTTCCTTGGAGACGCGGACGGATTCGTCGCGACCGTCGATCGTGACGTACTCGGCGTCGGGCGACTCCCTGAACGCCTTGAGTATCGCGTGCAGATCGATGTCGTCGATCTCACCGGCATCGAGATTGATGCGGCCACCGCGGAACTCGTCGGTCTGGATCGTGGGGATGATCGCCATGACCAGGGAGAGCGGGATGTTGACGTTGACCTTCTCGCCGTCGGCGCCCGATTCCTCGACGCGGACGTGAAGCCAGTGACCGTCCACACCGGCGAGCGCCGTACCGGTGACCAGGCAGGCCAGCAAGGCGAGTGGGATCCATTTGCGTTTCATGGTGTCCTCCGGACGAACGTTTCGGTTTTTCGTGTCCGTCACCGGAAGGACGAAGCCGCGGGGTGCGAGGTTTCAATTGTTTTTCCGGGCATGCCGGATTGCCCCTTGCCGCGAGGGCGGTGTAAGGTGGAAGGGATGCGCCGCGCAGCCCTAATTATCTTGATTACAGGGGTTTACATCGGCTGCGCGCGGCCCCCGATCAGCCCGCCGATCGAGCCGGTTCCGGCGCCGGAAACGCCGTCGCTCGCGACCGAACCGGAACCGGCCCCGTCCGAGCCGCCGGTGCAACCGCGCCCTGGCGGAACGTTGCGCCTGTCCCTGTCGTTCGCCGAACGGGATGCGCTGGCGTACTACGGGTTGATCCAACGCGACGGTGAGGCGCCGTTCACCTCCGATCGGATCGATCGCTGGAGCCGTCTTGCGCCGGAAACGTTGCTCGACCACGTGGTGTTCGTCTCGGATCAGCGCATCGAGGCCGTCGAGCTGTTTCTGCTCGGCCAGGTCGACCTTACGCCGGTTTACGGCCGCAGCGCGACCCGCCTGTTCGATCTCGAATCCGAGCGGTTCCGGTTGCGGCGCGCCGAGGGTTGGGATCGGACGTACGTCCTCCTTTTCGATTCCGATTCACGCTGGACCAACGAACGGAATTTCCGCCGCTGGTTCGCCGAGAGCGTCGACCGCGTCGATCTCGTCAGCCGGCTGTTCGACGGGCACGGCACTCCGGCCTGGAACCTCGAGCCGCGCCCGGGTGGGCCTCGATGGCCACCGCCGATCGTGCAACCGTTCAGCTCCACGTCGAGTCCCGCGCTGACCCTGCAGTACGATCCCGCCGATCGCGCGGCGGCTTCGATCGCGTCACGGCTGAAGGCGCTGTTCGTCGCGCATCGTCTCGAGCTACGTCTCTCGACCGCTGCGGGCGAGGAGCCGCCCGAGCTTAGGCTCGTCGCGCACCAACGCTGGAGCACGGATCCCGTGCCGACGTTGACGTCGCTCGCGGCGCTCACGGGAACGGCAGGCGAGCAAGCCCTTCAGCTCCTGGAAGAGGCGGGAACGGCCGTCGGGGTCCGCCGCGAAGATCTGACGGACGCTGCCGAGACCAAGCTGATCGAGAGCGCCCTCGTCGTGCCGTTGATCCGACTGGAAGCCTGGATCGCGGTCTCGGCCCAGCTCGAAGGTGTCGAGCCGGGGCTGACCGGGCAGCTCGCGCTCGAGAGAATCTGGTGGAACCGCTGATGCGTAAACCACCCAACCCCGCGCGGCGGACACGCCGGCTGGTCGTCCAGCTAGCCCTGATGGCCGGCGTGGTGGTCGGCTCGACGCTCGGAGCCGGTATCTACCTGATCGAGCAGCAGCGCATCCACAACGCCGAGCGTGCGGTGGCCCGCATGGCCGGCACGGCGCGCGACGCCATGAGCCAACGGAAGGACTCCCTGACGCGCTCGGTCGAGGCTCTGATCAAACGCATCGAGGATGACTCCCGCGCTCTACGTCAGCTCGTCCGTCAGGTGCCGTTCGAGTACGGTCTTGCCGAGCGTCTCGCGCTCGGCACCGACTTCCATGTGCTGGAGCTGGCCGGGGACGACGGCGAGATCATCGCCTCGTTGCACTGGCCCGACCGCGTCGAAAGCGCGTCCCCGTACCCCCGCGGGGATCGTTTCCGGCTGCTCATCGACACACCGGACGGCACGCGGGCCGGCTGGTTCTTCTGGCGCACGATCCCGATCGGCCAGCAGCGGATCTCGTTGGTCGCCGGCCGCTTCCTCGACACCGACTGGCTCGACGATGCGGCCGCGCTGGCGGATGCGGCCTGGTGGGTCGCCGACGAGGAGATGGACGACTTCGAGACCAGCGAAGAGCGGATCGGCCCCACGTCGAGCCCCGTCGGGGATCCGCAGGTCGAATTGCCGTCGACCGCGCAGATCCTCGAGGCGGCGGGCGGGGCGGGTCTCCACGTCGGCAACTGGCGCCTGCGGAGCATCGCCTTCGGCGGGCCGGACGCGACGGGCGCCGGCAAGATCGTTCTCGGGCGGCACGATCGCGCCGATCGCTCCACGTGGGTGCGGCTGCGCGGGGCCTGGGTCGGGCTGACCGTGGTCGCCGCCCTCGCCGCCGCCCTCGTCGGCATGGTGTTGGGGCGGCGCGCCGCGCGACCGGTCGACCAGCTCGTTCGCGCCGTCGACGCGATCGCCGCCGGCAAGGAGGATTACGACTTCCCCGGCATCCCGAAGGACGAGTTCGACGAGTTGGTCGCTTCGTTCTCACGACTGCAGCGATCGCTCGAGCAGCAGAGCCGACGCTCCGCGGCCGCCGAGCGGGTCGCGGCCTGGCAAGAGGTCGCCCGCCACGTCGCGCACGAGGTGAAGAACCCGCTGGCACCCATCCGGCTGACCGTGCAGAACCTGCAGCGCGCGCGAGAGCAACGCAGCGAGTCGTTCGGCGAGCTGTTCGAGGAGGGCGCGCAGACGATCCTCGAGGAGGTCGATCAGCTGAGCCGGCTGGTCGGTGAGTTCTCCGAGTTCGCGCGTCTCCCCGTGCCCGACCCCACCGACGTTTCGCTCGAACACCTCCTCGACGAGGTCGTCGAGCTGTACGCCGCCGATCCGAACTTGAGGATCCTGCGGCTGCGCGGCGACGTCCCGGCCGTACGTGTCGATCGGGACCAGATCGCTCGGGTGTTCAAGAACATCATCGGCAATGCGGTGGAGGCGATGGCGACCGGCCCGAGGCGCGAGCTGCGGGTCGAAACGGAGGCCGTCAACGGCTATGCCGAGGTGAGCTTCTCCGACACCGGACCCGGTTTCGAGGGCGACGCCGACCGGCGCCTCTTCGAGCCTTACTTCACCACCAAGTCGACGGGAACGGGCCTCGGGATGGCCATCAGCTACCGCATGGTCGCGGAGCACGGCGGAGAAATCGTCGCGGAGAACCGCGCCGGGGGTGGAGCCCGCGTCACGGTCCGTTTACCCTTGACCACGCCATGAGAGGGGAGCGATGAGCACGATCCTGGTCGCCGACGACGAGCGCAACATCCGGCGCAGCCTGCAGACCACGTTGTCGCTCGAGGGCTACACGGTCGAGACCGTGTCCGACGGGGAGCAGGCGCTCGCCGTGATCGAGCGCGGCGGTATCGATCTCCTGTTCCTCGACTGGCAGATGCCGAACCTCGACGGGCTCGAGACCCTCAAACGGCTCCGTGCCGCCGGGCACGAGTTGCCGGTGGTGTTCCTTTCGGCGTTCGGCACCATCGAGCGCGCGGTCGAAGCCGTCCGGCTGGGCGCCTTCGACTTCATCGAGAAACCGCCGCACGCGGAACGGTTGTTGATGGCCGCCAAGAACGCGCTGCGACAGGTCGCGCTGCTCGAGGAAAACCAGGAACTGCGCGGCGAAGCGGCCGAGAAGTACGACATGATCGGCGACTCGCCCGTGATGACCGAGCTGTACGAGCAGATCCGGCGTACCGCACCCACGCAGGCGCGTGTCCTGATCCTCGGCGAGAACGGCAGCGGCAAGGAGTTGATCGCGCGAGCGCTCCACGCCCACTCGCCACGCGCGACGGGCCCGTTCGTTCGTGTCAACTGCGCCGCCGTTCCGCGCGACCTGTTCGAGTCCGAGCTGTTCGGTCACGAAAAGGGGGCGTTCACGGGCGCGACCGCGCGCCGACGCGGCAAGTTCGTCCGCGCCGACGGCGGTACGCTGTTCCTCGACGAGGTGGCGGAGATCTCGCTCGAGCTGCAGGCCAAGCTGTTGCGGGCGCTCGAATCCGGCGAGATCGAGCCGGTCGGATCGGAGCGGGAAGTGCGTGTGGACGTGCGCGTGCTGGCCGCCACCAACCGGGATCTCGACCGGGCCGTGACCCAGGGCGAGTTCCGGCAGGACCTGTACTACCGCCTGCAGGTCGTGACGCTCGCGGCGCCCCCGCTGCGCGCGCGGCTCGGCGACGTCCCGGCCCTCGCGACGCGCTTCCTGAAACAGGTCGTCGAGGAGAACAACCTCCCGGCCCGGCGTCTCGACGACGAGGCGTTGCGACGCTTGACGGGGCACGACTACCCGGGAAACGTCCGCGAGCTGCGGAATCTGATCGAGCGGCTCGCCATCCTGACCGCCGGCGAGACGATCGGCATCGCCGATGTCGAGTCGCAGCTGGCCGGAGCGCAGGCCGGGTCGAACGGCCCTGCCGCGCAGCTTCGCGGGACGCTGCGCGAGACGATGAGCGCGCTCGAGCACGATCTCCTGATGCAGACCCTCGAACGGCACGCCTGGAAGATGAGCGACGCCGCGCGAGAGCTCGGTCTGGAGCGCTCCCACCTCTACAAGAAGCTCAAGGCCCACCGGATCGAAAAGCCCGGCGGCTAAAACCCGCGTGTCCGCTCTCCCACACCCGGCGGCACGAAAGCCACACAACCCGGCCCGCCCCGATCGGAACTTCATCCGCTAACCCACTGAAAAAGCGCACCTTCCGCCGTGCGCCGCGATCTGGCATCAGACTCGCAACCGCTGTCATGCGCCAGCGGCGACGAAAAAGCCCCTGGCGGGTTGAGCCGGACCCCCCCCGAAGGAAACGACGTCCCGCCGGCCGGGACACGACAAGGAGATTCGCCATGAACCAGCCGCCAAGACACGACAACGACGGCAAACTCCTCTTCGCGATCGCCGCCGGGATCATCGTCATCGCGGCGGGCATCGCCGTGCTCGCCAGCCTCGGTGATCGCAGCGACTCGGACACGCAGGACATCGCCGCGATGCCGGCGGTTCGCACCGAGCCGGCCGGGACCCCGGCGCTTCCCGCGTCCACGGGCTCGGTGTCCACCAAGACCGAAGAGTCCCTCGCCGACCGCGTCGAGACGTTCGCGCCGGTCGAGACCGCGTTCGTCGTCGATCCTTCCGCCGACCTCGTTCGCGAAGGGATCGCCGCCTACGAGGACGGGCGTTATGACGAGGCCGCCGCTTACTTCACGGCCGAGGCCGGAGCACGTCCCGATCGTGCCTGGACGCACTACATCCTGGCCCTTTCGCAATGGAAATCGGGCAATGCCGACAAGGCAGCCGACTCGATGCGCCGCAGCATCGAGCTCGACGCGACGCAGGTCAAGCCGTTCGTCAACCTGTCCCGTATCGAGAACGACCGCGGCGAGTTCGACGCCGCGCTGACCGCCGCCGACGAGGCGCTCTCGATCGAGCCGGAGAACGCGGAAGCGTCGTTCCTGCGCGCTCGCTCGCTGTACAACAGCGGCGACAAGGAGAACGCGCTGGCCGCGCTCGAGACGAGCCTCGAACAGGATCCTGAAAACGGCTATGCGCACAACCTGGTCGGTCTGATCTGGATCGAGCGCAATGAAGCCGGGCAGGCCGTTGCCGCCATGGAGCAGGCCGCGCAACGCATCCCTGACGTGAGCTTCGTGCAGAACAACCTGGGGATGGCGCTGGAGCTCGCCGGGCGTCTCGACGAGGCGGCGGTGGCTTACGCCCGCGCGGTCGAGCTGAGTCCCGGCCACGAGCGCGCCGCGCTGAACCTGGCGCGTCTCGACGGTCGCATCCCCGAGCTCCCAAAAGAAGAAACGGTCGACGAGCAACCGGTCGTTGCGGTGTTGACCGAGACCGACTCGGAGCCGGTGGAAGCACCGCAGACCGAGACGGCTACCGACGAATCTGAGATCCCGGACTAACGGCCCCCGTCCGGGTGCGGCCCGGGGGTCTCGTGGGGGGATCCTCGGTCCGCATGTTATTTCGCCGAAACGGCGGTCCTCTGGACCGCCGTTTCTCTTTCTCTATTCCGCCGCCATGCTCGGCCTGCCACGATAGCGCTCGTACAGCCGTTGGTGCTTGTTGCCCGGATCAGCGGCGCGCCCGTCGATGAACACGCGTTCGACCTGCGTCACGATCTCCAGCGGGTCCCCGTCGGTGATCATCAGGCTGGCCGACTTGCCGACCTCGATCGAGCCCAACCGGTCGCCCACGCCGAGGATCCGTGCCGGGTAGAGCGTCACCGCACGCAACGCCTCTTCTTTGGGCAACCCGAACGCCGCCGCCGTCGCCGCGTGATACGGCAGGTTGCGCGTGCTCGGCGCCCCGAAGCCGCTCCCGTTGCCGGCGATGCAGAACTCGACACCCGCCGCGCGCAGTTTCTCCGCCTCGGTGAAGCGCACGTCGTAGGGTTCGTCGCGCCGCGTCGGTAACGCGTGCACCGTGGTCAGGATCACCGGGACCCCGCGCTGGGCCAGCCGATCGGCGACGCGCCAGAGATCCCCCGATCCGGCGATCGCGATCCGCAGCTCCTGTTCCTGCGC